>JAZRKP010000030.1:0-37873 GCA_045646365.1 Clostridia bacterium
AAATATGCGGCAGGTGCAACATATTCAGCAAATTCAGGTATAACACTCTTTGCTCAGTGGACACCTAATACACACAAAGTTACCTTCAATGCAAACGGAGGTTCATGTGATACAGCAAGTAAGAATGTTACCTACGCATCAACCTACGGTACACTTCCTACTCCCACAAGAAGTGGCTACATATTCAATGGCTGGTATACTGCATCAAGCGGAGGAAACAAGGTTACATCATCAACAGCAGTTTCCATTACCGCAAATCAGACCCTCTATGCACAGTGGACAGAGATAGTTCTTACTTCTATTTCTGTAAAAACAAATCCGAGTGTTGTAAACTATTATGTCGGCGATACCCTCAACACAAGCGGTCTTACTCTTACCGCAAATTACAGTGACGGCACATCCAAGACAATCTCAAGCGGATTTACCTGCACACCCACAAAGCTCGATACGGCAGGTACACAAAAAATCACCGTTACTTACGGCGGTAAAACAACATCGTTCAATGTAACTGTTGAAAATGTTGTACTTACAAGTATTGCAGTTAAGACCAATCCCACAACAGTAAAATATTATGTTGGCGATGTTCTTAATACAAGTGGTCTTACTCTTACCGCAACATACAATAACGGCACATCCAAGACAATCTCAAGCGGATTTACCTGCACTCCCACAGCACTCACAACTGCAGGCACACAAAAGATTACCGTTACATACGGCGGAAAGACAGCAAACTTCAATGTAACCGTTGAAAATGTTGTACTCACAAGTATTGCAGTAAAGACCAATCCCACAAAAACAAGCTACTATGTCGGTGATACCCTTAACACAGACGGTCTTACTCTCACCGCAACATATAATAACGGTACAACCAAAACAATCTCAAGCGGATTCACCTGCACACCCACAGCACTCACAACTGCAGGCACACAGAAAATCACCGTTACATATGGTGGTAAAACAGCAAACTTCAATGTAAATGTTACAGCCGTTACCGTAACAAGTATTGCAATCAAGACAACTCCCAATAAAATGTCATATTTTGTAGGAGAAACTCTTGATACAACAGGTCTTACAATAACTGCAAACTACAATAACGGCACATCAAAAACCGTAAGCAGCGGCTTCACCTGTACACCAACAGCACTCAATACTGCAGGTTCACAGAAAATTACCGTTACTTATTCGGGTAAGACAACAACATTTGATGTTAATGTTGAGAATATTGTAATTTCAAGTATCGCAGTAAAGACCAATCCTGCAAAGACAAGCTATTATCTCGGCGATACACTTGATACAAACGGACTTACCCTTACCGCAACATACAATAACGGCACAACCAAGACAATCTCAAGCGGATTTACCTGTACACCGACAACACTCACTGCAAAGGGTGCACAGAAAATCATGGTTATTTATGATGGTAAAACCACAGAATTCACCGTTAATGTTGTCGATGTTCTGCCCTCAGTTGTTGCAATTAAAACAATGCCTCTGAATACCGAATATTTTGTAGGTGACACACTCTCAACAGAAGGTCTGACCCTTTCGATTACTTACAATAACGGTAAAACAGAAACAGTTTCTTCAGGATTCACCTGTACACCCACAAAGCTTAATACAGCAGGTACACAGAAGATAACTGTTACATATGGAGGCAAATCAATAAGCTTCAATGTAAATGTAAAGGCAGTTGAAATTTCAGATATCTCAATAGCAAGCGTTCCCGAAACACTCAGCTACTATGTGGGAGATGCTCTTTCAACAAAGGGTCTTACAGTTCTTGCAAGTTATAACAATGGCAAAACAGAAATTGTTTCAAGCGGATTCACCTGTACACCCACAATTCTTGAGAAAGAGGGAACTCAGAAGATAACCGTAACTTACGGTAACAAGACAACATCATTTAATGTTTCGGTAACATCGGTTAAGGTTACAGAGCTTGAAATTGTAACTGTACCGCAGAAAACAAGCTACAAGGTCGGCGATAAGTTTGATCCCACAGGTCTTACGATGAATGCAGTAAACAGCAAGGGCGAAACAATTGTTGTGACAGACGGATTCGTATGTACTCCTGAAATTCTTGATAAAGCAGGAACACAGGTTGTAACCGTTTCATACGGCGGTAAGAGCGTAATGATAACCGTTGTAGTTGCAGAAGCTCAGCCTGATGCATATACGGTTAAGTTTATTGCAGACGGCAAGATAATCGGTGAGGCTTCATATGAAGCGGGCAAAGCTATTGTCAAGCCTTCAGATCCCACAAAGGACGGATACAAATTCATTGGTTGGACTCCTGAAGTTCCTTATGCAATGCCTGCATATGATCTTACATTTACAGCAGTATTTGAAAAATCATATATCTGCCCCGATTGCGGACATGAAATTCTCGGAGAAACCGAAATCAACGCTCATATCACTGCAGAAGCAAGAATGAAGGCAACCGTTAAGATTAAGAACAACAACGGTTCAAACACAATCAAATACGGCGAAACACTTCGTCTTACTGCAATAACAAGCAATATGCCCGCAGATGCAAATATCTACTGGTATGTTGACGGAGTTAAGCAGGGAGAAGGCGAAATATTCAACGTAAGCTTTGAAAACGGAACAAAGACCGTTGAAGTCAAGATTGTCGATTCAAACGGCAATGTTCTCAAGAACGCAAGCGGAAACGAAATTAAGGATACCGAAAGCGTAACAGTCAAAGGAGGCTTCTTCCAGAAGATTATTTCATTCTTCAAGAACCTTTTCAGGATGAACAGAACCGTTGTTCAATCAATTTTTAAAGGCACATTCTGATAAAAATCACCCTCATAGGATTGATTTTCCTATGAGGGTGAAAATTTACGATGTTGCAGATTATTCGTCTGAAAATATTCACAAGGTGACCAATAAGTGTCCAAACAACAATGGAAAACGGCGGACATTAGTGGAATTAAAACCGTTGATATTCCTTGATTTCTGCACTATAAAACGCAATAAAACTTCTACAACTAAATTTTGGGACCACGAGGCCCAGAGTTCGAAACTCTGCACTCCGACCAAGGTAACCGCTGAGCAAATCGGAATCACGATTCTCAGCGGTTATTTTTATGCCGTAAACGCCCGAAATACTTGTTGAAACACAAAGTATTGCCTGCGTTTTCGGGCATTCCCGTCAATAAAACTCCTTGGTGAATGAACTGTATAGTATATACAAAAGTAAGGCTGAACTTTTGAAACGGTATGACAGTTATATTTTAGCCTTGGGACGCCAAAAACCTCTCTGCGTTTTATCACAGAGAGGTTTTATTGTATATTCGTATCTTTTTAAATTAAAAACTGAACAGTGCAAGAATTTTTGCAATAAGATTTTCAAAAAATGCAGTTATTCTCTGGAAAATGCCGTCATTTACCGTGATAGTAATTTCGGCACAGGCATTTTCTATCGGCTCGTCATTCTGAGTATACACCTGAGCCTTGACTGTAGCAGTTCCGCCGTTGATTGCTTTGACAGTGCAGGCTGAACCGTTATAATCCTTGTTTATCTCCAGAGCATCTCCGTTCACTGTCCACACGAGGTATGCGCCGTCAGGCATATTGCTTACTTCCGCAAGCAACGAATCTGTTTTGTTATAGTTTACCGATGCGGGATTATCCGAAGGATTGAAAGATACGGTTGTATCCTTGCCGATTGAACTCATATCAAAATTCATGTTTACATTTTCGTTATTTATTTTTTCGTTGAAACTGCCCCACGAAATAAGCTCCCATTCCTCCTGAGTACCTGAATAATAAACTTCGGGATTTGACTTTTCGGAAATATTGAACGCCTGATCGTCTACATTTTTTATACTGTTTCCTAATATTACTCTTTTGAGATTACTGCACCATTCAAATGCGCCGAAGCCGATTTCTTCAACGCTGTTGCCTATGGTAACATATTCAAGTGCATCACAGCCCCCAAATGCATCAGGAGCTATTGTTTTTACGGTTGACGGAACAGTAAAGCTTGTTGAATCGTAACCTCCCGAAACAAAGTTAAAGAGGGTACTTTTATCCTTGTTGTAGAGATTGCCGTATCTGTCATTTGAATAATAAGGATTGTTTATATCAACAAAAACTCTTGTAACACCCGAAACAGGGGAAACGTTATTTGCGTTTTTTCCCAGAGTCAGCTTAACAAGATCGTTACAGCCTTCGAACGAGTTCGTTCCTATATAACCTACACTGTCAGGGATAACAACTTCATTAACCGCATCGCAATAATAGAAAGAATAATCGGGAAGAATTACCGAACCGTCTCTTACCGTTACTTTTCCGCTTGCTTTTGCAGGGTCTGTATCCACTATCTGATTTCCGATATATATAACGCCGTTTTCAATGTTGTTTTCATCCTTGCTGTGTGCCGTTGCACCAAAAACAAAGCCGCCGAGATGCTTGAGATTTTTGGTATCAAGTTTAATTACGGAAAGCTCTTTGCAATCCCAGAAAGCACGGTCTCTGATATCCTCCACGGAGGAAGGAATATCTATTTCCTTTAAACCGTAGCACCATGCAAAGGCATATTCGCCAATGATTTTAAGAGTGTCAGGTAAGGTGATTTTTTCCATACGAAGGCAATTTTCAAAAGCATTGTTACCGATAAATTCAATTCCCGAAGGAAGAACAACCTCCGTAATATTTTCTCTGTCTTTGAAAGCTCCGTCAGCAATGATAACAACAGGATTGCCGTTTATGGTTGACGGAATTTCAATTTTACCCGATAAGTTTATACCGCCGAGAATCGCTACCTTGTTTCCGTCTGTTGAAAAATAAAGGTTTCCGTAGGTGTTGTTTTCTTCCGCTGATGCACCTGCAGCAAAAACGCCGAAAAGCATTATCAGCGAAAACAGTACAGCCGTTATTTTAATTAAAGTTCTTTTCATTTTGATATAACTCCTTTTTAAATTCGGTATAAGCCGATGTTTTTATCTCGTTGCGTAGTATTCAAGAAATTCAATTGTATTGCAGAAGATGTCATAGATTGCGCTTGTGAACAAAGTCGGGAACCAGAAAATAATCGTAGCCATTTCTTCTGTTGAATCTGCATTTCCGAGACATGAGATGCTTCTTTCTGCTTCTCTCACGGCATCGGACCAACGTCTGCTGTTAACACGGTTCAGATACTGATAGTTTTCTGCAAAACTTGCTTCGGTCGGGGCTAATTTCTGGGTTCCGAAACTGTAAAACGCAACCTCAGGCGTAACTGAACACTCACCGATGTCTGTTTCAGAAAAAGAGACAGAAATCAAATACTCCCTGCCGTTGGGAAGCTTGATTATATTGGAAACATTTTCGGTTGTGCCGTCTGTAAAAGTAACTCTGAACGTCATGGCGAAATCAAGCCATTCCAGCTCGATGTAGTCATCGTAATATATTTTTGCCGTAACTGCATCTGAAGTATCAATATCTATGTTTTCAATATAATCGGTTATCTCAAAAACGGTCAGCTTTACGGGTTCGCTGTATTCGAAGAACCTGACCACGGCTTCGTTTTCGCCTTTTACGGGAGATGATTCCACATCGAGAACAAAGTTTCCGTCTTCAATATCAAGCTGTTCGCCTGACGAGAAAATTATCTTTGCATCAGCATCATAGAAGTCCACATCACCGACATTGTTTTCCGAGAAATCATAATCGGCGATTCCGCAGAAAGCGTTATCGTCAAACACGATATCTGTTATGGCTTCACCCATAAAATCAATCTCAACCTCTATAACATCGTTACGGTGAGAAACGCCGAAAACAGTTTCTTCCTCAGAGAAATAATACATGCTTCTGATTATACCGCCGTCTTCGACTGACTCACGGCTGATACTTACAGAATCTTTGATACCGTAAGCTTTTCCGTTTTCAACTGACTGAGGAAAGATAATATCCGAATAATATATATTTTCCGCTTTGACGGAAACAAGATAATATCCTGTCTGAGGAAACTCAATGCTGTAATAATTTCTGTAAAGACGGTCTGAAAGTCCGTTATCAATTACAATCTTATCACCTGTAAATTCCCCTGCATATTCAAGCTCCATAACACTTGATTCATTGTAAGGATACCAATATAAAACAGTATCGTTATCGGCAGCAAAAGCGGTTAATGAGCCGAAACACACAGCCGCCGCAAGCAAAAATGCCAATAATCTTCTGATTGAATTCTTCATTGTTTCTGCCTCCTTACATAATTACTGCTCCGCCCAAAAGCGAAGGAACGAGCATTGACAGTTCTTTGAAAATATCGCTGACTGCGTAAATAAAATTATTGTTTACATATGTTACAAAAGCGCCGAATTCACGAAGAGAATCTGCAACGGAATCCTGTTCAAAAACTGCGGCGGCACGTTCACCGATATGTGAAATATAATTGAAAGATCCTGAAACAGTATCAAAGAAATATTTTATATTTTCCGATGGGGATGCATTGACGAGATTTACCTCATATACTTCAAAATCATAACCTGCAAGCCTTACCGTGCCGTATAACTCATCGCTGTCAAGCACACCGTAGTCGCTGTAGCGCATGACGAGAGTATATTTTTCGGGATTGCCCGTCTTAAGGTCAATTTCATCGTCAATTTTTGCGGTTATCTGAGTGCCGTCTTTATAGGTGATTCTGTACTGAGCGTCGGCATTCTCTTCATAATGTCCGCTGTAGTATTTGACAACATCAAGCGAATCGTTCATAAGCTCAACTTTTTCGATGTAATCGGTTGCTTCCGCTACGGTGAGGGTTTTGCTGATTGTTACGTCTTCCCAAGTGACGTCAACCGCATTTTCACCCTTTTTGGGAGAGCTTCCGAACTCGCCGTAAACATAATCGGATTCGGTTTCCAATGTTTTGCCTGAATCAAAAACAACGCTGAACTTTCCGATGTTCAGAAAATACTCGTAAGAAACAATCATAATCAGATCGGAATTATTAATCAGCGGATAATCCGTACCGATCGGGAAAGAAAAATCAACGATTTCACTGCCGAGATATTCTATTTCGATTTCTGCGTTTTTCTCTTCGTACTCATCGGCAAAAATTATACAGATATTTCTGATACCCGCATCAAAGCGGAAAAGGCGTGAATTCAGACCCGTATTACTGCCGTCAACCTCTTCGTATGCGCCGTAGAGTTTCTCGAGCGACCGTGCAACAGCAACCTCGTTGCCGTCAATTGCTTCGGGATAAGTAATAAGATAATAGCCGTCGTTTTCGGCATTGAAAGTATAATACAACAGTTCATCATTATTAACCCTGATGTCTGTTTTTCCAAGCTTCAATTTTCCCGCATATCCGAAATCCCTGCCGTAGGATGTTATGATAGTTTCATTTTCTGCCGCAAAAGCTGCGGATACACCGCTGAAAGCAAGAATAACCGTAAGCACAAGCGCAAAGAGGGATTTTATGGTTTTTTTCATCTTCATTATCTCCTTGTATTCAAGAAAATTTCACACAAGACTGATTGTGACTTTTTCTCCGTTATCGCTGTCTACGGAGAGGATTTCTCCCGCAAGACCTGCTTTGATGGCGCTATCGATTACGGTTACCTGATCGGAGCTAAGACCGCCGAATGTACTGCCTAAATCAAGACCGAAGCGAACAACGGTAAGAGGTATTCTGACGTTTGTTGTTTTTCCGTTTTTCTCTGTTGCGATGAGAAGGGTTGATACATTTGTGTTTTCTGAAGAATTGTTCATGGTAATCTCCTTTGCTTATAAATCAAATTTGTTTTCGGTAAGTATTCTGTAGGTTGTAATCGCATAGTCAAGCTCAAAGCCTGCTATTCTTTTTGCAAGCTTGAAGGAATAGTACACCGTGTTTTCTGCAAGGTTGTATGAATAAAGAAGGTAATCTTCAACATCGGAAACTTCATTTAAAGTCCGTTCATAGAATCCTTTTATAATGTCCATATATTCTTTTGCGGTTGTAAGGTTATTTTTATCAAGAGCTTTTCTGAAGCCTATAATGTCAAATTCTCTGATTATATA
Organism: Clostridia bacterium; assembly: GCA_045646365.1. Classification (GTDB taxonomy): domain Bacteria; phylum Bacillota; class Clostridia; order Monoglobales; family Monoglobaceae; genus SIG454. Next base: position 7,996 of record JAZRKP010000030.1, read on the forward strand.
AACACGGTCAACATAAATGTTGCTCTCGCCAATTGCAACCACAAATTTGAGAGGTCCTCTGCTGCGGAGCTGCTGATCCATAGTACGGTTAACATCGGTCTGATAAGCAGAAACCCTGAGTTCAACTCCGTTATCCAATCTGATATATCCGTCCCACTCATTACTGTTGAATGTTTCCTTGCTTCCGTCGGCATATGTAACAGTTACATAAATTTCGTCGGGTTTATCATACACATAGCCGTCTTCTCCGATTTCGGCATAGATAAAATCATCAAGATTATCCACTTCAATTTCTTTGACATAATCCGTAACGGGATGCAGAGTTAATTCTTTTTCGTATTCTTCACCCCAAAGAGTAAATATCGCTGTGTTTTTGCCTTCTTTCAGCTCGCCTTCCTTAACACGGTAGGTTAACTCACATTCACCTAAATCACACTCTGTTCCGTCTGTGAAAATCACCTTTAAGGGAAAGATGTTTCCGTACAGACCGTTATCGATACCTTCCTGTTTCTGCCAGAGCAAAATGTCACCCTCCACATACTCATCGTATCCGAGAACAACATTGTTCACTTTTTCTTCGTCAAAAACGATTTCGGCTATTTCTTCGCCGAGATACTCAACATCAACATAAGTTTCATTGCCCTCATATCTGATACCTTTTTCGATAACGAGAGTGTTTTCGCCTTCATCAAGATAATAAACAAATCCGTCTTTATAAGTTCCTTCACCGTCTGCAAAATCCTTTATGTTACCGTTTGAAGAGCTTTGTATCGGGACATTGACACGGCAATACGCCAACCTGCTTTCATAATCGCCTTTAAATCGGTAATATCCTGCCTTATCGGCATAAAAACTCATATAATATATAAAGTCATCGCCTTCAAATGTCAGATGATTTTTACCGGTTTCAATGTTGCCTTTATAGTTGATTTTTATGGGCATAGTGCCGATAAGATCATAATCCAGCACCTTGTCTCCGTGTTCTTTTTCTTCTTCGGGTGTGGCAGGCTGAATAATATTTACAATCGGAGCAGTATCTTCTTGCGGAGCGTCAGGCTGAACAACATTTATAACAGAATTCACATCCTCGCTGACGGAAGAATCATCAACTGTTTCCGTATATGATGTTGTGGGAAGACTGTTTTCTTTTTTGTTTTTTACGACAGATGTTATACCGACAGTCGAACCCGTTATAACACCTGCCACAATCAGACCCGAAACCACTTTCTTTATAGTTGTTGCCGTTACAGCCTTTGCAAATATTCCCGTACCCGTTGCCGCAGAGCCTGCCGCTGCGGCAGACGCCGCCGTTCCCGCAACAGCAATACCCGAAAAGATTTTTGCGGCAAGCGCGCTTCCGTCAAATGACTGTGCAACATTCTCAAATGCAGCTTCGTATGCCCAACTGATAACACCGAAGGGAGCAACGCTGTAAGCGGCGGTTATGCCCTTCTTTGCGAAAAGCGCTTTAAGTTCTTTTCTGGCATCAAAAAGTCTGTTTTTGACGGTACTGACGGGAACTTCCATTGCTTGCGCAATTTCATTGACGCTCATATCGTTAAAATATCTCATCATTATGCAGGTGCGTTTTTCAACATTGAGTTCCTGAACAGTATCCATAACAGCGGTTCTGAGTTCTTCTTTATCAACATTGCTTTCGGGTGAAAATTCTTCGGTTTCATCCTCTTGCCCTTCAAGAACCCATCCGTCCTCTTCGGAAAACAGTTCGGGATTTTTCTTTCTGAGAAAGTCCTTGCTTTTGTTTGCTACAATGCGGTTAAACCAACTCATAAAACTCTCAGTCCTTTCAAGCGAGGAAATCTTGTTGAGAGCGGTAATATAGCTTTCCTGAAGAATATCCTCAGCTTCTTGCTTGTCATTGCAAATCTGGAGTGCAACGAAATACGCCTTAGGGCTGGTCATCTTATACAGCTCTTCAAAAGCTTTTTTATTACCTTTTTTCACTTTTTTGGCAAGTTCGTCAATTTTTTTGGTATCCTCTTTCATTGCAAATCCTCCGATTGATTTTTGCTGTTCACTGGTAAGACGAAAGTTTTTTTGAGTTGGTCTGTTGTTTTTGAATAATTTTTTTAAAATTATCGGTTTTAATGCCGTTTATTCTATTTTATTTTACAATTTCGAAAAAAACAATATTTTATTTAAGAAAAAAGCTAACGGGTAAACAAATAAATTTGTAAACCCGTCAGTTTTTTTATTTTTAACCGATCAGAAACTGAAATTAAAAAGTTTCCTGAAGAAATTCAGAATCATCAGCCATGTATTATACTCTGAATATACTGTCTCGGTATCTTTAAGTTCATTTCCGTTTTTATCACTTACGGTTCTGCCGTTTCCGTCAACAACACGTGCGGTGATTGCTGCGCCTCCCGACGAAACTGCGGTAACGGTACACAATCTGCCGTCTGCAGACGGATTAATTGTAACAGCCTTTGTGTCAACCGACCATCTTACCTCACTTCCCGCAGGAAGGTTCTTGGTATATGCACGCAATGTTATTGACTCACCGTAATTAAGAGTAACGTTTTTAAGAGGAGTGATGTAGAAAGTGATTTCGGCATTTTCGCTTTCATCCTCAGTCATCTCTCTGAAAGTTGCGGTAACCGTTACATCATGTGCAGGCATTGTATGAGGCACCTGAGGTTCCCAGCCCGTAAAGATATGACCGCTTAATTCGGGTGTTACGGGTTCACTGATAACCGAACCGTAGAAGTATTCAACAGAGGTTGAACTGCCGTTAATGGTTTTTGTGAAGCAGAATGACTGTCTGTCAATATATATCTTAAGAACAAGTTCTTCATCTGTATGGGCATAACCTGTAAGAACACTTTTTTTATCGTTGAGCTCAAATCCTTCGGGGATAACGGGTTCTGCGGAAACCTCACCGCTTTTTTCCATGCTGTGGGAAACAACGCTTTTATCGTAAGTTCCTGCAGTATTCATGGTGTAGGTTTCTGTTCTGTAAATTACAGGTCTTGCTTGCTCCCATATTGCTGTGAAAACCAAATTTTCAGCCGGCATAGTTTGCGGAACAGAAGAATCCCAACCGGCAAACACATAACCTTCCTTTTCGGGGTTTGCAGGAGGTATAATCTCCTGACCATATTCATATACTGTTTCTTCGTCGTAAACGCCGTCTGCAATCCAGCGGATCCGGAATTCGTTAACAACCCATGAGGCGTGGAGAACGATATCATGAGCAGGCATTACGGGAGGACAGTCGTAACCGTAATCCGAATACCAGCCTGCAAAGGTATAACCTTCTTTTTCAGGCGCTTCACGGAAATCAATTGCTTCACCGTAATAATATTCCTCTTCAAACATTACCCAACCGAAACCGTCTGTGAATGTGATGCGGTATCTGTTCAATTCCCAGACTGCATAAAGAATAATATCTTCTTCAGGCATGATTAAAGGCGTATCAACTCGGTTTCCGTGTCTGTCTTCCCAACCTGCGAAGGTAAAGCCTTCTCTGAAGGGAATTTCGCAATCAACAGGATCACCTGTGCGGAAAATCATATCAATTGCAGGATTTCCCCACGAATCATATCCGCCGTTATAATCAAAGGTTACAGTAAAATCGCTGTAATCCCACACGGCAACAAGGGTGATATCGTGCGATGGCATGAATGAGGGGAAGATAAGTTCTTCGCCTGTTTCAGAGTCTGCCCAATATCTGAAAACTAAACCGTCATGTTTCGGGCAGGAGATATATTCAACAATGCCCATATCCTCGCCGTAATCCATATTTAACGAAAGGAAAACATTTCCGAAGCCGTCATCAAAGCTGAGAGTAAATTCTCTCACCTGCCATACGGCATATAAGACAAGGTCGTGCGCAGGCATGGTTTCGGGAATTTCAACAAGATAAGGCGAGCCCGGGTCTGTTGACCAGCCGAGGAAATAATAACCTTCTTTGCACGGATAATCGGGACGACGGATTTCTTCGCCGTAGCGGAGAGTAGTCTCAATTTCGTGTTCACCGCTGATAAATTCACCGCCGTCGGCATGGAAAACGATGTTGTATTCGTTGGCTTCCCAGTATGCATGGAGAGTTATATCCCGTTCTGCAACGAAGGGGAATTCCATGAGATTGCCTTCCTCATCAAACCAACCCATGAATGTGAAGCCGTCTTTCACGGGGTCTGCAGGAGGTTCTGTTTCTGCACCGTATTCAACTTCTGATATTTCCCAGATTTCTCCGTCATTTATCCATTCAATCTGACACACATTTCTTTCCCACCGTGCAGTATATGTCAGATTCATCGAAGGCATTGTCTGGGGGAAGACGTCATTACCGCTGTATTCCTCTTCCCAACGGACAAAGATGTAGCCTTCCATGGTGGGAATCGGAATATCATAAAGAATATGGCTGAGGTCTTCGCCGTAAAGGAAAGTCTCCTCACGGAAAATGTTTCCGAAGCCGTCAAGGAATGAAATGCTGTATTTATTTGCTTCCCACATTGCAACAAAATGTATATCGCAGGCAGGCATATATTCGGGTATCGCGGAATCCCAACCGATAAAGGTAAAACCTTCTCTTACGGGTTCTTCGGGGAAGTATATTTCATCACTGTAATGATACAGATATTCTTCTTTATTATAACCGTCTGAAAATTCGCCGTCGCCTGCATCAAAGGTTATTTTATATTCAGCATTGACCCATGATGCATGTAATGTAATTGATTCTGCAGGCATGATGAAGGGGAATCGGACATAATTTCCGTTTTCATCTGTCCAGCCGTTGAAATAATATCCTTCTCTGCAGGGCTGAACGGGTTCCGCTACCAACGAACCGTAATAATAAATTTGCGATTCAGCCGAATAACCTGTATCAAATATCACTTCGCACTCATTTCTTGCAAGATATACCTTAAGAACAAGAGAACCGTCAGCGAGGATTATGCCTTCAAAAATACTGCACGAAAAATCTACGGTAAAGCCGACTTTGATATAATTTTCAGGATTGATAACAGCAATGCAATCCGTTTCGCCGACAAAGCAATTCGTATATGAAGGATATTCGGGATAACAGCCGTCCGAATGCATTTCATAAACTTCAACGGTATAAGGAGTGTCTGTTTCGGGAATATAAACAGCGTTGAAAGTTATGTCTTCGGCTGGCATGAGATAATCGGAATTTTCATTATAAATACAACCGTCAGGACCTTCCCAGCCTTTAAATATGTATCCATCTTTATACAGTGCATTCGGATGACTTAATACGCTGTCAAAATCTGCAAATTCTTCATGAACAACCTCACCGTCATCAACCCACATTACGGTGTATTTGTTACGAGTCCAACAAGCGGAAAGGTGAAGGTCGCAAGCGGGCATCGGGAAACCTTCCTCATAGTAGATTTCGCCGTATTCATTCATCCAGCCTGCAAATGTAAAACCTTCCGTTTCGGGAGCTTCAACAAAGAGAATCGGTTCTCCGTAACACATCTCAAAAACTCCGATAGTGTTTCCGTTACCGTCATCGAAATAAAGGGTATATGATTCTGCTTTCCACAATGCGCGGAGATTAATGTCATATGCAGGCATGACAGCAGGCAAATACACCTCTTCGCCTGTTTTTTCATCTAACCAGCCGAGGAAATTATAACCTTCTTTGCACGGATAATCGGGTCTTGTTATCACTTCATCAAAACGGTATGTTTCTGTTATTTCATCGCTTCCGTCGCGGAAATATCCGCCGTCGGCATTATAATGAATGGTATATTCGCGGGGATACCACATTGCCGTGAATCGGATATCTCTGTCAGGCATCATACAGGGGAAAGAAGTGTAGTTTCCTTCGCTGTCAATCCAACCGTCAAAATAATATCCTTCTCTGCAGGGCTGAACGGGTTCTTCAATCATTGAACCGTAATAATATTCGCTTGAAACTGTTTCGTATGAATCATCAAAAGTAACAACAAACTTGATTCTCTCATAGTAAACCCTGAGCACAAGCGAACCGTCGGCTTCAACCATTCCGTGAAGAGTGCTTTTATCATAATCAACGGCTAAACCTTCTTTTACGGGCGGAATATATTCAACATCATGATCCGTAGTTCCTGTGTGTATAACGGTTTCTGTCAGTTCATATTCGCCTTCGGTGTTCATCATAAAGGTTTCAACGGTGTACGGAGTATCGTCACAGGGGACAAACACGGCATAGAACCTGATACCGTACAGGGGCATTCTCATGTTTTCGATATCGGCGATAATATCCGAACCTTCTTCATATGTCCAGCCTGCAAACTCATAGCCGTCTTTTTTGGGCGGTTCAGGCTCGGGAATTTCGGCACCGTAGTATATATCGTAAATTAACGTATCGTCTCCGTAAAAGAACCAACCGCCGTTGGAATCAAAGACGGCATTGTATTTGTTTCTTTCAAGATAAATCTCAAGCAAAAGGCTTCCGTCGCCCTGAACAACACCTTCTGCAATACTTTGTTCATTATCAAAACTGAAACCTTCAATCTCAGGACAGTCGGCAATTACCGTTTCACCCGTTCTGCTGATAAAAGTTTCCGTCATGTCGGGTTCTGCGCTGTATGTACCGTCGGGGTTCATACGGTAATAATTGACTTTATATTCCGTTCCGTCATTGGGATACCATACAGCATAGTATTGAAGATCGCAATACGGCATATTGTTAACAACATCTTCAGCTTCAAACGCATCACGCTCTGTTGCCCAGCCTGCAAAGGAATAACCGATTCTTTCGGGATTCTCGGGAAGCTGAATCTGCATATCGCTCTGATATCTGCGACGAATAAGTTCCGTGTTACTAAAGTGGAACCAACCGCCGTTTGCGTCGAAAGTTATTTCATATTCACAGTATTCCCATACTGCGTAAAGCTTAAGATCGTTTTCGGGCATAACTGAGGGATATCCGTTCAGCTCACCGTAATTATTATCCGCCCAACCCATAAATATATATCCGGGTCTTTGGGGATACGGAAGATAAGGAAGCTCTTCTCCTGCTTCAAAATCACCGTAAAACACGGCCTGTCCGTCATCAAAACAACCGCCGTTTGCATCGAGAGTAAGGTTGTAACGGTCATTGCCGATTATAAACTCATGGTTCATATCATCAATGATAACATTCATCTCGCATACGCCGTTCATGATGTCAGCCATAATATCACACTGAGAATAAAGAACCTCATCAGTTTCGTATCCGATTTTTTCGGGCGAAAGATAAACATAACTGCGCTTTCTTCTGTCATACTGACCTGTGCTTTCGTTGATTGCTGACTGCCACAGTTCAAGGGGAGAAGATATGCTTCCTGTCATTCCGTCCGCCAGATCGTATTTTACCTGAACTTTATAGCTGTATACCCAATAATCGCTTACATAATCACCTGCCAGATTGTTATCGGAGGTGCCGTGTGTAGTGTTGACCATGACGGCATCATACATTTCGGGGTATTCTATATTTGATGTTTTTGTCAATGCCGTAAATTCCGATACGGGTTTGGTGTTGACTTGCGCTCTTATATCCCGACTTTCCACCACATGGTGCATATCATTAACGGTATAAAGTTCCCCGCTGTAATATTCATTTGAACCGGACATCGTGCCGTTAGGGTCTTTTACGTCAAAAAAGTCGTTTGAGAAAAGAGAAACGATACTGGTATCTCCTATATAATGGTCACTCTTTATGTATGTTCTGACTTCAAGCCAGTCGCCTGCTTTAACACGGTAGTCTGTCAGCACAGGGTTATTTCCTTCATAATCGGTCTCGTATACTTCCGTACCGATATAAACAAAATCATCGTATATACCCGAAAGCTCATCATAGCTGCTGATTGATGACCAGCCCTCAGACGCCGAAGAAATTAAGCCGGGAATACAGAATGCTGTTGCCAGCAACGTCAAACAAAGCAACATACTGACTGATTTTTTAAACACCTTTTTCATTGCAGTGCCTCCCTTTATGTTCATGAGTTATCTTTTGTTTCATTAAGCGATTCAATTATCTTTTTGAACTCATCAGTTGCTCTGAATTCATCTGACAGAGGATAAGAATCAAGCAGAGCTTCTTTGATTGCATCGGCAATATTTTCATATCCGCCTTTAAATGCAGATTTTTTATTGAATTCCAGCCCTTTTACAAGATATGATGTATGAATTGTGATATCGGGCATTGCTTCATATTTCAATGCAAGCTCAGCCTGCTTTCTGAAACATTCAAGGGCTTCCTCATCATCACCGCTGTTATGCCTGATAACTCCGAGATATCCGTAATTGAAAATAACAAGATAATAACATTGACCAAAGTCTCCGTCGGGCATTACTGTGTTGACAAAATCAAGATATGCCTTAATCGCAACGGGATCTCTTGCAAGAATATCCGATGCTTTTCTGTTTATTATTTCTCCGAGGAGCTGAAGCATTTCGGAAAAACCTTTGGCGCATGCCATATTTCTTTTTTCGCTTCCGTGAGGATAAAGAAACATCGCTCTGTAATCTCTTGTGTTCCTCATAACAGGCATCTGGGCAAGAATCGGCTCGATTTCCGAAATATCGGTACCGCTGTTCTCTATTTTGCTCAGAGCCTGAATATAACTGCACATAGCACTCTTCGTTTTTGCCCTGATATAATCATCGGTACAATGTTTCTGAATCAGGCTGTATATTCTGTATACCTCAGGCTTGACTTCGATAAGTTTTTCATGTTCATCGTCGTTTCTGCTGACAAGCGCCGAAAGATAACAGGAAAGAATACTGTGGTCGCCCGGAAATTCTGCTGTTGCCTGCTTTATAAGCTGTTCAGCTTCTTCGGTTCTGGAGGTGTTGCAGAGAAGTATATATTTTTCAATATAATCTTTTTTTCTGTTTTCCTGCTTTATCATTTCGATTCCGAGCAATGTGTCTGTTGTAACGCCGAAAAAAGAAGCAATTGCGGGGATAAGAGTGATATCGGGATAACTTTCATTCCTCTCCCATTTGCTGACACTCTGATAAGAAACATTGAGGAAATTAGCAAGAGTTTCCTGAGTAATGCCTCTTTTTTTCCGAAGCCGTTTAATTGTTTCCCCGATATAAAGTGACATACAAAGCCTCCATAAAAATATTAATCGTTCAACAGCATTATTTACAGTTCTATGTTACTTTACATAAATAAAAAGAACAATAACGCCGTTTTTGAACCGACTCAACCGCAGAGCGAAAAATCAACCGATAATATATTCGGATAAAAGTACGGTATGTTTTGCAAGCTCAGATTTCGCCGTTTCTATATATAAGACGTAAGTTTTTGAGGTTTGGTCTGTCAGAAATGAAAAAATTATAAAATTTTTCCAAACAAAACCGAAAACTTATGAGTGTACAACAAAAGCATACAAAAAAACTGACTCCGTTTTTCAAACGGGGTCAGTTTTGTTTTAAGTTGAATTCGTTGGTTGTTGTAGAAATAGATATATTGATCAATCAGCAAACGAGCTTCGTTAAATGTTTTAAATTTAACTCTGTTAATACATTCTGATTTGAGAATTGAAAAGAAATTTTCAGCTAAAGAGTTATCATAAGGGTTTCCTTGTCTTGACATTGAAGGCGTTATGCCGTAAGATTTAGTTAGCTTGAAATACTGATTGGACGTGTATTGAAAGCCTTGGTCACTGTGGAGTTGCAGCTCTGCAGTGACTTTTTCTTTTCTCTTGGTATCTCTTATCGTGTTCAAAACAAGAGCAACATTTTGTGTTGTGCTTGTTTTGTATGAAACAATACTGTTGTATGGTTTTAAAACATAAGCAAAACTGACTCCGCTCGAAAAACGAAGTCAGTATGTCGCTTAAATTTTAATTCTTTCTACCGTAGAGATGTTTTTTGTGCTGTCCGCACAATTTTGGACAGTTCAATCTGAGGTTCGTGGGTTTGTTCATATTAGTTTATCAAGCGACACTATGCAATATTTCACACAGTCTTCTTATTGTTGTGTTTATAACTTTCTTGATTCTATGCATACTATCATATTTCTGTACTTTGGAACAAACACTATTGTGCAGCGTCTCTATTAACAGCTCCAAGAGAGAGATCGCATTCTTCAAAAACACTTTTACAATCTTCTAACATATCACACATAGTTTGCAAAATATCACCGATTCCAACTATATTTGATTTGATTGCCATAGCATCGTCATAAAATGCTTCGGATCCGCGGCCTTTCCATATTTTAGTTAAATCTTCCACCGCATTAATATATTCCTTCTGAATGTCTGCATATTCCGAAAGAAAATTACTTTTATTATCAATAAATGCGTTAAATGACGTCGTGTCTAAACGTTTGTATTCTGACATTTTGTTCTCCTTATGTTATTTCATCTGGAAACGAGTGTATAAACTTCAATTTTGATATGTAATCTCGATCGATATCATAGAAGAAGCCATCTCCTAATTCGCAGGATCCAAAACTTTCTTTCAGTTCGCTGGTATCCTGGTTCCCGAAAACACTTCTTTGTCCCTTGATATTAATAAATCTTACAATGTCATCTAACAAAAATGCATATCTAACAGAGTTGTTGAATAAGGTCTGAAAATCTCTGTTTTCAATACGTTGAACATCTGAAAAAATAAACAAAACTGGTGATGAACTTTTTTCAATCATAGAGGATATTTTTGAAATTAGATAATCTCTTTCATCACCATAATATTCCTGATAAAACATTCTGCTTTGAACAACAAAAACTGTTAAATAACTACAAGAATCTGGTTCACCATAATTTGTATCTAAAACCGAACTTTTTTTTCTGTCTTCAAGAATATTTATATATTTTTTTTCAATTCTATTTTTTTCATTTTCTATTTTTTCTTTGAAATTTTCTTCTAATTCTTGTAACTGTTCTTGATTGTCATTTTCCAAAAGTATATTACGCGCTTTTCTGTACCACGACTCTATCTCTTCTTTACATACATAAAACTCATTTTTTAAGTTATTTTTTATTTCTCGTTCTATCTCGCATGTTATGTCATCAGTCTGACTAACACGCTCTTTTTTTTCAAACAAATATCTATTTTCATACAAATATGAAAGAAATTCCTCCTTGTTATAGACTATTTTTTTGTGTTTAAGGTTGCCGATTAATCGTTCTAAGCCTTTTGGGTTGGACAGTGCACGCCTTCCATCTTCCCAAAAGCAAAAATGCGTATCGGAAATACGGTTAGCAGCCTCTATCAACAATTTCAAAAGATTTGATTTCCCAAATTCTTTTTTTCCATAAATTGCTATAGTTTGTGCATTTTTTAAGTTAAGTGTCGATGGAGTTATCGAAGGAATCGGCTTCAAAGAATAATAATCTAAGCCAGCCACAAAGTCACCATTGCAATTTTCAAAAGAAAATTCACAATATTTGTTCCAATTTTCCGATGTAAGATGCTCTTCCGGAAGCATATTCACTTTTCGAGACATTAATTTGTCATAGATTACTTTGTTCTGCTTTCCCTTATTACTATCTAAGCTTAGTAAATCATTTAACAAATCTGTTTCTTCTTTCATCTCATCTAAAATCGGTGTTTCATACTCCAATCCCCAAAATAAAATCTTTTTTCTGAGATATCGAAGCAAATTTTTTTCGTTCATGTTTTCGTTCGATTTAAAATTCGAAAAATCCCATGGCAGATACGCTTGGAACTCATAAACACTCAAATCATCATTTGCCGTTCCTCTACCACTTAATATCAACGGTTTTTCTACTTTGCCAGAATATAAATCCGAATAGGAATCTTTAGGCAAATCAAAAGCGATAATTCTTTTGAACGATGCCGATATTTGGTTGAATCCTTTTGTGTCCGATCCTGCAATAACTACAGTAAGTCCTTTTGACAAACCTTCTCTCGCTAATTTTTTTAACATATCTTGATATATCAAATATCGTTCTTCTGATACAAAGCTACTAAACCCATCCAAAACAAATGTTACATGAGAAGGACGATTCGACTCTTCAACTTCAGAGTATATGTTACTTGAAAGACACCTTGCGTTTTCATTTAATTTATCGTTTAATATTTTAAATATACGACGTACGCTCTCTTCGTTAGCAGCACTAAAATAACCGGCAACAAATGGTAAATCATTATAATCCTTTAACCCATTTCCAAAATCTAAAATATAAATTTCTTCTTTGTCTGTCAATTTAAGAACATAATGCATATGAAGGAGCAAAGTTTTTATCAAAACCGTCTTACCGCTCATTGATGAACCAAAAACAGCTAAATTACTATGATATAAGTCTACATAATAGTCCTTTTGCTCTTGCTTTTCGGGATTATCAAAACGACCTAAAGGTATTTTCAAGTTTGACATTATTGCTCTTCCTTTTTCTTCATATTTTCTGAAATATCCACAAAATTTTCCCGCTCCCAATCGTACCAACAATGCGTGGGCAAGGGCTGTGCAAAAACAATACGAGGTTTTTGCACGATTGGATCCTCCTCTTTCCAAATATCTTCCCAAAACTTATTTATGCACTGGCAAAAATATTGAATCTGAGTTATACCGGATTGTTCAAAAGTACTCTTTTGGATTTCTCGGACATCCAAATTGTCAGTATTTTTCTGGTTACGGTTTGTATCCAGGTTTTTTTGCTGCTTAGAATCATAAAATTTCTGATATTCACCTGTTGTTTTGGCAAAGGTAAGAATAATAGGCTCTTCTGAAAATCCTAATACATCAGCACCAGAATAAGCAGATTGAAAATATTCAAATCGAGAACCATTTCCTACATGCAAATATGCACGGCCATTTCCGGGCATCAAAGGACTTGCTGCCAAATCAGAGCCAATCATCTCTTTTGAAGCATCACGTGTTGCCACCCTCAAACAAAGTCGGGCACGCGAATTCACTCTAATATCCGGAGTAATAGAGTTTTCAATATTCTGAGAAATCAGAATTATATGGAAACCTAAACTACGTCCGACTCTTGCAAGTGATGTTATTGCAGATTTAAAGTCCACACCACTGTTTTCAGCTGTAAATTGCATCAATTCTGTAAATTCATCAATTACCAAAAACAAATGCGGCATTGCTTCCAGCTTTTCCAACTCTTCTCTTCGAGACTCTTCAATATGATTGTTAATCATATGTTCATTTAAATTAGCTCTCGCTTCAATATAACTACTTATATTGTTAACGCCCATTTTGCTAAGCATAATTTTACGGTTTTTTACTTCCGCATTCATAGAAAGCAAAAACCTTTTTAGCATATATGCTGTACTGTTTCCGACTTTGTCACCGTCCACATCGGTAACCTTACCAACCACATGTGGTAAACCACCTATTCTCCGAACAAAATCTTCACCCTTCATATCCATTAACAATAATGTTACTTGCTCCGGGGTATATAAGCTGCAGAGGTTAACCAAATATGTTAAAATCGTTTCTGTTTTACCAGATCCCGTCGTGCCAGCAACAAGCATATGAGGTCCGTCACCTTTCTCATGCAAATCAAGTTCAACTATGCCCTGAGCATTTTCGCCAATAGGTGCTGACAAGGAATTATTCACACTACGCAGAGGTTTAATAGCCTTTTTTTTCGGATTATATCCTAATTGTCGACTGATATAATCATATATATCATCTTCGATTTTCTCCAAAGAATTTGCTATATAACTACCACCGTTATCTTGATTGTTTTCGCTTTTCATCTTATCTGATTCAAACGGTAATGGTTTAAATAAATCTTTGATTTTTAAATTTTCACTGTCACCACCATTGTCATCAAGCAATGAATCGCGAATCATTGTAAACAAAGACACATTATTAGGCATATCTGCACCTTGTGCAATCCTTTCATAGTGCAAGGCACTCAAAGTCTTATATGCACGGTAATATTCATCATCAAGCTCTTTTTCCTCAAGCAAAAAAGACGAAGACAGCATTTTATCCGGAATAAATCTATAATGTTCTAATGAAAAATTTAGTTTTTCATCTAAAATTGATATTACTCTTTTATTGTTTGTTTTGTTTTTATCCGAGTGAAGCTCTATCGTATGTGGCAACAAAAAGTAACTATCCGGTTCCTGAAAATGAATTACTCGACCGCAGTACTTTGGCAATTGCTCAACATATTTCGTGCAAAAAATAAAAGAAATCCCATCTGTTTTAATGATGCTTTTTTCGGAAAACTCAGGCAAAACTTGTGAAAACGGGTGTTTCTTTAAACTGTATTCGCACTGAAAAAGAACAACAATATGAGGGAACTTAATCTCATTGCCCGCTGCTTTCCGGTCTTCCAGAATTTCAGTAAGCTTGTTAAAAACACGATGTGCATCAGACTCATTAAAAACAAATGCCGATAAATCACCTAACAACTCATGAAAATGTGGTAAATGCTTATATTTACGTATGGTTTCGTGTTGTTTACACAAATCGTCTGTATTCTCAAAAAAAAGAACAAACTGAAGATCTTCCGGAGAATGATTAAAGCAAAGATCCAGTATAATATTGTCTATAAATGGATTGCACAAATTTCGAAAATCACCATATACCAAACCCACCGCACCGCAGTCTTTAAGATTCAGTAAAATCGGAGCATTATCTAAATATCTGTATTTTTCAGATATATCTCCGGGCAAATCAATCAAATATCCTGAGCTACCATCAGATAAACCAATAATATCTTTTCCGCTCTCCATTAGAATCCGAAACGGCATTTTTTCTTTGCAAAGAATGTTTTTATAGCGTATCGACGCAAAAATCGCATCTTTTTTTGTTCCGACAATTTTGAAAACAGAGGGTACAAGATGACTCCCCGAAGCTGATGTTCCCACACGTACAGATAAGAAATCAGGATGATTGGGACCTCGACCATATATATCTCCGCTAATTGTCAAAAGCTTATTAACAATAGTGTTGTTTTCAACGAATTCTTTATTGAAAGTCAATGCAGGAGGATATAACATATGCAAACATCTTACATCTTCTTTTTGTCTGTTAACAATTAGATTTATTGTACGCGATATATAATTCTCATAATGTTCTTTCCACTCTTCTTTAGCTGTTTTATATTCGTTTTTCTGAATTCTTCTGTTAACTAATCCTGTTATTAATGATGTGATAGCCATCGCACCAGTCATCAACCCCATACTCAGACTGTTCGCACTATCCAAAACTAACATACGAACCACCAAAAGAACGGCAACTGATAAAACCGTTGGTAATATAAAAGAAAGAATGTTTTGTTTAGGCATTTGAGGAGGGGTTGTAGGCTCAATAATATTTACATCTTCATCGTTAAGTTTTTTCAGCGGACGATCGCTGATATTATATTTAGAAGGGTCGTCTTTAAAAGCAGGTGTTATCTTTGTGTTTGTTTTGTTTCTGTCGAACAACGGTGCCGAATGATGCCACAGAATGGGGTCAAAGATTACCCTCGTTGTAGTAATAAACCCCAAATCATCCAATGTTCTGTTTTGGTCACGTCCATAAAAAAGCCAGCATTGAGGACGATCACTGATAGACATTAATTCATCATCTTTCACCTTGGTAACATCAAACGAACCTCGTCCAATAACCGGATGTGAAATAAGATAGTCTGGTTTCAACAATTCGTGGTTATATTTTTCTAATAGTTTTTTATCATCACTTATGCCATAGTAATTATTACGATAAGCATCATAACACTCATTAAAAACCTTCCAGCAAATCAAATAATCATTTTTGATATCTGTTGATTTTTCAACGCTGTCGTCATTGTTGATTAAATCAATTTCTCGAGAAATCTGCTCTTCAAATAAAATACTTCGATTTCTTTTTTCCCTTTCCTTTTTGTTTGAATTGAAAGATTTGTGTTTAGAACTAAGTGTTTTATCCTCATAGGACAAATATAACAAATCTAACTTTTCTTTGAACTCTTTAGAATCAGGAGACAAACCATTCTCCCATAAAGTGTTTTCTATTCCCTTCTTGATTGCCTCCATCAACTGCTCACAAGTTATATTTTTGTTTACAATCAAGTCTATCTCTCTTCGTTGTGTTTCTACACTGCCATACACAAGTCTTCTGCCGGATTCAAGAAATTCCGCAGTAATTAATATCGAGTTTTCATCTGTTATTGACAGAAGATCTTTTTTCATAGAAATTACCTCATTTTTTATAAATCAGAATTTATTGTATTCAAAGTAATATTAAGCAAATTTTTCATTTCGTTCCAAACATGCTCGGTATTCAAATATTCAAATTCTTTTGAGTTTGATTTGATTTCTTGCATTGGTGAAAAATTGAAATTATCAAAAGGAAATTTAATAATATTTACTTTTGTGTTTGACAAATTTGATATATCCGGCATATTAACAGATTTATCGGTGTTTACCAAAGGCAAACTGACTTTACGTTTTGCAAACTCAAAGTCAAAACAGTCGTTAATTGTGGTAACATTTGCACCAACTGTTTTGCACTTGAAATTTTTCAAATCGAGATCCGGCCTCTCTATTTCAAAAGATGGTAAATCGGGTTTTATATAATCAAAAATCAGTTCTGTTCCCTTGACATGAACATCCTTTTCTTTCCAAGTCAATTCAGCAAATTTCGGCTTTATGCTTTTTTCTGTTTTGTCAGAAATTTCAATCTTATATTCCTGATTAATCTTTTTAACAGATGGTACAACTAATGTAAAATCACATTTCTCAATTTTTTCGGGTTTAATTTCTTGCCAATCTGTGTTCGCTATTGATATTTTTTCTTTTTTTATTTTATAGTCTCTCGAAAACTCTAAACTTGGTTTTTGTGTATTAGGTTTCTTAAGTTTAAAAACCGGTTCATTTCCATTAACATGAATATCCTTTTCTTTCCAAGTCAATTCAGCAAATTTCGGCTTTATGCTTTTTTCTGTTTTGTCAGAAATTTCAATCTTATATTCCTGATTAATCTTTTTAACAGACGGTACAACTAATGTAAAATCACATTTCTCAATTTTTTCGGGTTTAATTTTTTGCCAATCTGTGTTCGCTATTGATATTTTTTCTTTTTTTATTTTATAGTCTCTCGAAAACTCTAAACTTGGTTTTTGTGTATTAGGATTGTATATTTTTTGAGATTGAACGCTTATCTCATCAAGCTTATTATCAAAATTACAGTTTTTCACATCACAAAAACTAACATCTACAGACTCAGGCAACTGCAGCTCTATCTTCGGTGGATTCCACGCTGTTTTGGGCTGCAGTATTTCTTCGTCTATTTCCGGCAACGGAGCGTTTTGAGCAACATATTCGGGGGTGAAAACATTTTTTAACTCCAAATATATTTGTGTTAATTCATGTTTAAAAGCAGCAGGATCAACCTGCACATCAGAATGTTTTTTTACCCTTACTACTATACTCTTTTGTTCTTTTTCCGACATGTTGCTCATCCTCTCCGTTCATTTCTTGTGCATATAAGACTGATTACAGTTTAGTGGGCATATTATTAGCAACCTGTGCATCTGCATTTTGCATAGCTGTTGCATTATTATCAAGAAGTGTTGCAATGCCATTCACCATTTCAGGGACAGAAGTATCCATAAAATTCTTAACAGGACCATTAACAAACTGCATAAAAGAAGCCTTTGATGAACCTTCCCAGCCGTCGGTTGCGGCATTAAGTGCCGACTGGAGTGTGTTTGAAGCTGTCGTGTACTGATTTGCCAGATTTTTAATAGCGGTAACCGCACTATTCATTTTTTCATAATCAAAAACAATTTTATCAGCCATGGTATTATTAATCCTCCTTATTTTTACTGTGCTGCATCAGGTATAACATTTTCTGCATCATTTGCTGCATTGCTGTTTGCTTTTCCAAGATCCGGATCAACCGTTCTGAGCAAAGCCTTTTCAACAGCATCAAGAAGCTGTATCAGCATAGCGGTAACGGAATTATCTTCTCCGTACAGATTTGTGCTTAAAGCAGGCGTTACCTGTGAGTAAAAAGTGTCAAAACCGTTAGAAGCATCACCAATAAACGAAGCTGCACGCAAACCATCAATGATACTGGTGAGCTGCTGATGTAACTGTTTGCAAGTGTCGCGGTATGTATTAACTGCCGTCTTTGCTTTCTGAATGTTTTCCTGATCAAGAATAGTGGACATAAATTTTTCATCCTTTCAAGTTTTTATTTAATATTTCGAATTGAATTGTTCAACTCAATGAACTCATCAAATACGGACTGATATGAGTTTTTTGCATCTTTCAAGTTGTCTGAAACATGCTTAATTACTCTTGCCTGGTCTTTCATCGGGTCTAAAAGTTTTGTTCCGCAAACATCAAAAAACTTATGACCTGCCGGCGTGTCAAAACCCGAACGCAGATCCTCCAAGCTCTTGGACACCTTTTCTTGCAGTGTGTTTATTCGATTTGATAAATCATCAAAACGTTTAACGGCTCTTTGAAACTCAAGGTCATCAAGCACTATATCTTTCTTAAAATCAGTTCTCGGTAAACCCATCCGCACACCTCCTTAACTCAAAAAGATTTACGACACTGGGCTATATGTTCCATAAGTTTTGTCTTTGCCTCTCCCGGAAGCATTTCGCATATTTTTTCAGCCTGCTCAAATTTTCCTGTTTCCGCATAAATCTGAGCACGGAAAACATAAGCCAAAAAATCTCCGGGATTTTCTATGCTTGACTGTTTATAATAAGCAATAGCTCGGTCATACAGATCTGCAACTTTCTTTTCAAGAATCTTGTCCTGTTTGGACATTTCGTTTGCCGCCCAGAATTCGCTGTAATATCCGTGGTGTCTGTAAAGGATATTTTGGCTTGATTTAAGCTTGATTGCATATTTTTTCACACCTTGAAGGTTTCCCTCATTACGGCAACAATCAATCATAATAAACTGTGCTTTTTCGATATACTCCGTCAGTTCCGAGTTATCTAATCCTGCTATTTCCTCGGCTATCAGTATCGCCGCTTTGCGATTTTTCATTTTGAGCTGCATATCGGCGCGGGTAAGTTTAGCTTCAATGTTAACATCCAACGGAGCATCAAGTTCATTCAGTTTATCCAACCAAGCAGAAGCATCGTCAAAATGTTTTTTCATATCATCAGGATACTGCTCAGCAAGAAAGCAATGAATCATTGCGTGGTCAAAGATAAATTCAATACGATTTTCTTTTGTATCTTCACAATACTTTTCTGCTTCTGTCAGAACTTCAAATGCCTGTTCTGTTTTCTTTTGCTGAAGCATAATCTGGAACAGAAGCTGATAATTCTTGAATTGATCGGGCATCAAAAGTTTTAATTGTGTTGCACAGTTTTCAGCATCTTCCCAGTTTCCCTGTGCCACATAAATTTCAACACAGTTCAGCAAAATGTCACCTGAACCAGGGTTAAATCCGGGAATGCTTTCTGATTTTTTATAGTTGAGCAAGGCGTTTTTGAAATCTCCGTTCTGCTGATTTATCTTGCCCATTGCATAGTACATTTTTTGACGTGTTTTGTCGCTGCATTTTAAGATTTCAGCATCTGCATAACAGCGCAGTGCTTCCTGGAGCTTATTTTGTGCCGTAAGACAATTACCCAGGCTGAAATAATGTTCCCCATTTTTTTCATCTAAAGAGATTGCTTTGCGATAATACTTTTCAGCTTCAGCGGGACGGCCCATTACAAAGCAGGCATTGCCGGCTAAAACATATGCTCCAAGTGCGGCAGGATTTAAAGCAAAAGCGAGCCTGCACTTATTTAAAGTTCGTTCGTAATCGCCTATCAAAAAAGCCTGTTGAGCTTCACTCATTGCGCTTTTGAGTTGATCGTTCATATACATCACACCCTTCGGTTATTAATCATCAATGTTTCCCTTTTTGCAATTCAAACTCGTGATACTTTTCACACCAATCAAGGATTAAAAAGTAGAGTTCACGTGTATTTACAACACATTCTTCCTGGTCATCATCCATCAAATTACATACAATTGTTTCATTTGCTCTAATTTCAAGATAACAAGTATTAAAAGAACAATCGCTTGATTCTTCACCATTTAAAAGAACTTCATCGAACATTTCTTTTATTATGTTTTCAAAATCCACTACATCCGTAGTCATAAAGAATGTCAAAACACCGCCATGATCAACATTGTATGAAACATCTAAACATGAATATTCTTCGCATTTTATTATAGAATAATTTGGTACAATCATTGTCGTCCTCCCTACATATTACTTATGGTGTGAAAAGGGGAAATGCATTAACAAATCTTCCCATATTATCAAAGCACACTCTTATAGGCATACCGTTGCTTAAGTTTACAGAGTAAGCATATGCCATGTTCGGCTTAACCGGAAGTTTAGAAGCTAAATTCACCGCTTCATCAATTGCATTGCTTACTTGTTGTGCAGTCCATTCATCAGGGAACATAGAACTGAGAGCCCTTTTTTCAATACCATTAATACTTACTTTTGCATTATATACACCGAATTTATCCGGACCTTCAACTACTTTTAGAACCTTCCCGTTAGAACCTTTCATGTTATAATGGTATCCTTTTGCTTTACCATTTACTACCTCACCTTTTAAATGCTCATATGCTTTAGGATACTTATCTTTTAGTCCACCAGGTGTTTCAAAGGACTTTATTGCGTCATCAGCAACATTCGCAACATCGTCCGTACTATTAACGACATCATCAGTAACATTTACAACATCGTCAACTGCATTCGCTCCATGCATGAAACCGCGGATTGCCGAAATAGCACTTGAGATCGCAGAGAAGATTCCGCCCCACATAAAACCACTGGCAAATCCATCTCCAAAAGCTTCCCAGAAGTCTCCGCCGGTAAATAGGGCTAACACTCCGCTTATGGCTCCGCCTATCAATCCCGAAATAGCAGCGGCTTTTAATCCTGCCAACAAAGCTGCGAGAAATGCTCCACCGGTAAGATATGTAAGAACTGCACCGACTACAATGCAAACCAGACCGACGATAATTTCAACAGCGTGTTCTTTTACCCATTCAACAATATTGGTAACCAGGTTGCCGATCCAATCGCCGACATCGCCCCAGAACTCATTCCAGGAATTGGCTAACTGCTCCCAGAAGCCGGGCTCTGCATCCACATCCTGAGGACGAAGCCAAGGGAAATCCTTATAAAAAGTTTTTTGGCTTTGTTTTACATTTTGAGCAACAGAGGTGTCAACATATATTGCATTGCTTAAAAAAGTGTTAAACTGTTGAGCTGTGGTTTCAAGATTGTCTTTCTTTGCACATTCGGTCTGAATACGCTTATCAATACTTTCAGTAGCCTCTTCCAGGTTTACATTGTTTATTCTTCTGTTAAGGGAACGCAAATCCTCGATAGTATCTTCAATACTGTAGTATAGCAAATCGAATTTGATCTGTACCGCAGCAACACTACCGGACCCGCCTGCATTGATATTAATACGCACACCATTCACCCGCTTTCCGGATTACATCTGACATTTTTGGTGGGGTTTAATTCGTCAACAAAACCCATTCCCAAAATGTTTTTCCGTTATTTTCGTAGCCACTTGGCTTTGTATCTCTGATAGCCGATTGAGCTATTTTCACGGCTTTATCTTTTTGGTTCATATGAAAAAAGGCTAAGCATTTCAAGAGATCCGCATTCATCCCATCTTCATTTTTTATAACATATTCGTCAATATTATGGCTTTTTATAAATTCACAAGCACATTTATCTATCATATCTGCAAATTGTTTTGCTTGTTTCTCATATTCCGTCATAATATCAATTTCGCCGCTTGTCAAAAGTACGGCGGGAGCCTTAAATGCACCACACGCTCTTAAAGAGTCATTCTTTTTAATATTCTCTTCCATGCGAATAATTTTCCAAAAAATATTATCATAGTCGTAGTCTTTGATATACAATCTATATATAATTTTTTGGGAATTCACAATAAGAAAATCACAAAAAGCGAAAGCAGAACCCTTTAAAGTGAAAAACGTATTTGACTTCACTTTGTATCCATTTTTCTTCGAAAATTCATGTATTAAGCTAAGCAATTCTTTTTGCTGATTTTTATCAAGCTTCATTTACATCCTCCGAGGAAATAATACATCGAATTCTTATGCCTAGATTCGCAACAGAATCCTGAACCGATTGTAAAAATTCTTCTGCTTTTTTTGTTATGTCACACAAAAAATGAATTTCTATAATTCCATAAGTTATGACATTGTCTTCATAAATACTTTTGTACTGTCCTTCTTCAAGAAATGTTACATACGTATTGATTTTTTCTTGCAAGACCAATAAATGATTATATTCATCTTGCCAGTCCAAATGGTCACTTATTAATAAGACTATTCCACTCTCATCATCGGTCAATGCTACAGCATCGATTTTTTGTTTATCAACTACCGACATAGTGCCTCCTATTTGGGTCGTATTATTTCAACTTTTGTTCCCGGAGGAACCTGATAACCACCAGTGAAAATACCTTTGCCTTTTCCGACAACAGTTGCACCTTTTTCGTAAATTTCCGGGAAAGCGAGTTTTTGGTTTTTAGTTAAAGGCGCTGTTGCTGATGACTTAAACTCATTCACCACAACTTTTCCTTTAGAGTCTAACCCCATTGCATCAAATCTGGTTTTAACTCCAGAAGGGGTCTTAACGGTAACTTCTTCAACTGCATTTTTGTATTTAGAGTTAAAATTTTCAAAACTTTTATTTGCGAATTCTTTTCCGTTAGCCCTGTTATTAGCTAGTGTATCATCAGTGCTATTAATAACGTCATCGGCTACATTTGCAACATCATCTGTGCTATTAACAACATCATCAGCAACATTAATAACATCGTCAACAGCATTGGCTCCGTGCATAAAACCGCGGATTGCTGAAATAGCACTTGAAATTGCAGAGAAAATGCCACCCCACATAAATCCGCTGGCAAATCCGTCGCCAAAAGCATCCCAGAAGTCGCCTCCGGTAAACAGAGCTAACACTCCGCTTATGGCTCCGCCAATCAACCCTGAAATAGCTGCTGCTTTTAATCCAGCTAGCAAAGCTGCAAGAAATGCACCGCCGGTGAGATAAGTAAGAACTGCACCGACTACGATACAAACCAGACCGACGATAATTTCAACAGCGTGTTCTTTTACCCATTCGACAATATTGGTCACCAGATTGCAAATCCAGTCACCCACATCGCCCCAGAACTCATTCCATGAATTGGCTAACTGCTCCCAGAAACTGGGTTCGGCGTTCACATCCTGCGGACGAAGCCAAGGAAAATCTTTATAAAATGTTTTCTGGTTTTGTTTTACATTTTGAGCAACAGAAGTATCAACAGCTGTTGCATTGTTCAGAAATGTGTTAAACTGTTGAGCTGTGGTTTCAAGATTGTCTTTCTTTGCACATTCGGTCTGAATACGCTTATCAACACCACTTACAGCATCATTAAGATTGTGGGGCCCGCCGTTTACGTTGTTTATTCTTCTGTTAAGGGAACGCAAATCCTCGATAGTATCTTCAATACTGTAGTATAGCAAATCGAATTTGGTCTGTACCGCAGCAACACTACCGGACCCGCCTGCATTGATATTAATACGCACAATATTCACCCGATTTTTCTGCCGATTACAAAAAACTTAAAAGTACCTTTGGTACTCTCTCATTTCTCTATCATATCTGGATGCTAATCCATTATAATATCGAACATTACTGTCTAAAGTATTTATGCGAATTCTCAAATTTGAAATTTCACTTTCCAAATTAGATATAGCAGTCAATACTCTGTCACGCTCTTTTACGCACACTGTGTATGCATTATTCGTATCGTTGTTGGCAAAAACCGATTCTGTACCGAAAGCGTTTTTTACACTTGCTTTAGATACAGATCCCTCTGTTATAAGTACTGCGGCAGAAAACATATCTTCTGCGTCAATCGCCTTTTTATCAGCTTCATTGAACTGCCTTGTGAGATCATTATCAAAAATTCTTATGATTCTATTTAAATCCTCTAAACGATCATTAAGGTTGTTTTTTCTTGTCCTGCAATCACGAATATCTTCTTCAGCACTATTTCGCAGTCTTCTGTTATAATCTGCATCTTGCTGAGCCGCCTCTTTTCTCCTTTTGGCGTCGTTATATTCTTCTCTGGCTTGACCTTCAGCCATACACATACACACTCCTCCGACAAATTATAATTCTCCTGCATTTCTTAATTCCTGAACATGTTTGGTATCTGTTTCAGGTATCAGAGCAACTACTCTGTTTGCTTCCTGATTTCCCGGACTTTTAACTCCATTGGGAAATTCATCGAAATTACGCCAAGAAAAAGGTGTTGTGCCGGCATCGATTACCTTAAATTGAGATGCACTAAATCCAAATTCTTTGACCAATGTTTCAAGAATTTTTTCTGCACGCTTACGAGACCAAACATTATCTTTTGTAACTTTTTCATTTGCAGATGTTCTCGCAATAGAACCTACTATATATATAACTTTATCCGGATTATAGGCAAAAAACTCTCTTAAATCATTTGCATATTCTTTAAGTGTTTTTTTTGCCAGTGAAGAATTTTTGAACTCATCAGAAGTGGGTTTAAACCCTATCTCAGCAGAATGAATAGTAATCAATTCGTTTGTTTCTTGTGAAAAATCAACTACCGGAACATAAGGATATGGATTTTCGAGTTCTTCACTGCTACCCAAAGGCTCACCTTCACTCGCTTCATAGAAAATTTCTTGTATCAAGGTAGCATTACATCTTTCCTCAAGATATATGGTCCAAAAATCGATTAACCTCTGTTCGTCTTCTGAGGTTTCGGATAACTCCGGTTGCGGATCCGCAACATTTCCTAAACCTAAAAAAGTTACATTTATATCCGATAAATCTGTGAATGTGGATTCATCAATACGAGAAAGAACATCATCAATGGTTCCGTCCATAAAATTCAGTTTTCTCATATCAACATTGCCATGTGTACAAATACCGGTATCAAGAATCAAAATATGTTTTTCATAAGAATCCTTATTATTCAAAACTTTTTTCGCCTGATTTATAGCGGCTTGCAAATCACAACCCGATTCCTGAGCCCTGACTTCATCGCTGACAAGCTTAGCTACAATAGAATCCAGCATCGAATTTACATTTTCAAAAAAAAGAGATTTATTTTTGGCACTTGTTTGTAATTTTGAACTTTTTCCTATGGTCAGTTTCTCTGTTTTCGGCTTTCCGTCACTTACAATTAAAGTAACATCCGCTTTGGCTGTATAAGTATATCCTTCTTTATCATATTTTATAGATTGTGCGATCTTTTCTTTTGCTTGCTCCATCATAGATTCCGAAAAATTATTTGAATTGGCATGTTTTCCGGCAATGATAACAAGTGATATAGGTTCCTGATCAAGATCTATCAATGAATTGGAGTCAGATTTTGTTCCATCGCAACCGCTTAAAAACATAAAACTAACCAAAACGATCATTATTAAAATAATTTTCTTCATTACCACTTATTTCCTTCCTTAAAATGCTGTTCTGAACTGGATTTATATTGCGCAACAGAGACAGCATTATTTAATAATCTTTTAAGACTATCAAGAAGATCTTCTTTTGCAATAGAATAATCCCAACAATCCGATTTATCTCGAATAGTTTCTTTTTCTTCAATTTTTTTCAGCATTTCTTCATCATATTGCTGTATAAGTTCATCTAATTTGATATCATCGAACTCTTCTTTCACAGTAGTATACTCAGACATCTCCTTAAGAATACAGCCAAGCTTTTTTTTCAAGCTTATATTATATCGATCTATTTGACTAGGATATTTTTCAACACAATCTCGGATTAACAAATTGCGTATACGGTTGTAACTTTCTTTTCTGAAAACGTTAATAGAACGAGGCATATCTGTGTCATTACCTGCTATATCTTTCCAAATATTCATGCGTTCTACTTCCAACTTATTACGTGCCCTATCAAACTCACTTTGTTTATCAAGAAAATCAAGATATAAAATATCTAATTCTCGTTCCAACTGAGCATGATTATTGCTAGGAAACACAACCCAAGATGTAATGAATGCAAGAATCGATGTCATAATAGGAGAGCACAAAAGAAACAAATCCTTTATATATGCTCCATTGGCACTCGGATCAAACTCTTCAGTCAAGCCAGCGCCATATTCTTTGAGTTTAAACGCTTCATATCCACCGTTTCCGCTAATAACCAGCCAACGTAAATATATAACCATTGAGAAGGCAATTAACAATCCGACCAATCCAATAACAGTACCTATTTTCGCGTTTGTATAATCGTTCTTTTTATATTTACTATGGTCTTTCAATCTTGAAAAACATATGCCCATAAAAGTTGGCAAACCTTCCAAGCAAATTGCAAAAGTCATACCGTAAACATACTGTTCCACCGGATTGGCATTTAGTTTACCGAACATTTCAACCATAGCAAACACATCAGCTGCAGCCAAAGCCAATATCAACAAAAACGCAGAAACTTTTGCAGGTTGCAAAAAAACTGTGGACTTTTTCTGCAATGAGCTTTGTGTCTTTTTAGAACTTGCTTGTTGTTTCATCTATTTCTCCTCCTGCCTTATCAACCTCATCTCCGACATCGATTCGAGCAGGCTCTTGATAAGAGTCTGAAGCCAAAACTACGTCAGCCAAATACATATTACCCGTTATATTATTGTATATTTTCTTTTTATATTCAAATCTTTCCTGAACACTTTGCATTTGCTTTAGTTTGATATATGTTTCATTAACTAAATCATTCATAAGGATAATCTTATTGTAGTAATGATCATAAATTTTTCCATCAGAAATGCTTCTTTCGATATACGCATTTATAAGTTTGCGGTTAGAAACCGCTTCGTTTATCAAGTCTTTGATTATTTCTTCACATTTTTCTCTTGATAATGGCGAATCAGAAGGATTATATTTTGCAATACGCTCTTTAAAGCATGAATAAATCTCCGTTTCACTTTTCAATATAAGCTCATCCGTCAGTTGCATCAGCTCATCTTCATATTGTTTTTCAAAAGTATTTTTATTATCATCACAATTTTTTTCTTTTCTAAAAAAGGAAAAAATACTCATCATTAAAATTCCTTTCTTGCTTTGAGTTGTTTATATGATTTCCCTACGATTTATAATATCATCCAAGTGATTTTCTGCATCTTTTAACTGCTCTTGGTAGCATTCTAAAAAACTCATATCTATCTTATCACTGTAATTTTTAAAACTCAACGAAATGATAGGACACTTTTTATCAAATTGGCAAACCTTGTCATAATAATATTGTATTCTGAGCAAAGATCTACACTGTATATTATCTTGATAAGCCAATGCTTTTTTAAATAAACGAATTTTTTCATTTAATAAAAACTCTATCGTTTTATAACTTTTATTAACTGCACTTTTTCTTTTTGCTTCTATATCAACAAGTCTGTTTTCATACATACGCACTAAATGAACAGCGTGTTTTTCTATAGCAGCAGTCTGTAAAGAAATATTTTTTTCTTTTTGAACATTATAAGGGGTTTGTACCTCTACAATTCCTGATACAGCATCATTTATATCTCTATCAATTATTGCAATGGCATCAAAAAACCTAATTATAGAGTGTTTTTTTTTGTTTTTTTTATCATTAAATAATGCGATGCTGTATCTGCGAAAAAAAACATTTTTTGAATGTATATGCATTTTGCTTAATTCATCTGTAACAAAAGCCGACTCACATTTTTTACAATCTGAGTCGTCACAATCCACCAAAGATACAGTGTGTCTCCAAGCATCTGTCATACCACGAAAACACAAGAAAAATTTTTCAAAAATAGTTAATGTCTTTCTCATTTTGTATTTTCGTCCTTTCTAAACTATTAATATTTTTATTATATAAAGAAATATTGTTTATGTCAATAAACAACTAAATTTTTATATGTTACTCTATTAAATTTGTCGAAAATACAAAACACACCATCTCTGCGAGCAAACAACACAGTTAAGTTATATGCTGAACAATGAAACAAAAACATATAAGTGTATTAATTGTGAATCAACCTATTCTGACGGCACATCAATTGTTATTGATTTAGACAAAAACACATACGAAATCAATTAATCACAGTTCCGATTTACTCTGCGGTTACCAAAAGCCTTGCATATCAACGGTTTTGCCGTTTGATACACAAGGCTTTTTTTTTTATATTTTTATTCATGTGTCTGAAAGGTGACTGATTAACACACAAATTATCACCTTTCAGCAAACTCTTTTATTAATTCAGGAAGATTGCCGAAATCTGACAGAATCATTATCAACGCCTTGAAAATCCACTTGAGTTGATTCAAAAAATTATTTCCGGTGGCTTTGTTTGTTTGAAGTTCTTGTGTGTTTTCAATAAAATCTGCTGTTTTTATAAATGTAAAAACACATTCCGCAGAGGAATGATCGGATATTTCTTTTCCGTTGTCATCACAAACTTCAACATATCTGAAATCGCTTACAACAACATCAACACCGCCGCCCGATTTATACATAAATCTTTCAACAGAGTCCCAGTTGCCCCAGGCAGAAAGACCTGATATATGCCAATTATAAAAATTAAAATAGTCGCCGTTGTTGTGATATTCTATCCACGCATCCTTTAATCCGCACTGAAGATAAAGGGTTTTATAAAGTGCACCGTCATCTTCGTGAGTATGCATATGATTGTTGAAATCGCCCGTCACAATTACAGGTCTGTCATTTTCAGCAGAGCGTGCTTGTATAAATTCGGCAAGCTGTTTGAATTGGCTTGTTCTTGCGGCGACTGAACCTTCTCCACCGTAAGCATCTGCGTGTATGTTGTAAAAATCAACATATATTCCGTTGCCGACGTCAATAACTGAATACACAAAACCTTTAGGGGTAAGTTCATCGGAACCGTCTGAAAGAATTCCGCTGGCTTCGTTCCAGCTGACTCTGGTTTCATTATATACAGGCATATTTTTTGTGAAGATATTAAGTCCGTCACCGCCGGGAATACCGCCCGTGTGGTTGGTTATATAATCAAAACCGCTTAAATTATTGATAAGATGCTTGTGATAGCCGAAATCCTCCTGAACAGCAACAATATCAAAATTATTATTTGAAAGATATTGCCCGGCAGTCTTTTGATTGGCAATCACATTTTCACCGTTTAATGCTGAAAAAGGCAGACCTGCAACATTGAAATTAACCGTTCTGACAGTATGTTTTTCGGATTTATCATAATCATAAAGTTTTATATCAAAGTATTCATTATATTCTTTTCCGTTGCAAATATATGTGAGTCTCCAATAAATCCTGTCATAATCCCTGAAGCCCTCAACATCTTTGTCTTTTAAGTAATCTCTGTATAATATGCCGTATTCATCTTGTTCCGCATCTGTTTCAATACGTTTAAACGTCAAGGGTTGGCTATAGTCAATGTTGCCATTTTCATCTTTGGGCCAATATGAAGGGTTTATCGTATCATTAAGAGAAACTCCTTGCCAATCGGTTTCGCCGTCAAGAGAAACCTTACACTCAAATTTTGTTGTTCCCGCAGGAAACACAAAGGTGTATGCAAGGTCATTGAGTTCACGGGATATAGCATAATCGCCCTGAACACTTTTTTCTTTGATGTTATAGGATAAACGGCTCGGGAACTCCATCGGATAAAGGGTTGATTTATAGAGAAAAGGGGCTATTTCAATCTGAACACTTTTTTCGGTTTCAACATTTTCGGCGTGAACAGTTACACCCATCAAAGCAATTACAATCGTGAGAATAAAACAAAAAAATTTCTTCAAAGCAATCTCTCCATGGAATTAAGATAGATTTTGCTATATGATAACACATTCTGCACCGAAAATGTTAGCAATTTGTGAACAAAGGTTTTTGCGGGTTTGGATTTAACCTCTTTACTCCGATCAAAAAAGCACCTCCGAGGAGGTGCTTTTT
>JAZRKP010000031.1:0-1108 GCA_045646365.1 Clostridia bacterium
TCCTCCAATCTTTTATTAAACGACAGATATTTCTATTAATCATTTAAAATCAGCTCCTTTCCGATTTATTATTTATGCAATCTCTGTCAGAAAACATATCAGGTTTAAAAGCCTTTTTATATTGTAACGACAAAATCATAATTTTTCAATGCAAAAAACAGTTAAAATCGCATAAATATGCTGAATAAAATTAATTCTGTTTATTGACTATTGAATATAAATAATATATAATATACTGTTGTATTATGTGAAATTGCGCCCGAAAGGGCTTTTACCGATTCGGAGGAATAAAAATGCTTGAATTTGAAGAACTTAAATTAAGACTTGTTGCTCTTGAACCCCAGATTGAGGACCTTAAAGATGCTCTCGGTCTTGAACAGTGCCGCGCAGAAGTCAGAAGACTTGAAGCACAGCAGGAAGACCCGAACTTCTGGAATGACGTTGAAACTTCCACAAAAGTTCAGCGCAGACTCAGCCAGCTCAACGGAAAAATCAATTCCCATAAAGACCTCGAAACCCGCTATGAGGATACCATGACCCTCATCGAAATCGCTGTTGAAGAAAACGATCCTTCTCTTTATGACGAGGCTCTTCCCGAAGTTGAAAAACTTGAAAAAGACGTTGATGAGATCAAACTTACCACTCTTCTTACCGGCGAATATGATGAAGGCAACGCAATCATCACTTTCCATGCAGGTGCGGGCGGCACCGAGGCACAGGATTGGTGCCAGATGCTTTACAGAATGTACACCTGCTGGTGCAACAAACATCCGGAACTCAAATATACCCTTGTTGACTGGCTTGACGGCGATGAAGCAGGCGTTAAATCCGCAACTATCATCGTTGAAGGCCCCAATGCTTACGGATTCCTCAAATCCGAAAACGGCGTTCACCGTCTTGTAAGGGTTTCTCCCTTCGATGCTTCCGGCCGCCGCCAGACTTCCTTCGCTTCTCTTGAAGTTATGCCCGAAATCGAAGACGATAAATCCATCGAAATCAAAGAAGACGATATCAAAATGGAAGTTTACCGCGCATCCGGTGCAGGCGGTCAGAAAGTTAACAAAACTTCCTCCGCAGTTCGTCTTATCCATATCCCCACCGGTATCAC
>JAZRKP010000032.1:0-1294 GCA_045646365.1 Clostridia bacterium
GAGCTCGGCTTTGAGGGTATTGAGATGGATATCCAGCTGTGCGGAGACGGGGAAATCATTGTAACTCACAACGATAATATGGGGTATATGACACACGAACGTTATCGTGATGCTTTTTTCAAGGATATGACAGCTGAGCAGATTAAAAAATACGATATACCATACCGTAATTCACTCAAACTTAAATATCCTCCATATCCTTGGACAGAGCATTACGGAGGCAGACGTATGATTACGCCGCCGGATTACATCGAAGACAGAGTGACCCATATGATCACCTTCCCGGAATTTGATGCATGGTTATCAACCGTTGATTACGACATCAGCGTTGAGGTCGAATTTAAATGTAAGGGTATGTGTCCGCGTATGGATGAAATTCTTGCAAAATCGTCAAATGTTTCAAGGTACATTTTTATGTCAGGCGATTGGGAGGTGCTCGAAGAAATACAGGAGCATTACCGTAAAGTTGGTAAGCCGGAGGGGCTGCGTTTCGGTGCGAATATCCGTTTTATCAATGAAAAGACAATGGATTTCGTTAAACGCTCCGACCTCTGGGAAGTCGGTCTCAATAACGAGGCATTTACCAAAGAGGACGTGGATATGTTTGAGTCTATGGGAATCAAAGTATTTTCAAATCTTGGCGATTACCCGGAATGGTGGCAGCAGATATGCGACTTGGGCGTAACCGGATTCAAAACCAATTACCCCGATGCCTACACCGAATGGTGGTTAAGTACTCATTAAAAAAGTGCGCAAGCTCCTGTTTTTTAAGCGAAAATTTTTCATACGATTCAGTATTATAATCAGTTCGATAAATTCTTATTTGATAAAAAAGTTATACCGCCTATGCAAATCAAAAAAAGCAACAGTTTTCACGCTGTTGCTTTTGAAATTTCAATTCGATAAAATTCAGTTTATTGAGTTGTTGTTAATTTTACAGTAAATATAAGTGTGGTTCAAAAATGAGGTGAGCAGTCAGCGACATCTTACTTTAGAACCGTTGACTGAAAGCTCTTGAGAAATCAAGGGCTTTCATATTTTATGGTAAGGTATATTATTTTTCGGACAAATTGAGTTTACATATGCTTGATTGTAACTTAGCAATAGATATGTTATAATCAGTTCGACAAACAAGAATTTGTAGGAGAGAAAAATGATAAAAACAGAAAGACTTTATATTACAGAATTTACACTTGATATGGTTGAGGCAGTACATCTCAACTCTCTTGACGAGGATAACAGAAAGTTTAATCCTGACGAGGTTTTTGAAACAATGGAAGATGCACAGGATACA
>JAZRKP010000033.1:0-1063 GCA_045646365.1 Clostridia bacterium
ATGGTTATCATAGCAAATAATTTCAGCTGATTGCCGGTAAGTCCGGTTTTTAAGGTCGTTCCAGGCAATAGGATCACCTCCTCTTTTGCCGGTATTCTATCATCCCTCTCGGAACCTTGTCAACAGGCAACAAAAAAGCGCCCCCATGGGACGCATTGATCGCATATTTCAGTTTTCCACAATGTAACGAACCGGGCTGTACCCAGGTGGAGTACCGATGCGCTCCGCACCAAAGTCTCGCTCTAAAAAGAGAAGTAACCCTTGGCTGTTTGCATGTACTCAAATCAGCCAAGGGTTACTTCATTGAATTCTTGATATCTAACATCATTGGTTAACCTCTCTTTCTTAAGATCAGACGTTTCTTTCCCTGACAAAAATTGAACCACTTCCGGAATTGTTTTTTCATTTATGCAAGATCATATATGAACGGAAGAAATTACTGAAAAGAAACTTCTGTCGACTCTAAGCTATGGATTAGAGTCTTATTTTAAGAGATCATTGGTATCACCTCTTTGTATTTATATAATACCATGATTTTCAGAAAACGCAAGACGGAATATTGTATAAACTGCACAGTTTCTTTTTTGTTATAATGCAGATTTTGTGATTTGTAACAATTTTTAGATTGACTTTTTTCTGATGCTGTGATATGCTGATTATGTTGGGGCGGTTATCGGAACCGCCTGTGTTTTTGCACATTTCCATCCTGTTTCTGACTGTTTTGTCAACTTTCACATGGAAAGGTTTTGAAATTCGACAAATATTGTTTATCTGCTTTCTTGACGCTTTTTTCCCCCCGTGGTATAATAAATCCGTAATTTTTGGACCCCTTATGACTGACGGATCAGTGGAGCACCACACGGAATAAGGGCGTTAATAGCCGACCGTCTGGGCACACAAATCCGTTGCGGATTCGTGCGCCCTTTTTTGTTTGTATTTTTGTATTTTACTAGGAGGTATCCCATGAAAAAAGTTGGTATCGTCATGGGCAGCGACAGCGATCTGCCGATCCTGCGCAAGGCCATGGACACCCTGTCTTCTCTGGAAATTCCCTACGAAGTTC
>JAZRKP010000034.1:0-2196 GCA_045646365.1 Clostridia bacterium
CTCGTGTGTCGCTACGGCGACAAAATGGGCATAATCTGGGAACATTGACGGTTTTGGTATTACGATTTCATCATACAACGGCGAATAATACGC
This sequence comes from Clostridia bacterium, assembly GCA_045646365.1. Lineage (GTDB taxonomy): Bacteria > Bacillota > Clostridia > Monoglobales > Monoglobaceae > SIG454. Next base: position 94 of record JAZRKP010000034.1, read on the forward strand.
CCTGTCCGATTTCTTAACCGTGATTTTAACATCTGCTTTTTCCGAGTATGCGGACAAAAACTCCTGTATGTCCGTATGTTCGCCGTGCTCATACTCAATCAATTTGTCTTTCGGCGGAAGATTTTCAAAATCTCCACTTTCAAACAAGCGGTAGTATTTGAGATACGGCACTTGTTTTGTTTCGCCTGTTATTTCATCTTCAACCTCGTTGAAATTGAAATAAACGCAAAGATGACTTTTGCTACCTTTCTTCAAATTGACTTCGGGCATTTTCTTCTTGATGTCAAGATATTGGTTCCAAGTTAAGTAATACCCACTTTCCAGAAGCCAGAGATTGATACCCGAATACGCCTTTTCGCTGATGTATGACTTCGGCAGACCTAATCTCTGCCAAGGACACAGCCAATTCGCCGTTTCTCCGTTCTCAATCATCGCTTCCACTCTTTCAATAAGTCTTTCCGTGATAATCTCATAAATATTCATTTTCTTTTTTCCTTTCGTTTCATAATATTCAACCTACGGTGTTTTCGTGGTTATTATATTATACTGTCGCATTTTGTCAGTTATTCCGTCTAATCGGAAACAAAATCAAGCATAACAAAAATTTCAAAAACTCCGCCAACCTGATTTTTTCCGACTTTTTTCATCTTTTAGTTATCAAACACTGATACCAAAAGTATAATATAATAAGGAAAAATCAAACTTCGTGTCAAACCTTGCCGTTTCAGCCAGAAAAAAATTTTTTCTGGCACACAAGCAAAATTGGCTGTCGCCACCATATCGCAAGCCGATATTATTTTCATTGTTTGAAATGCCCGATTGAAAATCGGCGGCTGCGGTTTGCCACTTCGTTGCAAAAAGGAGGTGATTTTCTTGGGAAGAAAATCACATTATATTTCCGCCGAACACTTGAAGTTGTCCGATAAACAGTTTTTGAACGCTCTCCGATGTAGCGGTTATGCTACGAAAGAACAAGCGTTGCATTATCTTTCGTCAAATCACCGCTTAAAATCGTATGTTTTGGAGAAAGTTTTAGATAAATGCTCGGTAGTGATTGACGGCAAAACTCAAACTGTTTATCGCTTCTCGGACGGCGGAAAAGAATGGGTGCGAGAAAATGTTTCCGACCTTTCGGACAGAAACTTTTATATTTCAACAGGCGTTGAACACGATATAAAACTTATGGAGAAAATACAGGAATACACGGACAGGCTTCCCTATGACGAACAACTGAAATTCCGAACGGAAGTTGAAAACAGAGAACTATTTAAGGAACTATGCGAAAAAATGGAACAAGGGCAATACTATTTAGACCAACTCCAACAACACAATATCAGTATGCCCGATTTTTCCTATCAAACGGAATTTGTGGAAATAGTAACTATCAATTATAATGGCGAAACTATTTCCGAGAAATCGGAAAGTATGTCCGTATTGGGCGGAAGCATAGATTTTATCAAATGTTAAGAAATACACAGATAAGAAATACACAGGGGGGAAACCAAATGAACGAAATAATTACAAAAATAATTTTTGAAACTCTTGAAAAACACGACACGGCGTTAAGACTTTTAATTTATGGCTTCGGCGGTGTTATCTTCAAAAATCAGTTTAAGGAAATCGCAGGAGAGAAAAACGATAATCTTGTAAATTTCCTTGTTGAACACAAATTCATTAAAACCGTAAAACTAAATAAAAATACATTGCTTGTGGCAAGGTATAAACTCTATTCACATTTTGGCTTGAAGAATAAATCTTCCGTCTGCTCGGGCAAAAGAATTTTACATAGTAGTTTGTATGCAGAAATTTTAATACGCTGTCATTCCGCAGATGAACGATATATCAAAAAGTCGCTTCACGCAGGAACGGTCTGCTACTATTCGCCAGAGGACGCTCTCAATCTTTTAACCAGAGTAGAAGCACACGCCGAGAAGCACGGACACGATACGCAATATTTATCTTCAAGCATTGACGAAATGCGAAACAAGGTTGAATTTTGCAAAAGCAGGACAAAGGGCAACAAAGACACCTTGAACAAGTCGGCGGTTTCAAAAGAAACAAAAGATATTCTTGTTTTGAAAGACAACGGCGTTTATGTTCTGG
>JAZRKP010000035.1:0-1060 GCA_045646365.1 Clostridia bacterium
CTGTAAGGCGTGTGTTTTTCAAGAGTGTTTTTCTCTATCGTCTTGACAGTTACGAGTTCGCCTATGTTCATTGAATCACATCTTTTCTTTCAGCTTTTTTATTTCTTTTTTCAGACGATTATTGCATAAAACTTCCCAAAGCGGCATAATCAGACCGCCACCTAAACGGCAATGCGCCTCATTCATTGCACCGTAATATGCAACTCTGAAATCCGCATATTCGGATAGTTTATATTTTTGTTTGTATGTCTCGTATAAACCATAGGCATCGCCCCACATATTACGAAGCTGGAACAAATCGTATTCTCTTTCTGCCCACATACAAGCGCAAGGGTCAATGAAGGCTGTGAGTTTTAATGTTTTGGGATCGGCCATTATGTTCATTATGTTGAGGTCGCTGTGAATGAGAACGGGAGCTGAGTTTTCTTCAGGAAGATTATTAAAGATTTCAGTTGCTTCACAGAGAAGCTTCAAATTTTTCTTGCTGAACTTTCCTTTTTCGCTCAATTCTTTCAGACCGACAAGCCAAGGCTCCTGCTTTTCTTCTTTATAGTATTCAAGCCAAGTATCATATTTGGGATTTGATAACTCGCCGAATTTGTCATTTGTAACGCTGTGCCATTGGAGCATACCCGAAACAACATCATCAGCAAATTTCTGCTTCTGACTTTTACTTTTTAATAAGAACATCGGATTCAGTACATTCTGTCCTTCAACAAAACTCATAGCCAAAATTGCCGTTTCTTCGTCATCATAAGTAAAAAGAACCTTCGGCATTTCAACGCTTGTGTTAGCGGCAAGAAGCTTTAGCTGACGGGCTTCTTCGTGCTGGGAGCCCTGAATTCTGTATGCTTTGACAGCGATTGTTTCTCCGTTTGAAAGGAATGTTTTATATACTCTTCCGTAACTGCCTCCGCCGATAAATTTAATATCCGAAACTTTCTTGTTGAGTTTTTCAGAAACAAGTTCAGGTATTATCGGCAATATATGTTTGTTACTGTTATCGAGAATTTTCATTGTTATTCCTCCGCTATTCTTCTTTTAACAATTTGGTATGCGG
>JAZRKP010000036.1:0-49897 GCA_045646365.1 Clostridia bacterium
CACTTGTTCAGGTCTTTTTTTATATTCTTATTTATTACAAGTATGTTACATATTCCGTGTGCTTATTGCAAAGGGGTTAAAATTGTGATAAAATGAACTTAGGTATTGATTTATTTAGCGTTAGATATATAGTTTTACCCTAACTTCACATAAACTTGCCACCAAAAAGGTTTGCATCTAAACCTTATGTGTCGCAATATAAGTGGAAAATAAAATGCATATATGGAGATATAATTATGGAAAAATATAAAATCACAAAAAATGCTTGTTATCTGACAGGTATAACTATGTCCATAACGGCTAATCTATCACCGCTTTTGTTTATGTCATTTAAGAATATGTACGGTCTTTCCTTTACATTGCTTGGCTTTTTAGTGGTAATTAACTTCTTTACACAGCTACTTGTTGACCTGGTATTTACCTTTTTTACAAAACATTTCAATATACATAAATCTGTAAGACTAACACCTCTTATTGCATTTGTCGGATTGATTATATATGCAGTTTTACCGAGAGTGGTTCCACAATTTGCATTTCCGTGGATTTTGACAGGAACGGTAATTTTCTCTGTGGGGTCGGGGATGAGTGAGGTTTTGATAAGCCCTGTTATTTCGGCAATACCAAGTGATAATGCTGATCGTGAAATGAGCAAGCTACATTCCATGTATGCCTGGGGAGTAGTGGCTGTAGTAATATTAAGCACATTATTTTTAGCTTGTTTCGGAAGTACAAACTGGATGTGGTTGGCTTTAATCTGGTCTGTAGTACCGCTTGTGGCATTTGTTTTGTTATTAAAAGCACCACTTCCGCCATTGGATAGCTTCGGTAATGCAACAAATAATATGAAAATATTAAACAAGGGCATTGTATTATGTGTTTTATACATATTTCTTGGCGGTGCGGCGGAATGTACGATGTCTCAATGGGGATCGGGATTCATAGAAAAAGCAATAGGCGTTCCGAAAGTTTATGGAGATGTAATGGGGATGGCGTTATTTGCAGCATTGTTGGGCGCAGGTAGAACGCTATATTCTAAATTCGGGAAAAATATAGCTAACATTTTGCTCTATGGTATGATTGGTGCAAGTGTGTGCTATGCTGTTGCAGGGTTGTCGCTTAGCCCTGTTATCGGGATTGTGGCGTGTGCTTTGACCGGGGTTTTTACATCTATGTTATGGCCAGGAGCCTTAATTTATATGGAAGAAAAATTCAAAAATGTAGGTGTGTCCGCTTATGCACTTATGGCCGCTGGCGGAGATTTGGGGGCATCGGTAGCACCACAGTTGCTTGGGATTATATCGGATAAATTCAGTCTTACAGAATTTGCTTTTGAAATTTCGAAAAAGTTTAACATAGGCACAGAACAGATAAGCATGAGAGCAGGATTACTTGTAGCAGGTCTCTTTCCTGTGTTGGGCGTAATATGTATGATTTATATGAAAAAATATTTTAAAAAATGCAACAACATAAAGTGAAGCGAACCCCATTTAATGAAACATAAATGGTTGATTATGTTTTAAAGGAGAAGGAAAAAATGAATATTTCTAAAGTTACAAAAGATAAAAATGTTTTACATGCGATTTATTTAGGGGCATTATGTTCAGTTGCATATCTTGCGGTATATTTTGCTAGAAACATACTGGGGGCGGTTACTCCGCAGATGATTGGAAGTGGATATACCGAAGAATATATTGGTAAAGTGTCGTCAGTTTATTTCATTTTTTATGCAGTAGGGCAGTTGATAAACGGTGTGATTGGTGATAAAATAAAGGCAAGATATATGATAAGCATAGGACTTTTTATGGCAGGAATAACAAATGTTATATTTTCTCGTCTTTCGTCCCAATATGCTGATATAACGATGATTGTTTATGGATTAACAGGATTCTTTTTGGCTATGATATATGGACCTATGACTAAAGTGGTTGCGGAGAACACGGAACCTGTATATGCGACAAGATGCAGTTTGGGTTATACTTTCGCATCATTTTTTGGTTCACCCGTTGCCGGAGTTGCGGCGGCGGTTCTTGTTTGGCAGGATGTATTTTTCGCAAGCAGTATTATTCTTGTTCTTATGGCGATTATATGTTTCTTGTTCTTTTTAATGTTTGAGAAAAAGGGAATTGTGAAATACAATCAATATAAACGCAAAGAAGAACAAGGTGGAAGTATTAAGCTTTTAATTAAACACAGAATTGTAAAGTTTACATTGATTGCTATACTGACGGGCGTAGTAAGAACAACGGTTGTGTTCTGGTTACCTACATATATATCACAGTATCTGAACTTTTCAGCGGAAACATCGGCTATGCTATTCACAACGGCAACATTGGTAATTTCTTTTACTTCGTTTATTACGATTTTTGCATACGAAAAACTTAAAAGGAATATGGATTTAACAATATTACTTGCCTTTATATTGGCGGCGGTGTCTTTTGTGTTAGTTTATTTGACAAAACAACCTATTTTTAATATAATATTTATGGTGGTTGCAATAATGGCGTCAAATGGTGCGGCAACAATGCTATGGAGCAGATATTGTCCGAGCCTTCGTGATACAGGTATGGTTTCTGGAGCAACAGGATTTCTTGATTTCACAAGCTATATGGCAGCGGCAGCATCAAGCACATTATTTGCAAATGCGGTTTCTCGCATAGGCTGGGGGAACCTGATTCTGGTATGGTTCGGATTGATGGTAGTCGGTGTTATTGTTGCTTTGCCTTATGATAAAATTTCAATGAAAATGAAACAGTCCGCTGAAAAATAGGTTAGCCTGAGCATGCACTGGTTTTAATTTAAGTTTATATGAGAGGTACATAATATGAGAAAAATGACTCGATTGATAATGAGTTTGCTGCTTATTCTGATAATATTATCCGTATCTGTTTTTGGGTACGGAAATACAATTTATATGTATTGGGATAAACCGCAGGCGAAAATGTATTCAACGGAATATACTATAAGCACGATGCCTGTAAGGGTGAACAGAGTTACATATGTTCCTGTTGATGATACGCTTAAGGTTTGTGGTTTTGATTTGGGCTGGGACGGAAATATCAGTGCTGTTACCGCATCCAAAGGAAATATTTTTTCATATATAATCGTGAACTCCAATGTGCTTTGGAAGGGTGAGTATCAATATATTTCGCCTAACTCAACAATGATTAAAGATAATGTCTTCTATATACCTATGGATATGTTTGAAGTGTTGACCGATGACAAGGTTATTGTGAGTGATTTTGGAGCGTTTGAGAAAAAGGGCGTTCGTGATTTACTTAACGACACAATAGTTTCCGACAAGAGCAGACAGTCGGGAGAGGTGGTAAGACACGATAATGTTGCGGTTGTTGGAAATGTTGGTATGATGATTGAGGATACCGATGAGTTTGAGGAAGATGCTTATATTGATGCAGTTAACCTCATTGCCAATACTGCTCCTGTTGGTGTTAATATTTACAATATTGTTGTTCCGACATCATCTGAATTTTATGCACCGACAGAACTGTATCTTAACCAGACAGAAACGATAAAGAATATATATAATTCCCTTTCGGAGAGAGTTATGCCGATAAATACTGTAAAAACTCTTGATAAACATTCGGAAGAGGCGGTGTACTTTAAAACTGACCACCATTGGACACAAAGAGGGGCGTATTATGCTTATAAAGAAATGATGGAGGTTAAAGGGGAAATACCTCCGCACCTTTCTGACTTTGTTACCACGGTTACACCGTTTTCGGGGTCCATAGCAGAGTTTGCAAAAGGGACTTATGCTGAGCAGATTTTGAGGAGTAATCCTGAAACTATTGAGAAGTTTTATCCTGTTTACTACACGGGCGGAGCTTGCTACTATGATATGTATATGCAAAAATACGCCTGTCCTATCGAGCCTGTCTATTACAATGCAAACACATATTTGTCGTTTATAGGCGGGGATATGCCTCTTGTTGTGTTTACATCAGGGGTTGGAAACGGGAAGAAACTTTTGATTCTGAAAGAGTCGTTTGGGAATGCTTTTGCAACATGGGCGCTTAATAATTATTCTGAGGTCTATGTTGTTGATGTAAGACAGTTTAATAATGATGGAGAGGGGTTTAAAATAAATGATTTTTATAAGTTTGTCAAGTTTGACGACCTGGTTATAATAAACTCAGCCTCATCACTGGGAATACACGAAAATTTAAGAAAGTTTGTATACTGAAAAAAACGGCAAGGGAAACATCGGGTTTTCCTTGCCGTTGATTGTTTTTCACAAAATATATCTGCGTTTTCAGATAGTTTTATATGGAAATATTTTCTATTTCTTCAAAGCTTCTTTCTGCAAATTTTGCAGCTTTTTCCTTTTTGTCTTTTATACGCATCCCCAAATCCTCAAAAATACCAAAGTTCACATTCATAGGCTGAAAATCAGTTATTGACTGGTTGGAAATGTAGGTGGAGAGAGCACCGAGAGCGGTTTTGTTTGAAAATGTAATTTCGCTTTCTCCAAGTAACTTCCTTGCGGAGCAAATTCCTGCAACCATACCTGATGCGGCTGACTCAATATATCCCTCAACCCCTGTAATCTGACCTGCAAAGTATATTTTAGGGAATTTCTTCATTGAGTAGGTGTTGTCAAGCAAGGTCGGTGAATTGATATAGGTGTTTCGGTGCATAACCCCGTAACGAACGAATTCTGCGTTTTCAAGACCGCCGATAAGGCTGAAAACCCGTTTTTGTTCACCAAATTTCAGGTGAGTCTGAAATCCGACAAGATTGTAAAGAGTGCCATCGGAATTATCCTGACGGAGCTGAACAACGGCGTATGGTCTGGAATTATCGTGAGGATTTGTGAGACCCACAGGTTTAAGCGGACCAAATCGCATAGTGTCCTCTCCTCGTTTTGCCATAACTTCAATGGGCATACACCCTTCAAAGACTTTCGGATTATCAATATCCCCGTGAACGGGTGCTGCCTCGGCGGAAATAAGCTCGTTATAGAATTTAAGATACTGTTCCTTATCCATAGGACAGTTAATATAATCGTCTCCGCCTTTTCCGTAGCGTGCCGCACGGAAAGCCTTTGTCATATCAATACTTTCATAGGTAACGATTGGTGCAGCGGCGTCAAAAAAGTGAAGATATTCGCTTCCTGTAAGCCGTTTTATTTCAGAGGTAATCCCGTCGGAGGCGAGAGGACCTGCGGCGATAATAGTATATTCGTCCTCATTGATTTCATTGACTTCGCCGTATTTAACAGTTATAAGGGGATTGCTTTTTATTTTTTCAGTTACCAAAGCGGAAAAACCGTCTCTGTCAACGGCAAGAGCACCGCCTGCGGGAACTTTGGTTTCGTCAGCACATTCCATAATAAGAGAGCCGAGCTTTCGCATTTCTTCCTTTAAAAGTCCGACAGCATTGTATATGCCGTCAGCACGGAGGGAATTACTGCATACCAGTTCTGCAAAATTTTCGCTCTTGTGTGCAGGACTGTATTTCTGAGGTTTCATTTCCCAAAGCTCAACCTGAATACCTTTTTTCGCAATCTGCCAGGCGGCTTCACAACCTGCAAGACCTGCGCCGATAACTTTTATTTTCATATTATTCTCCTTAAATTAGCATAAAATATTGGACATTTACCAACTTTTGTGTTATTATACTAGTATAACATATAAACTTGATTTAATCAAGCGAAAGGTTGATTTATATGTGGGGTGCTACGAGAAATCTTTATTCTTCAAAGCTTTCGCATCCGAGCGGAGGAAATGTTTATTGCGGTGGGTGCGGATGTGTTACGGGTAAAATTGGCATAATGAATTATAAGTATATCAAATACTTCTTCTCGTGTAAATGCGGAAATGTTGGTAAAGTTGAGTTATACAGGGGAATACGACCGTGGCGGACAAGACCTATGCGACCTCTTTATAATAAAGACGGGGTATATATTTGTCAAAATTGTGAAACACCGTTGTTTGAAGTGAAAGAGGAAGCAGTTGACAATTATGGATTTGCAGTTATATGCAAATGTGGTGTTGAATACGATATTAAGTTTAAGCGCAAGCAGGACTGAAGGTGACATAAATGAAAGTTATAACCGTTATCCCTCAAATGATAAGAGGAAACATTGAAATTTCTCGCGATAATGCGTGGCTTGGTGTGTTCTTTATTTTGAGCGGTGCAATAGGGAATGATGTGGAATGTGTTTGCACGGACTTTGATTATAAAAAGGAATACGGCATTTTTTTTGAAATTGTCGGGAAATCTGGCGGAGTTGTTGAATATAAAAAATCAGGATTTTCTGTGCGGTGCGGTGGGAATATGAGAGGGACTGAGCATTACTGTTCGGGACTGGAAGAATATCTCCCTGCTATTGCAATGATGTGTGTGTTTTGCGCAGGGGAAAGCCGTATCAAGGGAATATTGCCATCGGAACGGGAGAGAATGAACGAGATTGCCTCTGAACTTTCCCATCTTGGTGCAAAAACAGAAGTTACGGCTGATGGACTCGTGATAAATGGCTGTCAGGTTTTAAATTGTGACGGCGCTTATGTCTGGAGGAATCCGTATCTTGCTATGGCGTTAATCATAGGAGCATCAAGATGTGAGGGAGAACTTCGTATTTTGGGAACGGAAGAACTGGAGAATGATAAGTTCTCAGAGTTTATAGAAATATATAATAAAATTGCAGAGGAGAAAATATAGTGAAAATACTTGTCATTAACGGGCCAAACCTTAATCTTTTAGGAATAAGAGAACCTGAAATTTACGGGAATAAAACTTTTTCCGACCTTGAAAATATGATTGAGGAATATGGAGAGGAGAAGGGGATAGAGGTTACCTCGCTCCAGAGTAATTCAGAGGGTGAAATAATTGATTATATTCACTACGCATTAGGAAACTATGACGGAATAGTTATAAATCCGGGCGCTTATACTCATTACAGTTATGCTATTGCAGACGCGATTTCAGCAGTTTCAATTCCGACAGTTGAGGTGCATATAAGCGATATTAACAAAAGAGAGGAATTCAGAAGAATTTCCGTAACCAAGGCGAGCTGTATAAATCAAATCAGCGGTCATGGATTTGACGGATACCTTGAAGCGATTGATTATCTTATGGAGTATATTAAATAAACTGACATCGAAATGATGTTAGTTTTTTTAAATATCTTGTTCGATGTTGAAAATTCCATTTTTAAGAGCGAGGAGCGCCCATTCAGAATTGATTTCCATTTCAGCTTTATTATCAAAATCTGAACCTGAAAAGACTTCTAAGATATTACGGTATGACTGCATTGAAAGAGTGGTTTCACAGTTTCCGGCATCATCACCGATAAGATAAAAATGGATATTTTCATTTTCCATATCCCGTCCGCTGTAATATGCGGCTAAAAGCTCGGCGTTATTTTGCTCTTCGTAGCTCTCTTCTAAAAATAATTTACAAAGCTCGCAAACTCTGTCATCAATTCCGTCTTCAAAAAGAGCAATTTTCTCAACAAAATCGTTTATGTTTGAGACAATTCTTATTGTGTAATCCTGTGCGCTGATACTGTTTATTATAGCAGGGATTTCGTTGGAAATAAGAGCGATGCAATGCTTGTTCTCGGTATCCAGATAAATACAATCGTATGAAACTATAATAGTTTCTCCGCAATGCGGACAGGTGTAGGAGAAAATCTGTCTGGTCATAATGTCATTACGAAGATTTGGGTTTTCAGTTATATTTATGGTTTCATATTGTCTGAACTCACCGTCTTTGTGGCAATCGGGACAATTTACAGATACAATTTTAGGGTTTATCATTACTGCATCTCCTATTTAATAGTTTTAATATCGTATGGTGTTGTCTGGTAAACAAAGTAGTTGAGCCAGTTGGAATAGAGCAGATTTGCGTGTGCTCTCCAGTTGTTTATTGGCTCGTTTTCAGGGTTATCGTCAGGGAAATAGTTAAACGGAACATCAATGTCCATTCCCTTGTCAATATCTCGCTTATACTCTGTCAAAAGAGTGTTGGTATCGTATTCGGAGTGACCTGTTATAAAGAACTGACGGTCATCCTTTGCACAAACAATATAAACGCCTGCCTGCTCGGATTCGGCAAGGATTTCAAGGCTGGGAACAGCGAGAATATCCTCTCTTTTGATTTCTGTGTGTCTTGAATGCGGTGCATAGAATACATCGTCAAACCCACGAAGAAGCATCTTTGTCTTTTTGTCAGAGCATACAGTGTGGGGAAAGTTTCCGAACATTTTCTTAGGAAGCGGATATTTTTTAATACCGTAATGATAATAAAGTGCCGCCTGAGCACCCCAGCAAATATGGAAAGTTGAGGTTACATTTGTCTTAGACCATTTCATAATTTCGCAAAGCTCTTCCCAATAGTCGACATCCTCAAAATCCATAGTTTCAACGGGCGCACCTGTTATAATCATACCGTCAAACTTTTTATCACGAACCTCGTCAAAAGTACAGTAAAATGTTTCGATATGACTTTTTGAAGTATTTTTTGAAAGATGTGTTTTAGTGTGCATGAACGAAACATTTATCTGAAGGGGTGTGTTCCCCAGAACACGGAGAAGTTGAGTTTCCGTGGTTATTTTTGTTGGCATAAGATTTAAAATGATTATTTCAAGAGGACGGATATCCTGAGTAAGCGCCTTGGTTTCCGTCATAACAAAAATATTTTCCTGATTTAAAATTTCAATAGCTGGCAAATTATCCGAAACCTTAATCGGCATAATAATTCCCTCCAAAACATAATATAATCAAGTATATCATATTTTAGAAGATTTATCAAGAATATTTTTATTTTTTTATTCTCATAATAATGAAAAAAGGATGTGATAAGATGTCAGAAAATGAGAATAAAAATGAAATGATAAATGAGGAGTATGAGGGTATAAAGGAGATGGGCGGAGTTGAGATTGACAACTCCAAAGGTAAATTCTTCTGTATAAGCATTGTGGGGCAGATTGAGGGACACAGCGTTCTTCCGCCTCAGACTAAAACAACTAAATATGAACATATCCTGCCAAAACTTGTATCTGTTGAGGAAGACGACAATATAGACGGACTTTTGGTTATCCTCAATACTGTCGGAGGAGATATCGAGGCAGGACTTGCCATAGCGGAGGTTATAGCAAGTATGAAAAAACCGACGGTGTCTTTGGTGCTTGGTGGCGGACACAGCATAGGAGTTCCGTTGGCGGTTTCAGCGGACCGCTCTTTTATTGTTCCCTCAGCAACAATGACTATTCATCCTGTCAGGACAAGCGGAACAGTTATAGGAGTTCCGCAGATGTTTAATTATCTTTATAAAATACAGGACAGAATTATTGATTTCGTAACAAACCATTCTAATATTGAAAGGGCAACTTTCTCTGAACTTTTACTGGAAACAGACGAAATAGCCAACGATGTCGGGACAGTTCTTTTTGGAGAAGAAGCAGTTGAATATGGCATTATTGACAGAGTCGGAGGAATTTCCGATGCCTGCTCAGCCTTGTATGAAATGATAAAAAAAGCTAAAAGATAACAAAAAATAAGAAAAGAAAAAATTTTTTGCATTATGGCTTGACATTAACTGAAAAACAAGGTATAATAGGAAGGTAGAATTTTTGACAGTCAAGTTTTGACAAAATACAATCCACTATCCCAATGTTAGTTTGGAGGGAGGGAAATCGATAATGGCTGAAATCAGAGTTAAAGATAATGAATCGTTAGACAGCGCGCTTCGTCGATTTAAGCGTTCATGCGCAAAGGCTGGTGTTCTTTCTGAAGTTAGAAAAAGAGAACACTATGAAAAGCCCAGCGTAAGACGCAAAAAGAAATCAGAGGCTGCAAGAAAACGCAAGTTCAAATAATTAAATAAACAATATTGGCCGCCTTTAGCATTAAGGGCGGCTTTGTTTTAAATTTAAGGAGGTAATAATTATGTCACTTAAAGAAACACTTATGGATGATCTTAAGGTTGCTATGAAAGATAAGGATGTTATCAGAAAGAATACTGTTCAGATGATTCGTTCTGCAGTATTGCAGTTTGAAAAGGACAATAAAACAGAGCTTGACGATAACGGTATAATTGATGTTATTGCAAAGGAACTTAAACGACGCCGTGATGTTTTACCTGAATATGAGAAGAGTGGAAGAGATGAGCTTATTGCGGATATTAACCGTGAGATTGAGATTCTTCTTGCATATCTTCCAAAACAGCTTTCAAAGGAAGAACTTGAAGTTATTGTTGCGGAAGCAATCGAAGAGGTTGGTGCAACTTCTATGAAAGATATGGGTAAAATTATGGCGGCTGTAATGCCAAAAACTAAGGGCAGAGCAGACGGGAAAATGATAAATGAGATAGTTAAGGCGAAACTTTCCTAATTATGAAAAAGATAAAAGTCTTATCAATAATTTTGTGTATTATCCTGATTTTCTGTGGATGCAGTCAGAAGGAGAAGCCTGCAAGCGGAGAAGCGGAGGTTAAGGCAAAGGAAACGCCTGAAACATATTCTGCAACAATGATAACGCTTGGTGATAATCTTTTGCATATGCCGGTCGTAAATGATGGAAAGAGAGAAGACGGAACTTATGACTATGGTCATATTTTTAAACATCTTCGTGAGGATATAGTCAATGCGGATTTGGCGGTTATCGGTCAGGAAACTGTCCTTGGCGGTGAAGAACTCGGACTTTCGGGGTATCCGCTCTTTAACTCCCCCACAGATGTTGGCAAAACCCTTGTCAAAGAGGGATTTGATGTGGTTTTGCACGCTTCAAACCATATTATGGACAGAAATGTTAATGGCATTGAGAAAACCCTTGAGTTCTGGCGTGCTTACCCTGAGGTTACTGTGCTTGGAATAAATGAGAGCGAGGAAATGAAAGTCAGCGCTGATATAGTTGAAAAAGACGGCATAAAATTTGCACTTTTTAACTACACATACAGCACAAACGGAATCCCCGTTCCGCAGGGTAAGGAATATCTGGTTAATATGCTTGATGAAAAGAAGATTGAGCAGGATATTAAGGCGGTTGATAATGAAGTTGATTTTGTCGTTGTTTTTCCGCATTGGGGGAACGAATATCAACTGTCAGCCTCGGAATACCAGAAAGAGCTCGCTCTTAAAATGTGCCAGTGGGGTGCAGATGCAATAATCGGTTCTCATCCCCATGTTATTCAGCCTTGTGAATGGATAAAGAGTGAGAACGGAAACGAATGTGTTGTGTATTATTCTTTGGGGAACTTTGTTTCAAGGCAGAAAGAAACGAAAAATCTCTTAGGCGGAATGGCGAGCCTTGAGTTTACAAAAATAGGTGATAAGAAGAGTATAAAAGCAAAATTTACTCCGATTGTAACACAGTATGATTATAATTCAAGAAACTTTGCCGTATATAAGCTTAGAAGTTATGATGATAACCTTGCGAAAATCCACGGAATAAATTTATACGACGGCGTATTGACAAAGGCGAAATTTGAGGATATATTCAAATCGGTTTTCGTGGAGATGCCGATGAATATAGAAATAGACTTTTAAGGAGAATTGAATGAAGAAATTTTTCAAACCTAATCTTTATGAGCTTTCAATCTTTGATATAGATTTGGAAAAGCTTAAGGAAATAGGAATAAAAGGCTTTATATTTGATGTTGATAATACGATTGTACCTTATGACACACCGCTTCCTGATGAAAAAATCAAGAACTGGTTCAAAAAAATTGAGGAAATGGGATTTTTGTCGTACATAGCGTCAAATAATAATAAAGGCAGAGTTGAACACTTTGCAAGTGAACTGAATATCGGGTTTATGCCAAAAGCCAATAAACCGCTTACGAAAAACCTTAAGCAAATCAGCAGAAATATGGGGATTTCCCCAAAGGAAACCGCAATGATTGGTGACCAGCTTTTTACTGATATGCTGGGCGGAAATATGGCAGGAATGTTCACTGTTCTGATTGAACAGATTTCACCTGTTGAGGGTAAGTTCATAAAATTTAAAAGAATATTTGAAAAGCTTATTCTTCCGAAACGGAAGAGAGTGAGAGGAATAATATGTTAGCAAAATTCGGTCCCGGCGGTAACTGTGAAAAGTTTTATGAAGAGGGGAATAAATCCTCTCTGCAGATTCCTGCATGGTTAAAAGGAAAAGGTCTTTCGGCATATGAATACGAATGTGGGAAAGGGATAAAAATTTCCGCAGACTCAGCAAAAATTCTCGGCGAAAATGCGAAAGCGGAGGGAATAACCATCTCTGTCCACGCCCCGTATTTTATAAGTCTTTCAAGCACAGAAACGGAGAAACGGGAAAAGAGTATAAAATATATTCTTGACACTCTGGCTGTTGCCGATGTTATGGGGGCAAAGAGAATTGTCGTTCATTCAGGCTCCTGCTCAAAAATAACCCGAAAAGCGGCATTGGAACTTGCTACTTTAACAGTTTCAAAAGCTGTCAAGGCGGCAGATGACGCAGGACTTGGGCATATAAATATCTGTCCTGAAACAATGGGAAAGGTTAAGCAACTTGGAACAATAGAAGAGGTTTGCGCCATTTGTCAGATAGATGAAAGGCTGATACCAACCGTTGATTTCGGACACATTAACTCAATGACTCTTGGCGGACTTAAACAGTTTGAGGATTATGAACGGATTTTCGATGTTATAAAGAATAAGCTTGGCAGTGACAGGGAAAAATCTTTCCATATCCATTACAGCCGTATCGAGTTCACTAATGCCGGCGAGAAGAAACACAGATGCTACTGCGAGACGGAATACGGTCCGGAATTTGAGCCTGTTGCCGAAATAATTGCAAGAAGAAATCTTGCACCAACAGTTATCTGTGAATCAAGAGGCACTCAAACCGAGGACGCTGTACTTCTGATGAAATCCTATATGGGAAAGAGGGATGGAATTGTATAAAAAGCTTATACCGTTTTTTGACGAATTTGATGCAGTTCTTTTAACCTCTGCCCATAATATGAGATATTTCTCAGGGTTTTCGGGTGGAGAAGGCGCGGTGCTTATCCAGAAAGATAAGCGGACACTGTTTACCGACTCAAGATATATCGAACAGGCAGAAAAAGAGGCAGTGGATTTCGATGTTGTTTTGTGGAACGGCTTTATAGACCTATGCTCATTTATAGAAGAGCGAGGCTTTGATAGGGTTGCCTTTGAGGATAATATTCTGACGGTGGATTTTTATAATCGGCTTAAGGAGAGAACAAAGTCGGAATATATCGGCAAGGGTAATGAAATTGATAAATTAAGAATGATTAAGACTGCGTCTGAGATTGAAAAAATCAAGACGGCAGAGGAAATTGGTGATAAGGCATTTTCTCATATTTTGGGATATATAAAAGAGGGAGTGTCGGAGCGAGACATTGCCTGCGAGATTGAGTATTTTATGAAAAAACAGGGGGCGGAAAAAAACTCCTTTGACACAATCGCAATAAGCGGTGCAAAAACAAGTATGCCACACGGTGTTCCCGATAATAAAAAAATTGAGAACGGTGAGTTTATAACGCTTGATTTTGGGTGTGTATACGACGGATATTGCTCCGATATGACGAGAACAGTTGTGCTTGGAAAGGCGTCTGAAAAGCAAAAGGAAATATATAATATTGTTTATGCGGCGCAAAAGACAGGGCTTGACGCTATTAAATGCGGTGAGATTTGTAAAAATGCAGATAAAGCGGCAAGAGATGTTATAGAAAAATCAGGCTATGGCGAGTGTTTTGGGCATTCACTTGGTCACGGTGTCGGACTTATGATTCATGAGCTTCCTAACCTTTCTCCTAAATCAGATATTATTTTAGAAGATAATATGGTGGTGAGCTGTGAACCGGGAATATATGTTCCGGGGTTCGGCGGAGTGCGAATTGAAGATTTGGTGGTTGTTTCAGGCAAAAAATGTACTGTTTTGAGTAAATCTCAAAAGAATTTGATAGAAATTTAAGTAATAATTAAAAAATGTCTTGCAATTTGGTTAAATTTAGTATAAAATAGAAAAGAAGATTATATAAGAAAAAACAAGGAGGTATCCCCAATGATTTCTGCGGGTGATTTCAGAAACGGAATAACATTTGAATTTGAAGGTAGTGTTTATCAGGTTGTTGAATTTCAGCATGTAAAGCCTGGTAAGGGTGCTGCGTTTGTAAGAACAAAAATGAAGAATGTTATAACAGGCGGCGTAGTTGAAAGAAGCTTTAACCCAACTGAAAAGGTTGCAAAGGCTCATATAGAAAGAAAGGATATGGAGTATTTATACGAAGACGGTGAGCTTTATTACTTCATGGACCAGGAAACATACGAACAGACACCTCTCAGTGCTGACCAGCTTGGTGATGCGCTTAAGTTTGTTAAGGAAAATATGGTTGTAACTATTCTTTCTCATAAGGGAAGCGTATTCAGCGTTGAACCGCCGAACTTTGTTGAGCTTGAAGTTATTGAAACAGAACCTGGTATAAAGGGTAATACTGCTTCAAATGTAACAAAGCCTGCTAAAGTTGAAACAGGTGCTATTATAACAGTTCCAATGTTCATCAACGAAGGTGATGTTATTAAGATTGACACAAGAACCGAAGAATATATGTCAAGAGTATAATTTAGGAGGTTAATATGTCTGATTTAACAAACAGAGCTGCATACCTTAAAGGTCTTGCAGACGGAATGAAACTTGATAAGGAATCAAACGAAGGCAAGCTTTTAAATGAAATTATTGCATTGCTCGGTGACATCACTGAAGAAATGGAAATGATTGATGATGAACAGGGCTTCATCGCTGATAAGCTTGACGATATCGACGAGTCTATCGACATCTTATGTGAAGAAGTTTTCGAGGATGAGTATTATGAATACGATGAAGACGACTTTGACGAAGAAGATGAATTCGCAATTAAATGTGAAAAGTGCGGTAAGGATGTATTCTTATCCTGCGAAGACTTGGAATATGATGATTTGGCTTGCCCATACTGTGGCGAACCGATTGAAATTGAGTTTGAGTGTGACGGAGATTGCGGTTGTTGCGAATAATTGCAATATTTGAAGAAAGCATACTTTTATTCTGAGGAATAATAAAAAATCGAGGATTTTCATCCTCGATTTTTATTTTATTGTTACATGCTCTGGCCGTTAGCCATATCCTGTTCAGCCTTCTGGATCATTTTCTTAACCATCTGACCGCCGATTGAGCCTGCCTGTCTTGATGTGAGGTCACCGTTGTAACCTTCCTTAAGCTGTACACCTACTTCGTTAGCAGCTTCCATTTTGAACTTATCCATAGCAGCTCTTGCCTGTGGAACTACTACGCTGTTATTACTCTTGTTTGCCATTTCTGACTCACCTCCCTTATTTTACAAAACATAAAAAATATTTGAATTTTTCGTGTTTTGTTTACAAGCTTAGTTTGTCTCATTGGCATAACTTTAAACATTGTAATTTTTACTTATGATAACATTTTTTTACAACATAAAATCGAGTGAAAATTCAAGTTATTTCTTCTCTTTAGAAGGAGTTACTTCGTATTTGCAGTTTTCGTTAAAGCAGACAAGTTTAATTGGGCCGCGTCCGCGGAACGGTCTGCGTTTCATAAGAATATTTCCGCAATCAGGACATTTTTCAGTGGTCGGTTCATCCCAGGAAATGAAACAATCAGTTCCCTTTTCACAGGTATAGTATGTGGCACCCTTTTTAGATTTACGAACCTGAACCTTGCTTCCGCAGTTAGGACAAGGCACATTAAGTTCAGGGGTAAGGGATTTTGTGTTTTTACATTCAGGGTAACCGGGACAAGCTAAGAACTTACCGAATCTGCCCTGCTTATAAACCATCATTCGTCCGCACTTATCACATGGAATATCCGAAACCTCGTCAGCAATTTCGATATTACCAATTTTCTCTTCGGCATCGGAAAGGGTTTTCTTAAACGGGTCATAGAATTCACTGATAATATCAACCCACTTTGAATTTCCCTCTTCAACAGTATCCAGTTTGTCTTCCATATCGGCAGTAAAGCCAACATCAACAATATTTTCAAAATATTCTGCCATAAGGTCAGTTACGATTGTTCCAAGCTCGGTTGGATAGAGGGATTTCCCCTCTCTTGCAACATATCCACGGCCTGTTATAGTTGTTATGGTTGGGTTGTAGGTACTCGGTCTGCCAATTCCGTTTTCTTCCATAGCCTTAACAAGCGAGGCTTCAGTATAACGAAGAGGAGGCTGAGTGAAATGCTGTTTTGAGTCAATATCTTTAAAGGATAAAGTCTCACCATCTGAAACAGATGGGATTTTACCCTCTTTTTCTTCCTCAAAGTCCTTACCTTCAACATATACGGCGGTAAAACCGTCAAATTTAGTTATAGAGCCTGTTGCAACAAGGGCGTGCTTATCATTTGCCGTAATGTCTATTCTGACAGTGTCTAAAACCGCACTTGACATCTGGCTGGCTAAAAATCTGTTCCAGATAAGTCTGTAAAGTTTGTATAAATCAGGTTTTAAAGAATCTTTTATCAATTCAGGATTGAATTGCATAGAGGTTGGTCTTATTGCTTCGTGAGCGTCCTGAGCACCCTTTTTGGATTTATAGAAACGGGGTGCATTGGGGATGTATTCACTTCCGTATGCGGATTCAATATAATTTCTGCATTCTCTCTGAGCATCAGCGGAGATTCTTAATGAGTCTGTTCTCATAT
Organism: Clostridia bacterium; assembly: GCA_045646365.1. Classification (GTDB taxonomy): domain Bacteria; phylum Bacillota; class Clostridia; order Monoglobales; family Monoglobaceae; genus SIG454. Next base: position 16,659 of record JAZRKP010000036.1, read on the forward strand.
AAGTTATCAAACCGACAGAGCCGACTCCTTTAAGAGTAACACCTTCGTAAAGCTGCTGAGCCGCAAGCATAGTTCTCTTTGTTGTAAAACCAAGCTTTCTTGATGCCTCCTGCTGAAGTGTACTTGTTGTAAACGGTGGAGCAGGACTGCGGAGCTTCTGACTCTTTTGAACAGATTTCGCGATATAATCGGCGTTTTTAAGTTCGTTAGCAATCTCCGTAGCCTCAGCCTCGTTTTGAATATTGGCTTTTTTACCGCCAACTAACCCGTAATATTTTGCTATAAATGGGGTTTTCCCTTTATTGTTGGCAAGCTTAACATCTATTGTCCAGTATTCTTCCTCGTTAAAAGCGTTTATTTCACGCTCACGGTCAACGATAAGCTTTGTAACAACCGACTGTACACGGCCGGCGCTAAGCCCTTTTTTAACCTTTTTCCATAAAAGAGGACTAATCTGATAACCAACAATTCTGTCTAAAACACGGCGTGCCTGCTGAGAATCAACCAAGTCCATATCAATAGTACGAGGCTCGCTTATAGCGTTTTTAACAGCCGTTTTGGTAATTTCGTTAAATGTGATACGGCAAAGGGAGTCCTCGTCAATATCAAGAAGACTTGCCAGATGCCACGAAATTGCTTCTCCCTCACGGTCAGGGTCGGCTGCCAGAAGGACTTTAGCGGAATTTTTTGCATCACGCTTAAGTTTTGAAATGAGGTCACCTTTTCCTCGGATGGTGATATATCGTGGTTCAAAGTCATTTTCTATGTCTATTCCAAGCTGACTTTTCGGCAAATCACGAAGATGTCCCATAGATGCGACAACATTATAGTTAGTGCCGAGATATTTTTTGATAGTCGCAGCCTTTGCAGGGGACTCAACAATTACTAATGTCTTTTTCTTTGTATCCTTTTGTGTCAAAAAAGGTCCCTCCTTGTTAATAAATATTTGTTTCCCGGTTCCTGAATAACAAAATCACTTATCATAAGCATTGTGAGTTTGCTTGCAACCGTATGTATAGGGATGTTGCAGTGTTCCGAAATTGCATCGGGGAGCTGAGCATCACCGCATTTTTGAAGATATTTGAGGATTTTCTCGTCATCAGCATCAAAGTCATAGTCAAGGGTTGCTGAAAACGCCTCCTCGGGTTTTTTGAGAAGCTTGATTCCATTTTCTAAAAGGGGAATACAGTCCTCACGGGTGTCGTATTGACGAACAATGTCCTCGAAGCTTAATACAGGCGGAATTCCGTCACGAATAAGCGAATTTGGCAAATCATATTGCTCAGACATAGGACTTCCCGGAACGGCAAAAATATCTCTGGAAAAGTCTGTGGCGTGCTTTATAGTGATTGAAGTTCCGCTTTTCATAGTTCCCTCAACAACGACAACGCCGTGTGCGATACCTGCCATAATTCTGTTTCTGTGCTGATAGAAATATTTTCTTCCAACAGTTCCGGGCGGTCGCTCTGAAATAACCGAGCCGTTTTCCAGAATCTGTTCATATAGCCGTCGGTTTTCTGCAGGATAGACCATATCAACACCACCTGAAAGAAAGGCGATTGTTCTTCCGCCACCCTCAACGGCTCCTTTTTGAGCTTCGGAGTCAATACCAACAGCCAGTCCGCTTGCGACAACAATACCGCATTTGACAAGGTCTCTGCCAAGCTGATTTGCCATCATTCGTCCGGACCTTGAAGAAGCACGACTCCCGACAATGCTTACAAAAAGATAATCGTTAAAGTTAAATCGCTCACCCTTTATAAAAAGAATACGGGGAGGAAGATAACTGTTCCGAAGATACTCCGAATAGTCATTGTCGTGGATTGACATTATGTGAATATCCTTCCTTTGACATTCTTCAATAAGTTTTTCTGCCTGAGAAAGAGACTTTTTAGCTTTTAAAATCTTTTTAAGAGCATCGTAATGCTCGGACTTTTTATAGTCAGAAGCTTTGACTGAATAAGCATTTTCAGCAGAACCGAAAAAATTCAGATACCGATAAATAGTCTCAGGTTCATACTTGCAAAATTCACAAAGCCATATTTCGTGAAGCAAGGACATATTGCTCACCTCTTTTTTGATAATTTATACATAACAATTCCGGCAGCAACGGCAGCATTAAGAGATTCGGCGTTGCCTGCCATTTCTATTTTAGTTATAATATCGGAAATTGCCATTATTTCATCAGAAACTCCGTTTGCTTCGTTGCCAATAACAACAGCAGTTTTTGGGCATTCCGCAACCTCGGTTAAGGATACGGAATTTTTAAGGGCGGTAGTTATTATTTTATAGCCTTTTGCTTTAAGGGTTTCTACGAAATCGTAGCTGTCCTCAAAGTGAAAATTCAATCTGAAAATTGCCCCCATTGTGGAACGGATAACTTTGGGGTTATACACATCCGCAGAGCCTTTTAAGATGTATACATCGGAAAAGCCCATTGCGTCCGCAGTCCTTAAAATCGTTCCCATATTTCCCGGCTCCGATACCCCGTCAAGAATGAGAATGTTATCGGAATCAGGGGAAGAGGAGGCTGAAATACCGGATTTTAAAACACACAAAATCCCTTGTGGGGTCTCGGTGTCACACACTTTATTAAATAAATCGTCAGGTAAAATGTATGATTCAAGCCCTGAAAAATATGATTTATTTTCGTTATAAAAAGTGTCCGATGCAACAAAAAATGAAATACTGTCTTTTGCCCATTGCAAAGCCTCGTTGCAAATTCGTTTTCCCTCAGCAATATAAAGGGATGCCTTTGTGCGCCCGCTTTTCTTCTGCAGAGAAATAAGTTGTTTAACAATTTTATTGTCTCGACTTGAAATAAATTTTTCCATAGCAAATACCAATTAAAACTCTAATTTTTTTCTAATCTCACGAAGCATGAGTAAAGAAATATATCCTATAACAGCCTGAATAGGAAGCTGTATTATATTCGATGTAATTGTCTGCGGAATGAACACGCTGATAGGAACCAAGTGTGTGTATATTCCTGCTCTGACGAATGAAATAAGGAAAATATTACATAACAAAATTGTAATAAATCTTGAAAGAAAGCATCTCCAGAATGAGGTTTTCTTTTCGTAAAGAATCCAGCCGTGGAGCAATCCACCGATAGCGTATATGAAGAGCATACTGAACATAAGCGGATTGTTAGGGCTCGCGATATAGGAAAGAATGTATTCCAGCGCCCCGAATGCGGCGGTCATCAATGGTCCGTAAAGTTTACCCAACACAATCAAAATGAAAGAGTGGATAGAAATTGAGCCAAGACCAAGCTGGTCAAGGTTGATGTTTCGGTCTGCCAAAAAGGTGTATATCGGAATAAAAATTAAAACAACAACTATGTTTACAGGTTCTGTGAAACTGAGATAGCTTTTGCTCTTGTCAAAGAAGACAAAATACACCAAAAGCAATATAAAAATTATAGAGCTGACGAGAAGATGGTTAGTGCAAAAAAATGCAAGCTTATCGTCAAGATTGATGCTTTGAAAATATGCAGTTAAGACCGCATAAAGATTATCAAGCATATTTTTAAGCGGCAAAGCCAGTTCGATTAAAAAATTCATAATTTCCCTCTTTAAAAACCGCAAAAAGTTATACCCGTGCGCGGGTATAACTTTTTACAAAATAATTTTATCTAACTTTTTCAACAAGCTTTGTGAATGCAGCCGGGTCGGAAATAGCAATCTCAGAAAGCATCTTTCTGTTGATTTCAATACCGTTCTTCTTAAGGCCGTTCATAAACTGGCTGTAGCTGATGCCGTTCATACGAGCAGCAGCGTTGATTCTTGCAATCCAGAGCTGTCTGAATTCTCTCTTCTTAGCTTTTCTGTCACGATAAGCATAAACGAGTGATTTCATAACAGCTTGGTTGGCTGTTTTATATAACTTACTCTTGGCACCTCTGTAACCTTTTGCCAATTTTAATATCTTCTTGCGTCTTTTACGCGTGTGCATAGCACCTTTAACTCTTGCCATATCAATAAGGCTCCTTTCTGAAAATCAAATCTTATTTGTAAGGTATCATACTCTTGATTGTAGCCTGGTTAGCTTTTGACAAGTAACCGAGCTTTCTGAGTTTTCTCTTTCTCTTAGTAGTCTTCTTGTTTAAAATGTGACTTCTGAAAGCCTTACCTCTTTTTACCTTGCCGTTTTTAGTAACGCCAAAACGCTTAGCTGCCCCTTTATGTGTTTTTATTTTAGGCATAATTTTAAGTCTCCTTCCGTAAAATGTTTCGGTTTGACCGATAAAAATGATTATACTTTTTTAGGGATAACAAACATAGCCATATTTCTGCCTTCAAGCTTGATGCCCTTTTCAACAACACCAACCTCAGCCATGGCATCCTGAACACGAAGAAGAAGGTCTTTACCCAAAGAAGAATGAGTTATTTCGCGTCCTCTGAAACGAACGGAAACCTTAACCTTATCTCCGGCTTTTAAAAACTTAATACCCTGATTAACTTTAGTGTTGAAATCGTGCTCATCAATATTCGGGCTGAGACGCACCTCTTTGATGCTAACAACCTTCTGGTTTTTACGAGCTTCTTTTTCTTTTTTCGCAAGTTCAAACTTGTGTTTACCGTAGTCCATAACTCTGCAAACCGGTGGTTTTGCCTGAGGGGCAATCTTAACCAGGTCAAGGTTATGTTCGTCGGCGATTCGCTGAGCATCTTTGTTTGAAACAATACCAAGCTGCTCACCATCAGGACCGATAAGTCTGACTTCCGCGTCCTTGATTTCTGAATTGATCATCAAATCTTGTTTAGCTATGTCGGAACACCTCCAAAAAAATATCAGCACCTTTTTACACAAAAAAAGCGCGAGAGCATAGCTTCCGCACAAAAACAAATGAAATAAAATCAAATGAATTAAGACCCTTTTGCATCCTTCTGCGAAGGGGAGAAGCGGAAAACTTCTGCTTTACTCAAAAAATGATACCACTATTTTGCCCCGTTGTCAAGTGTTTTTTTGAAAAAAATTCAAATTTTTTAAAAAATTTTGAAAAAAGACTTGCATTTGGAAAAAAACTGTGCTATAATTTAGAAGTTATTTACGGGATAGTCCGCTGTATGCCCCCTTTCTGATTGGGAGGCAACAAGAAAATCCTCAGATGAAAGGATGTATAAAATGAACATTTTAGAACAAATTACTCAGGAACAAATCAGAACAGACCTTCCTAAATTTAACATTGGTGACACCATCCGCGTATATGTTAAGGTTACAGAAGGTTCAAGAGAAAGAATTCAGATGTTTGAAGGAACTGTTATCAAGAAGAATCATGGTGGCATCCAGGAAACATTTACTGTAAGAAGAGTTTCTTATGGTGTTGGTGTTGAAAGAACATTCCCAATGAATTCTCCAAAAGTTGACCGTATCGAAGTTACAAGACACGGTAAGGTTAGAAGAGCTAAGCTTTATTACCTCAGAGACAGAGTGGGTAAGGCTGCTAAAGTTAAAGAGAAAATTTAATAGCAAAATGGTCAATGGTGGTTATGAGTTCATAATCACCATTTGATTTATAATTTCAAGGAGGAATTTATTATGCAGAATCCAAACGAAGAAAATATTTGCATTGAAGAAACCCAGCAGACAGAAGAAACTCCTGTTAATAAATGGAAAACAGGCTGGCGAAAAGAACTTATTGATTGGGTTGAAGCTATCGTTGTTGCAGTTGTTGTTGCGCTTGTTTTAAGAAACTTTGTTATGACTCTCGCCCTTGTCGACGGAGCAAGTATGGAAAATACCCTGAGCGACGGCGACAGATTATATGTTAATAAGCTTATGTATACTCCTGAAAAAGGTGATATTGTTATTATTGATACAGATAAGCATCCGCAGGGTCCGCTTGTTAAGAGAATTATCGCAACAGAAGGTGATACAATATATATCGACCCATACACAAATCTTGTTTATGTAAATGATGAACTTATTGAGGAAGATTATATAAAGGGTAAAACTGTTCTTCCTGGAATGGAACTTTATATAAACGGTGAATACAGCAGAGAAAATCCTATCGTTGTTGGTAATGATGAGATTTTTGCAATGGGTGATAACCGTGAAAACAGTAGCGACAGCCGAAACCTCGGTCTCTTTACTGAGGATGAAATTATGGGACACGCCGTGTTCAGATTCTGGCCACTCAATGAGTTTGGTAAGTTGGATTAAGAGGAATTATTATGGAATTACAGTGGTTTCCGGGGCATATGGCGAAAACCCGCCGACTGCTCAGGGAGAATTTAAAATTAGTTGATGTTGTTATAGAGCTTGTTGACGCAAGACTTCCGCTTTCGTCAAGGAATCCTGAGATTGATAAGATTGTCGGGAATAAACCGAGAATTGTCGTGCTTAATAAGAGCGATATGGCGGATAGTGATACCAATAAAAAATGGATTTCCAGATTTAAGTCAAAGGGTATCTCTGCAGTTGAAATAAACAGTTTAAGCGGACAGGGACTTAAGAATATAGATAAGGAACTGGAAATTGTCCTCGCGGAAAAGTTCAAAAGAGATGAAGCAAGAGGAATGCAACGACACGCGGTTAAAATGATGATTGTCGGAATACCGAATGTGGGAAAATCTTCCTTTATAAATAAGCTTTCAGGTCGGGCAGCCACGAAAACGGGAAACCGCCCTGGTGTTACGCAGACTAAACAGTGGATAAGAATAGCAGGTAAATATGAACTTTTAGATACCCCGGGTATCCTTTGGCCAAAGTTTGAGGATAAGGATGCGGCACGGAGAATTGCGTTCACTGGCGGGATAAAAGATGAGATAATGGATATAGAAGAACTTGCTTTTTATCTTGTTGATTATCTGAAAAACAACTATCCGCGGAATCTTGCTGAAAGATATAAGCTTGAAGATGGATTTGAGGATATTGAAAGCTACGACCTTTTAGAACTTATCGGAAAGAAACGAGGCTGTATTGTTTCGGGAGGACGAGTTGATATGCTCCGTGCATCGAATCTTGTTCTTGACGATTTCAGAAGTGCAAAAATAGGAAACATATCTTTGGAAAGCCCGGAGATGTATAGATAATGAAATGCCGGCAGATGTCGGCATTTTTCGTAGGAGGGAAAAATATGTTAGAGTTTGAAAATTCTGTTTATGAAACGGGCAAAAGCCTTATTGCAGGCATAGACGAAGCAGGACGAGGTCCGCTTGCAGGACCTGTGTGTGCAGCGGCGGTAATACTACCTAAAGGTCTTGTTATAGAGGAAATTAACGATTCCAAAAAGCTGACAGAAAAGAAGAGAGAAAAACTTTTTGATGTGATAATCGAAAAAGCGATTGCTTATTCAATCCAATTTTGTGAACCTGATGTTATTGACGAAATAAATATAAGACAAGCCACTCATAAGGCGATGGAAAATGCGGTTAAAAACCTCTCTGTTGAGCCTGAACATATTTTTATTGACGGAAATGATAATATTCCGTTTGATTCCCCGTATACATATATAGTAAAGGGTGATGCTAAATCACATACCATTGCAGCGGCATCAATTCTTGCAAAAGTGAGCCGAGACAGACTTATGGTTGAGCTTGATGCTAAATATCCGCAGTATGGATTTGCGAAACATAAAGGCTATGGAACAAAAGCACATATGGAAGCAATTCAGCAATACGGAGTCAGCGAAGTGCATCGAAAAAGCTTTATGACAGATAAAGTTCTGGGTAAAGTGAAATGAAAACATATAATAAAATAGTAGGGAATATCGGAGAGGATATTGCGACGGACTATCTGAAAAAGAACAAATATAAAATCCTCGAAAGAAACTATGTTGCGGGAAAAGGCGAAATAGATATAGTCGCTAAGATAAAGAAGACAACGGTCTTTGTTGAGGTCAAGACAAGACAAAATAATGATTTCGGAACACCTGCCGAGGCGGTTGATTATAAGAAAAAGAGTAAGCTTATTGAAACTGCAAAACGATATATATACGAGAAAAATCCCGACACGGACTTTCGCTTTGATATAGTTGAAGTGTATGGCTGTTTTTCGGGAGATTGCTTTGAGCTTGAAAAAATTGAGCATATTGAAGATGCGTTCGGAGTGAATTATTAGTGAAGTATAAAGTGTTTGATGCACATACCGATACAGTCAGCAAAATGTATGAAACCAATCAGGGATTTAATATGAATGATTGCCATACTGATTATGAAAGAATGAAAGAATATGAGGGGTATACCCAAATATTTGCAACCTTTATGGATAAAGAGGCGGTTAAGGAGAATCCTAAAATTTATACCGATAAGCTTATAGATAAATATAAGGAAGAAACTGATAATTGTAGTTTGAAAAGGATTGAATTTCGGGAAGACCTTGATAAAAAACCTTATTCTTCGATTCTTGCCATAGAGGGCGGAGAAGCCTTGGCTGGGGAAATAGAAAACCTTGACTATTTTTATAATAAGGGTGTGAGAATTTTAACGGTGACATGGAACCACGACAATGAACTTTGCGGGGGAATAGGCGGAGTATCGGTAGGCGGACTGACAGAGTTTGGAAAAGCGGTTTTAAAAAGAATGAATAAAATTGGTATGGTAGCAGATGTTTCTCATATTTCCGAAAAAGGTTTCTGGGATGTTGTAAAAGTATGTGAAAAACCGTTTATTGCATCACATTCAAATGTGAAAGCCCTGTGCGGTCATAAAAGAAATCTGACAGATGAACAGATTAAGGCGATTATTGATACAAACGGGGTTATAGGTGTGAATTTTTACCCTGTGTTTCTTACCGATGAAAAGGATTGCAAGAAAGAGAAAATCCTTGAGCATATCGAATATATCCTTAACTTAGGTGGAGAAAATAATGTTGGAATTGGCTCGGATTTTGACGGCATTGATTGTCTGCCAACGGGAATGACAGGAATTGAGAGCGTGGCAGAGATTATTGAAATGATGGAAAGAAGAGGCTATGGCGGTAAACTTATAAGAAAGATTTTGTCTGAAAATTTTATGAGGGTAATGGGAGAAAATCTACCTGTAAAAAACCGATATAAAATTTGAAAAAATGTCTTGACTTTACATTTTTTTTGTGCTATACTATATAAGCTAATGTAGATTAGAACACTCTAAAGAAAGAGGTGAAAAATAGATGAAAGCAGGAATACATCCGGATTATAAGCAGACTGTTATCAGATGTGCTTGCGGTAATGTTATAGAAACAGGTTCAACAAAGGAGAATATTTCAATCGAAATTTGCTCTGCATGTCATCCTTTCTATACAGGTAAGCAGAAGCTTGTTGACACAGGTGGACGCGTTGATAAGTTTAGAAAGCGTTTTGGTTTGGAAGAGAAATAATCAAACCAAATTTTTAAGCGGATTGTTAAAATCAAAAATTCTACACCATATAACAGAGCAGGGATGCTCTGTTATTATTTTATAGAAAAGGCGATGCGTGTTGCATCGCCTTTTCTATATATCATTGTTACAAGAGCAGTTATTTTTGGAACAATCTTTTGCATATGGGCAACCAATACATTTCTGTCCGCTTTTTTTCGCCCTGTATATGTAGAACACCGCAAGGGATAAAATAATCATAATGATTATAACTGCAAAAAATGTTTCCATAAACAAGAACTCCTTTTAGTTTCCTTTTTTACCTGAGCTTACACACAGAGAGATAATAACTGCTGCCATAGCAAGAACCGCAATAGCTCCGGGAATAAACGCCTCGCCAAGATTTCCTGTTGTTATAAGAGTTCCAATCTGATAAACGAGAAAGGCAATAGAATAGCCAACTGCAAACTGTAGCCCAAGTCCGCCAAAGAGCCATTTTTTACTCTTCATTTCGGAGTTCATCGCTCCGATTGCCGCAAAGCAAGGCGGTGTGAAAAGGTTAAACATAAGGTAAGCAAGTGCCGCAACTTTGGTTATTGCAAAAAGTGTTGCAACCTCAGTGCCTGCCCCCTCCATAAGAGCCAATTCCTCAGTGTCGATAAAATTATCAAGTCCGACAAAGCATACAGCGAGAGTTCCAACAACATTTTCTTTTGCGATAAATCCTGTGATAGCGGCTGCCGCAAGCTGCCAGGAAAGAACGCCAACCACAGGAACAAGCAGATACGAGAATGGATGAGCAATAGCTGCGAGAATGGATGAGTTTGCAGTTTCAGCAACGGTAAAACTTAATGTAAATGTCTGCATAATCTGAACAACTGTGTTGCAAACAAGAATAATCGTTGCCGCCTTCACAATATAAGACCAACCACGGCTACACATAGAACCAAATGCCCTTTTAAGGCTTGGAAGCTTGTATTCAGGAAGCTCTATAATAAAGAAAGATTTCTTTGGCTTATGTCCTGCAATTTTGTTCACAAGCAATGCACCGAGGAAAATGAGGATAATCCCAGCAAAATACATAAGAGTACCAACCCAGGAGGCGTCCTCGAAAAATGCACCTGCAAAGAGTGCAATAACAGGAAGCTTAGCACCACACGGCATAAACGGAGCAAGCATAGCAGTTGCCCGTCTTTCCCTCTCGTTTCGGATTGTTCGGCAAGCCATAATACCCGGGATTGCACAACCGGTTGTTACAACAAACGGAATAACCGATTTTCCCGACAAACCAACCTTTTTGAAAATCGGGTCAAGCACGACGGAAACACGAGCCATATAACCACAATCCTCCAAAAGGGATATAAGAAAATACATAACCATAACCAATGGCAAAAATCCGATAACCGCAATCGCTCCGCCTATAATACCATCTATTAAGAGGGCGTAAATGAGGGGATTTGCTCCGGTTAAAAAACTGCCAACCCATTCTTGAAAACTTTCGAGCCATACAACAAGTGTATCTGCAAGCCACGGGCCAAGTGTGGATTGTGAAATATCGAAAACAAGAAACATTATAAGGGCGAAAATCGGAATACCAAGCCATTTATTGGTAAGCACAGAGTCGATTTTATCGTGATATGTTCTGTCTTTAGTTAAAATTTTACGCTTTTCGACATCTTTAACAATTTTATTAACAAATTCAAAGCGCTTTCTGTCCTCGGCTTGAACCGCCTTTTTATCGGAAAGGTCGATTTCAGCCTGAGTGTATGGTGAAGTCTGAACTTCTCCAAGACGGGAAATTGCTGATTTCATAACATCAATAAGTCCGTCTGAGGAGGTTGAGATTGTTTCTATAACAGGGCAACCGAGCTTTTCGGAAAGTGAAACCGCATCAATTACAGTCTTCTTCTTTTCATTTATATCGGATTTATTGAGAGCGACAACCATTGGTATTCCAAGCTCTAAAAGCTGTGTCGTGAAAAATAAGCTTCTGCTTAAATTTGTTGCATCAACGATATTGATGATAACATCAGGGTTTTCGTTCTTAACATAAGTGCTTGTTACGCTTTCCTCGGATGTAAAAGGGGACATCGAATATGCTCCCGGCAAATCCACTGCGATTACATCGCAAAGTTCACCGCAATATGTTTTTTTAACTGAATGTTCTTTCTTTTCAACAGTAACCCCTGCCCAGTTCCCGACCTTTTCATTCCGGCCGGTCAAAGCGTTATACATAGTGGTTTTACCGCTATTCGGATTGCCCGCAAGTGCAATTCTCATTATAAATTCCTCCTTGTGTTATATATAAAGGTAAGTAAAAACAATTTTATCGGACCAGTTAGCAAAGGCTAACTAAATGGCGTAAATAAGTGGCAGAGCATCTTTTGAGTTTTAAATAATAATTGCCTCTGCCAACTGATTATCAATATTATAGCGACCGTCTTTGATTGAAACAACACATCCGCCCTTAAGGTGGGACACAACTGTTATTGGTTCACCGCTGTAACAACCTAAAGAGAAAAGAAATGCATCAAGCTCTTCGTCGTCTGTCTCTATTTGTTTAATGATATATTCGATACCTTCCTGCGCATCGAGAAGAGTCATTTCTTCGTCACTCCTTATAATATATATTGCGATTAGCATATGCTAACTCAAACTCACAAAAAGCGATTAGCTACCGCTAACCACATAATATATTACCATAATCAAGAAAATTTGTCAAGTATTTTTTCAAAATAATTAAGAAAAGGCAGTTCCTCGGCACATTATGGTATTTGAGGAAATGACTTAAACTGATGAAAGGAGGTGATGGAAAAAGGAAGAGGATAACATAAATTTTAGCAAAATAGTATACATTATTGTAAACCAAATTGTGTAGTTGGTAATTTTTGTCAAATTTTTTGAAAAGCTTGTAATATTGGGGATAACTATACAATTAAGGGTTGATTTTATGAAAAAACAGCTTATCCCTGTGGATAATGTGGATAACTCTGCGAATAACTGTTTTATGGGCTTTGGGAATGAAATAAGACTGTTATGTAAACTAAATAAGGGGTAAAATTTGCAATGAGTGATTTACATAACATTCTTGAAATTTCTTGACACAGGAGTGTTGGTGTGTTATATTAGTAAAATGTAAAGGGGGATTTTTTTATGAAAAAAGTTTTTAAATTTATCAGCCTCATTGTGGTGGCTTTGATGCTGATGACACAGATGGCGTCTGCTATGGAATATATGGTTATGTATGGGAATACATCATCTGACGCACAGTTTGTTTCGCTTCTTGTTATTGACGGAGATGTGACGGATATTACGAAAATTACATACCAGGATATAAGATATGTGGACCAGAGCACTGTTGACGAATACGGAAATTTTTCGATTGTGCTACCGTTTTTTGATGAAGATGAATATGGAATTCACTCAAATCTTGATTTTAATATCGGTGGCGGGGAGGAAAAGATTAAATGTTATGTGTCCTCGAGCGGTAGTGATTCTAATGATGGATTTTCTCAGGATACACCGGTGAAAAGCCTTGCGGCTGCATATAGCAAGATTTTATTAGTGGATGAAATAATCCTTATGGATGACACAACATTTGTTACTCCGCCTGCCTGCGACGGAACGCTTACTATTAAGGGAAACACAAGCTCAGTTAAGCTGACAGTTTCGGGTGAAATCAGTCTTGCGGGGAATTTAACTATTGATAATCTTGAATTAAATGGAGCGGCAACCATTTATGCAAATGGGCATAAGTTAAAGGTAACAGAAACGGTTACATCGGATGCCGGAATAGGAAAAGCTGCCAGTGGAAAGAGTCTTACAGTATACGGCGGAAAGAAAAGCGCTGACCATACAGGGGATACAAACCTTGAACTCCTCGGCGGAAAGTATTACAGAGTTTACGGCGGCGGACGAAATGGAGCAGTTAACGGAAACACTAATGTTGTTTTTGGCGGAAACTCCAATATAGGAGACGGTATTAACGATGATGATAAAGAAACACTTTCTCTTTGTTATGTATACGGCGGTGGAAGTAACGGAGCAGTTTCGGGCAAAACAAATGTAACAATTAAGGACAACGCAGTTTCTTGTTATGTATATGGTGCAGGAGAAGGAACAGACGGTACGGCGAAGGATACCAATATTTACATAAACGGCGGTAAGGTTATGAATGTATATGGCGGTTCACCAAACACAGAGCTTACCGACTGTGACACACACATTACAATGACAGCTGGACTTGTTGAGTCAATTTTTGGCGGAAGTTACAGCACAAATATGACAGGTAATACTTTTATAACACTTTCAGGTGGCGATTTGGCAAGAAGAGTATACTCAGGATGTTATAATAATTATGAAATTCTGGACGGTGGGTGGAAATCGGATGTTCATGTAACAGGAACAACAAATCTGATGATTTATCCGACGGCGACTATTGGCTCAGGAACAGGGTTGTCCATACTGAATAGGTTTGATAGCGGAATAGGTGTTGGAAGCCGTGATAATACTAATCATAATGAAGAAGTAAGTACGGTGATATTCCTTGAGGACAGTTATTCTGGATTTAAAAACAAGATAGGCGCAATGTATGGAAATCATGCTGATTATACCGTTAAGGCAACGACAGGCGGAAAGGTTGAAGGAACACCTGAAGGCGGAACAGTGTATGTGAAAGCGGATAACGGCTATTATGCGAAAATCGGAAACACTGACTATGACGAAGGAAGTGTGAAACTTTCATCGGAAACAACGGAGATTAAATTCAATAAAAAGAATTTCTTCATATATGATGTTTCAGCAAATAAGGGCGAAAATGTGGCTGTAGGAAACGCAAATATAAATGCGGATAATTCAACTGCCAATGAGCCTGAGCCTAAGCTTTATATTTCTGTTTTTGATTATGAAACGGGGCAACTTATAGATTGTGATGTAAGTGAAGCAACAACAGGAGAAAAAGAATTTACTCTTAACTGTAAATTTGAAGAAGGTAAAAGATATATTATAAAAGCTATGATGTGGAACAAAAATATGGAACCTCTTACGAGAGTTTATAGCTTTGAATTAAAGTAAAATAAAAAAATCGGCTATCTGGTTGGATAGCCGATTTTATTTTATAAATATGCTTTTTAAAATATCTGAATAACAGGTTTATGATACCATATTTTTTAGTTTTCGTCATCAGAAAAATCGTGGAAATCTTCATTGGAGGATTTCTTTTTTCTTGTTGTAAACGCCTGAATCAAAAGGGTTGCTGAGCATACGCCTGCTATTGCCTGGAAGATATTTGAAGGAATACCCGTTGCGGCAGTTGCCCAACCGAAACCTATAACGAAGGCTTCATATACAAAGTAACCCAAAACCATAATGATCTCACCGATTATTCCGCTTACAACAACTCCAAGAGTGTTGTTTTTGAAAAGCTTGAAAAACAATGAAGCTACCAAAGCGACAAAAAATTTGATAACAAAGGTGGCAGGCGCATATACAGGATAAGCGACGAGGTCAGCTAAGGCAGAGCCAAGACCTGCGGCAAATCCACCCCAGATTGGACCTAAAATAAAGCCTGAGATTAAAACCATACAGTCTCCAAGGTTAACATATCCATTGGTTGGGGTTGGTATCTGAATAATCATTGTTGAAACAAAGGTCAGAGCTGAAAACAGTGCTGCCAGAATAAGTTTTTTTACAGATACATTTTTCATTATATTATCTCTCCTTTTTCATAAATTAGGAATATTATAATACAAAAATATTCAAATTTCAATACTTTGTTTAAAAATAAAAGTTATAAATGCGGACAAAGTGTCATAGGATAGAAATATCAAAAGAGAAAGAGGGTTGGATATGGAAAAACGAATCAGAGAAATTATGGGAATATTTCCTGAAAATTTAAGAATGCTTTTAAGAAAAGGTTTAGACGGAATCTGGGGGAATCTTGAGGAGATAAGATTGAGAGTGAATCGTCCGCTTATTATAGGAACTTCGGGCGGAAATTTTGCTATACTGAAAGACGGGAGTTTGTCCCCTGCGTTGGGCGGAGCGTATATTGTAAGCGATTCGGATATAAGACAGGTGTTCTGCAATCTTTGTGAAAATTCAGTTTATGCTTATGAAGAGGAAATCCGTCAGGGATACATAACAGTAAAGGGTGGTCACCGTGCGGGATTTTGTGGAAAAGCGGTAGTTCGTGACGGTAGAACGGAGACTATCAGGGATATAAATGCGGTTAATATAAGGGTTGCGAAAGAATGGATTGGGTGCGGAAGTGAGTATATAAATGATATAATGCAAAACGGCAGAGTTATGAATACATTGGTCGTTTCACCGCCCGGTTGCGGGAAGACAACCCTCCTTCGGGATTTGACGAGGTTAATTTCCAATTCAGGAATGAAGGTTTCGGTTGTTGATGAGAGAGGCGAGATTGGTGCTTGCTATTGCTCTGTTCCGCAAAATGATTTGGGAGTACAGACGGATATAATTGAAGATGCTCCCAAGAAAGAGGCAATCCCTATTATGCTCCGTTCTATGTCACCACAGGTTATTATCTGTGATGAAATCGCCACGGAGTCAGATGTGAAGAGCATTAAAAAGTGCTTTGGCTCGGGAGTTGCGGTGATTGCCAGTGCTCATTCGGGAAGTGTTGAGGAGGCGAAAAACAATCCTCTTCTTAAAGGACTTTTTGGCGGAAATGGTTTCAGGAAAATTATATTTTTGGCGAGAAATGACGAAAGTATCAGCAAACGGGTTGTGGGTGAAGTTATCGGGGTGGACAGATAATGATACGGGTTTTATGCGGAATCATCATTATTCTGGGCTTTGCGTATTTGGGCAGAATGTGTGCTGAAAAAGAAAAATCCCGTCTTTTTCAGCTCGACTCATTTTGCGACGGACTGAATATGCTTGAGTTTAATATACGATATATGAGTTTGCCTATGTATGAGGCGTTGGAAAAGGCGGGGGAGTGTTGTATTGAGCCTGTTAAGTCGGTTTTTGCCACGGCGTCGGAGGCTCTTTGCGGAGAGGACAGTATATCTTCGGGAGAGGCGTTTTGCAGAGGTGTTGAAAAGCACAGAAGTGGAATAACTCTCTCCGAAGACGAAATAGAAATACTGAAAAGCTTTTCTCTGTCTTTAGGAAGAGGGGACAGAGAATCGGAAATTGTTAATATTCAGGCGGCAAAAATCAGGCTTTCCGAGTCTTGCCGTGATGCCAGAGATGAGATAAACAGAAAAGCAAAAGCGGTTAAAGGGATAAGCACGCTTATAGGGGTGTTTGTTGTAATCGTTCTTTTTTGACAGTAACGGAGGGATAAAATGACAGGAGTGGACTTGATTTTTAAGGTTGCGGCAATAGGAATACTGGTTGCGGTTTTGAATCAGCTTCTTGTTAGAAGCGGAAGAGAGGACCAGGCAATGCTCACGACTCTTGCAGGACTTATCGTTGTACTTATGATGGTTATTCAGCAGATAAGTAATCTGTTTGACACTATCAAGAATGTCTTTGAACTTTGATATGGGAATTGAAAAAATAATTGGGGTTGCTTTGGTAACGGTGGTGCTTTCCGTACTTTTGAAGAGTTACAGACCTGAAATTTCTCTGTCAATATCCCTTGTTTCAATGGGGGTAATGTTCGCACTAATAAGTCCGTATATGAAAACTGCACTGAATTCTTTTGTGAACCTCTCAGAGCAAATAGGTCTTAATATAAAATATATGGTCATTGTCATAAAGGTTATTGGCGTTGCTTATATAACAGAACTTGGAGCGGAAATTTGCCGTGACTCAGGAGAAAATGCGGTTGGAACAAAGGTCGAAATCTGTGGCAAGATAATAATTATTGTAATGTCTATGCCTGTTATTTACGAACTTTTTGAGGTTATAGGCGAGATTGTCAGTCTGGTTTAGCAAAGGATAAGAAATGTGAAGAAATTAGTTTTTTTAATGATAATTACTGTCAGTATTTTGATGACTGTAAATGCTGAAGAATCAAGGATTATGGATGAGTATGTTTCGATTTATTCAACAGAACTTGAAAAAGCGTGGGATGAAAGTTCCGATATAGAGAAAATAATCCCCGATTTCAGTGCGGAGGACATTATAAGGAAAACCGTGTCGGGAAAGAGTATATTTGATATAAAGGCGTTATTTGAAAGGCTTCTTGCGTTGTTGTTTGGAGAAATTCGGAGCGTTGTTAAAATAATGGTATATATTCTTGCTCTGTCAGTTCTAACTGCGTATCTGTCTGCCTTGCCGGAGGGGCGGAGTAAAGAGGTTTCTGAAATCGCATTTTACGGTTGCTACATAATTATTGCGGGAATATGTTCGGCATCATTTATTGAAATTGTTCATTGCGGAAAAACGGCTATCAATACCTTGATTCTGGTAGCGAAAATAATTGTACCGCTTGTTCTTGCAACGCTTGTCGGGACAGGAGCGGTTATATCTGCCGCCGCATTTCAGCCTATGCTTTTGTCTGTAATCGGGATTGCACTTTTGGTGATAGAAAAGGTTTTTATGCCTGCTCTGATGCTTTTTGCAACACTTAATATGGTTAACTGTCTGTCGGATAAATTCAACATTGAGAAGATGGTGCAGTTTATAGGAAAGGTTATCAAATGGGGAATGTCGGTACTTCTTACCATATTCGTTGGATGTGCAGGGCTTCAAAGTCTTGCCTCAAGCGGAGCCGACGGGATTTCTGTTAAGATTGCAAAATATGCAGCGTCAAATCTTATTCCGTTTGTGGGCGGTATTTTGTCAGAGACAGTTGAAACCGTGTTAAATTGCAGTGTTGTCATAAAAAATGCAGTGGGGATAACGGGGATAATTATAATGGCAGGGACTATGGCTTTGCCTCTCATAAAAATTTCAGCTTGCCTCATAGTTCTTCGTATAACAGCATCTTTGGTTCAGCCTGTCGCCGATAACAAAATTGTAAAATGTGTTTCAGGAATGGCAGATGCGGTGGGACTTGTGTTTGCAATCGCTTTGGCTGTAACTGTAATGTTTATAATAATTCTGACGGTTATGCTGAATGCAGGAAGTTCTGCCGTAATGCTGGGGAGATAGATGATGGAGGCTGTAAAGGATTGGTGTATTAAAATTGCGGGAGTGTTGATTTTGTCGGCACTTACAGAGGCGGTTTTACCGTCGGGAAATGTGAAAAAATATGTCAGGATTTTAATGGGTTTAATATTAACGATATGTGTCTGCACCCCTCTTGCGGGGAAAATGGATACTGAATTTTTTATAGATGATGGCAAAACAGAGGCGTATTTTGAAGCAGAGGAAATGAATGAAAGGGAGCGTGAAGCAGTGTTAAGATTGTATAAAGCAAATCTTGCAAGAAAGATGAATGATGATTTGAAAGCAGTTATTGAAAACTGTGAGTTCGAGTTTCAGCTTGAGGTTGAGGCAGGGAATATGAATGAATTCGGCAGAATAAGGGGCGTTATTGTGACGGTTGTGACAAAAGACGGCAGACTTGAAAAGGACGAACTTATAGAAAAAATAATCTCAGAGAAATACGGTGTTTCGGTAAAAAACATTGCGGTCAATTATCGGACGGATTAGCGGAGGTAAAACGGTGAACTTTGATATTATACGAGGAAACGGAGGAACTCCTTCGGGGAAGAACAAAATAATAATTTTTCTGATAATCGGAGCAATATTATTTCTTGCTTTCGGAAGTTTTGGTAAGAGTGAAAAAGAGCCGACGGATATGAAAAAAGAGGAGTTTGATTTTGAGGAATATAAGCTTGTTCTTTCAAATGAGGCGGAGGAGGCTCTCTCTCAAATAAAAGGGGCAGGAAAGGTTAAGGTAGTGCTGAGCTTTGACAGTCGGGGAAAAACTGTTGTGGCGAGAAACAGTCAGAGTAAAGTCCAGACGGACACGGGACAAAGTGACAACAGGGAAACAAAGGAAAACTCGGACAGCGTTGTTGTGTATGGACAGGGGCAGAGTGAAACACCCTATGTGACAGAGGAGAAACTTCCGCTTCCGTCGGGGGTTTTGGTTATTGCTCAGGGGGCAGGAAATGAAAATGTCAGATTGGAACTTTATGAGGCGGTTAAAGCCTTATATGGAATTTCATCACACAGAATTAAGGTGACGGATTATAAAAATGAAAATAATTAAGTTTTACACAAAATACATAAACGGTGAAAGGATGAAGAAAATGAAAAAATTAACAGACGGGAAAAAGGCGGGAGCAAAGTCTAAAAAGGCGTCAATAAAGAGCCGCCAGATTCTGGTTGGCGCTCTTGCGGTAATGGTTGTTGCGGCGGGGTACTATCGCTATTCAATAAGCAATATTGAAAACGAAACCGAAACTGTTGCGGTGGTTAATACAGGGGAAACTCAGGAGGAGAATTATTTTGCATCAGCAAGAAAGGAAAGGGACAGCGCGAGGAGTGAGGCGGAAGAATTGGTAAGGGAAATTGCGGACAGTGAAGACGCAACGGCAGATGCAAAGGCTGAGGCGGATTTAAAACTTAAAAAGATTGCGGAAAATATAAAAAAAGAGGGAGAAATAGAAAGCCTTATCAAAGCTAAAGGCTATGAGGACTGTATAGTTTTTATTGACGAAAATGAGGTAAGGGTTATTGTTAATGCCGATAAGCTCGAAAGCGATAAGGTTGCTCAGATAAGTGATATAGTCACATCAAAAACAAATTTCAAGCCCTCTCAGATTGTTATAGGAAATGAGAAAAAGAAGTGATGAGAAGAGGAAGAAAAAAATATTAAAAAATTTGAAAAAATGATTGTAAATCCAAATGTTTTGTGTTATAATATCTATAATTGTATGATGATTTGAAAAATACAAATATTCTCAGGAGGTTTACGGTTATGAATTCTGAAGAAATGGTAAATAAAAACGGCGGTGTTGTAATCTCGGACGAGGTTGTTTCCGTAATTTCAGCCATTGCGGCGAAAAGTGTTGAAGGGGTCAGCGGAATGCAGGCTACTGTTGCGGGAGGCATTGTTGAATTTTTAGGTAAGAAAAATCCCGGTAAGGGCGTTAAAGTTTCCGTGACGGATAATGAGGTTGAAATAGAAATTAGTATTTCAATCGTGTACGGTGCAAAAATTCAGGAGGTTGCCGCACAGATTCAGGAAAAGGTTAAGAATGAGGTTGAGGCTATGACAGGTTATGATGTCAAAGCGGTTAATATCTCTGTTGACGGTGTTACAATGCCGAAAGAAGAAAAGGCAGACGAGGAAGCCGATAAAACTAAATAAAAAACAAAAATGCCTGATTGACCGATATGGTCAATCGGGTTATTCTACATAAATGGAGAAAGATTATGAACAGAACAAAAGCAAGAGAATATGCGTTTATTTTACTTTTTCAGTATAAGTTTCAGCCTGCTGAAATTATGAATATGCTGGATGAATTCTGCGCTGAATACAATCCAGGGGTTCAGGAGGAGTATATCAGAACAGTTGTTTCAAAGGTTACTGAAAATGTAGAGAAAATTGATGAGATAATCGAGAAAACCAGTGAAGGTTGGGGCGTTGACCGTATTTCAACAGTTAATCTGTCCCTTTTAAGACTTGCGGTTGGGGAAATGCTTTATATTGAGAATATCCCTGCCCCTGTTTCCGTAAATGAAGCAGTCGGACTTGCAAAAACTTATGACGGGGAAGAATCGGTTGCGTTTATGAACGGTGTTCTTGATAAAATCAGAAACAGCATTGGGGAGATGTAAATGGACAGAATATGTCTTGGAATTGACACCAGTTGCTATACGACTTCCCTCGGTGTTATGGCAGGGGACAAGCATCGCCACTATAAAATCCCGCTTAAGGTTAAAGAGGGGCAGTGTGGTCTGCGTCAGTCCGATGCGGTTTTTGAGCATATAAAAAATCTGCCTGTCCTGTTTGAGGAAATGAGACAGGAGTTTGATTTAACAAAGTACAGCGAAAAAATTGTCTCAGTCAGCACAAGACCGAGAAATGCAGAAGGCTCATATATGCCTGTTTTTATGGCAGGACAGAGCTTTGCAAGAGCGGTTGCGGCATCGGTTGGGGCAAGACTTAACTGTGTCTCACATCAGGAGGGACACATTATGGCGGCAATATATTCCTGCGGAGCATATTCAATCCTTGATAAGCCGTTCCTTGCGGTTCATATCTCAGGCGGAACAACAGAGATTGTTGTTGCCAGAAGATGCAGAAACGGGTTTGAATCGGAAATTGTTGGCGGAACAAAGGATTTGCCTGCAGGCCAGTTTATTGACCGAATCGGAGTCCTTATGGGACTTGAGTTTCCTTGCGGAAAATATCTTGATACAATGGCTATGGAATATGACGGCAAGGAAAAGGTTAAAACTGCCGTTGACGGATGCTATATGAATTTTTCGGGTGAAGAAACAAGGTATCGCCGTGCATTTGAAAATGGTGAGGAAAAAGAAAAAATTGCATATTCTGTTATGAGAGTCATAAGAGACTCGCTTGTTGAAACAATAGAAAATGCAAAGAAAGAATATAAGATTGAAAATGTCCTGATGGCGGGCGGTGTCTCTTCGTCAGGATTTATAAGGCAGGGCTTTTGTGATATACCAAATGTGTATTTTGCGGAGGCTGAGCTTTCAACAGATAACGCTATGGGGGTTTGCCATTTAGGGGAATTCCTGTAAAGCGGAAAGGCGTGGCTATGGAAGAAAGACCGATATTAAGCGTAAGTCAGGTTAATATTTATATAAAAAATGTTCTGGATAACGATTTACTCTTGTCCGATGTGACGGTTAAAGGCGAGATTTCCAACTTCAAACTCCATTCGTCAGGGCATATGTATATGTCGCTTAAAGACGAAACGGGAGTTATGAGAGCAGTTATGTTCAGAACTGCAGGGGCAAAACTTCGTTTTAATCCAGAAAACGGAATGAAAGTTGTTGCACGGGGCAGAGTTACGGTTTATGAGCGTGACGGACAATACCAGCTCTATATAAATTCTATGGAGCAGGAGGGTGTCGGGGATTTGCATATTGCCTTTGAAAAGCTTAAGAATAAGCTTATGGAAGAAGGCTTGTTTGACACAGAAAAGAAAAAACCGCTCCCTAAATACCCTAAAAAAGTCGGCGTGGTTACTGCTCCGACGGGCGCGGCAATCCGTGATATTATAAACATATTGTCAAGACGCTTTTCTTATACGGATATAGTGATTTACCCCGTTTTGGTTCAAGGGGAGAACTCGGCAAAAAGTATTGTCGGTGCTATTGAATATTTTAATAAAGAGAAATCTGTTGATGTTATGATTGTCGGTCGTGGCGGAGGCTCTATTGAGGATTTATGGTCATTTAACGAGGAGATTGTTGCAAGAGCAATATATGAAAGCGAAATCCCGATTGTTTCGGCGGTTGGCCACGAAATAGACTTTACAATAGCAGACTTTGTTGCGGACTTAAGAGCCCCAACCCCCAGTGCGGCGGCAGAGCTTGTTGTTCCGTCAGGGGACGAACTTATTGAAAAGTTCGGAAATGTTATGAAAAGGCTTAAAAATTCTGCGGACAGAATTATAGAAAACAGAAAACTGAGGCTTAAAAACTGTGTTGATAAGTCCGTTATGAAAAATCCGTATTTAAAGCTTGATGACAGGAAAATCTATATTGATAATTTAGGACACAGACTCGAAATGGCTGAAAAAATGCTTTTAGAGAGGAAAAAGCAAATGCTTTCGGTTTATGCCTCAAAGCTCGACGGACTAAGTCCTTTGGGAACTGTTGCGAGAGGTTTTTCACTTGCAACAGGTGAGAGTGGAGTTATAAAGTCGGTTAATCAGGTTAAAAGCGGTGACGAAATCAAAGTCAGAGTGTCAGACGGAAGTTTTGACGCGGTTGTTAAATAAGGAGATATAAAATGAGCAAGGAAACCTTTGAAAATAATCTTAAAGAGCTTGAAGGGGTTGTTAAGGCTTTGGAGAGTGCAGATGTGAGCCTTGATGAAATGCTTGAGCTTTTTGAAAAAGGAATAAAATTAACAAAGAACTGCACAAGCCAGATTGAAAATGCAGAGCAGAAAATAACAGTTCTTATGAAAGATAAAAATGGAGAAATGACGGAAGAAAATTTTGCACCGTTGGGAGAATAATATGAATTTTGATGCAAAAATGAGGGAGTATATAGAGCTTGTTAATTCAAAGCTTTCGGAATATGTGCCTCAGAAAGAAAATTTGCAAAAGTCAATATATGAAGCTATGCGATATAGCCTTATGGCGGGCGGGAAAAGGATAAGACCTATCCTTGCCCTGTCGATTTGCGAAATGCTTGGCGGGAATGCAGAGAAAGCACTTCCTTATGCCTGTGCGCTGGAATGTATTCATACATATTCGCTTATCCACGACGACCTTCCCTGTATGGATAATGATGATATGCGACGGGGAAAGCCAACCTGCCACAAAGCCTTTGACGAAGCAACGGCACTTCTTGCAGGTGACGCTCTTTTAAACCGTGCTTTTGAGATAATGTCAGCTTATGGGACAGATAATAACTGTACCGTCGAGGTTATAAAATATGTTTCAAATAATTCGGGAACAGAGGGAATGATTGGCGGACAGGTTGTTGACCTTATGTGTGAGGGTGACGGGAATGTAGGCGAGGAAACTTTAAGGTATATCCACCGCAACAAAACCGGGGCGCTTATCTCAGCGGCAGCTATGATAGGAGCAATCTGTGGAAATGCAACAGATGAAGAAAAGGCGAAAATTATTGAGTTTTCTGATAATTTAGGGCTTGCCTTTCAGATAAAGGATGATATCCTTGACTTTATCGGAGACGATGAGGTTTTAGGTAAGCCAACGGGTAGCGATGAAGAAAATGATAAAACAACATTCGTGACACTTATGGGGATTGAAAAAGCGGAAGAAGAACTTCAGCGAACTACAAAGGCCGCAAAGGCCGCACTTTCCATGTTTGGTGCTGAAAATGAATTTTTGTGTTCTCTGGCAGATTTCCTGCTTAAGAGAAACTTTTAGATATACAGGAGGAAAAAGAAATGGTTAAAATTAAATTAAGAGACGAAATTAAAGAATTTCCAAAAGGAATAAAACTTATTGAGGTTGCAAAGGAAATTAGCGAGGGACTTGCAAGAATTGTCCTTGTTGCAGAGGTTGACGGAGTTGTTACGGAACTCGGTGCAACAGTTGAAAATGATTGCGAAGTAAACTTCCTGACATTCGATGATGAGGCGGGAAAAGCGGCTTATCGTCACACAACATCCCATATTCTTGCTCAGGCAATAAAAAGACTTTATCCTGACACAAAGCTTGCAATAGGGCCGTCGGTTGATGATGGTTTTTATTACGATTTTGATTTTGAAACACCTGTTGCAAACGGTGACTTTGACAAAATCGAAGCTGAAATGAAGAAGATTATTAAGGAAAATCTCCCTCTTGAACGCTTTGAACTCCCAAGAGCGGAGGCTATAAAGTTTATGGAAGAAAAGGGCGAAACTTATAAGGTTGAGCTTATCAATGACCTTCCAGAAGACGCGATTATTTCTTTCTATAAGCAGGGTGAATTTACAGACCTCTGTGCAGGCCCGCACCTTATGTCAACAGGTAAAATCAAGGCTGTGAAACTCCAGAGTGCAACCGGTGCTTACTGGAGAGGAAACGAGAAAAATAAGATGCTCACAAGAATTTACGGCACATCTTTCCCGAAAAAAGCAGACCTTGACGAATATATCGAAATGCTTGAAGAGGCAAGAAAAAGAGACCATAATAAGGTGGGAAGAGAACTTGAACTCTTCACAACAGTTGACTCTATCGGTCAGGGACTCCCGATTATGCTCCCTAAGGGTGCAAAAATTATGCAAATCCTCCAGAGATTTGTTGAGGACCATGAGGACGCAAACGGCTGGGTAAGAACAAAAACTCCTTATATGGCAAAGAGTGACCTTTATAAAATCTCAGGACATTGGGACCATTATCAGGACGGTATGTTCGTGTTTGGTGACGAGGAAAAGGATAAAGAGGTTTTTGCTCTCCGTCCTATGACATGCCCGTTCCAGTATCAGGCATATCTTAATAAAATGAGAAGTTACAGAGATTTGCCAATCCGTTATGGTGAAACATCAACCCTTTTCAGAAATGAAGCATCAGGCGAAATGCACGGTCTTATCAGAGTCAGACAGTTCACAATTTCTGAAGGACATCTTATGTGTACTCCCCAGCAGCTTGAGGCGGAATTTAAATCCTGTCTTGAAATGGCGATTTATATGCTTAAAACATTAGGACTCTACGAGGATGTTTCATACAGATTCTCACAGTGGGATCCTGAGGACAGAGAAAAGTATATCGGAACAGATGAACAGTGGAATGAGGCTCAGGGAACTATGCAGAAAATCCTTGACCACCTTGAAATTCCATATAAGATTGGTATCGGTGAGGCGGCTTTCTATGGTCCGAAACTTGATATTCAGATTAAGAATGTATTCGGTAAGGAAGATACTCTTATAACAATCCAGATTGACCAGATGCTTGCTGAAAAATTCGGTATGGAGTATGTTGATAAGGACGGAAGTAAGAAAAATCCTTATATTATCCATAGAACATCAATCGGTTGCTATGAAAGAACACTTGCTCTCCTTATCGAGAAATATGCAGGTGCGTTCCCGACATGGCTTGCACCAACTCAGGTTAAAATTCTCCCGATTTCCGATAACTATGCTGAATATGCTGATTCTGTAAAGAAAGAGCTTGATAAGTATGGTATCAGATGCGAAATTGATAAGAGAAGTGAAAAAATCGGTTATAAAATCAGAGAAGCACAGATGGAAAAAGTTCCTTATATGCTTATTGTCGGTGAAAAGGAAATGGCTGACGGTGCAGTTGCAGTCCGCTCCAGAAAAGACGGCGATAAGGGAAGCGTTAAGATTGAGGAATTTATCGCTGATATAACAAAGGAAATCGCCGATAAAGTAAGATAATTTATTAAACTATTGACTTTTTTCGTCGGGCGTAGTAAAATAAAGTAAATATATAAAATATTTGGAGGTATTATTATGAAAAAAATTATTGCACTGTTACTCGCACTTGCAATGATGACAGTTATGTTTGCAGGCTGCGGTAAGGAAGAGGTTAAACTTGCTATTCTTGACACAGAATATGCGTTAGAGGACTATGCAATCTGTATTGCAAAGGAAAACACAGAACTTCTCGATAAGGTTAATGCTGCTCTTGCAGAAATAGAAGCTGACGGAACAAAGCAGAAGATTATTGATAAGTATATTTCAGGTAAGGCTCATGACCTTAAGTTCCAGGAAAATGCAGACGGTAAGACAGAACTCCATATGGCAACAAATGCTCAGTTTCCGCCATATGAATACTATGAAAATAAGGTAATCGTTGGTATAGACGCTGAAATGGCTGCTGCAATCGCTGATAAGCTTGATATGAAGCTTGTTATTGATGATATGGAATTCGATTCAATCATAACAGCAGTTCAGACAGGCAAGGCTGATATGGGTATGGCAGGTATGACTGTAACAGAAGACCGTTTGAAGAATATCAATTTCTCAAACACTTATGCAACAGGTATCCAGTCAATCATCGTTCCTGAGGGTAGCGAAATCAAGTCAGTTGATGACCTTTTTGCTGACGGGGCTGAATATCTTATCGGTACACAGAAGGGTACAACAGGCGATATTTATGCAGAGGGCGATTTCGGTGCTGACCGTGTTATGAAATATGCGTCAGGTAACGAAGCAGTTCAGGCTCTTATCACAGGTAAGGTTGACTGCGTAATCATCGACAATGAGCCTGCAAAAGCATATGTTGAAGCTAACAATAAATAATTTCTGATAATCAAAGACGCCGGGGCGGATATTTCTCCGCCCCCGTTTTATGTTATTGAGGTGATTGAATGGATGGAATAATGAATTGGTTTTATGACCTGAGAGACGATTTTGTTCTGAACTTTGTTCAGGAAGACCGATGGACCTTCATAACCAGCGGTCTTAAGAATACCCTTATTATTACTCTCTTTGCAGGTATTATAGGTGTTCTTCTGGGAGCTGTTGTTGCTATCATAAGGTCAAGCTATGATAAAAATTATAAGGATATGAAAAGCGGAATAAGGAAAGGTCTCCTTGCTTTTTTCAACTGGTTCTGTAAGATTTATCTGACGGTTATAAGAGGAACTCCTGTTGTTGTTCAGCTTATGATTATGTATTACATAATATTTGCATCATCAAGAAACAGCCTTTTGGTTGCGGTCTTAGCATTTGGAATAAACTCAGGTGCTTATGTTGCTGAAATTGTCCGTTCGGGAATTATGTCTATTGATATTGGACAGTTTGAGGCAGGAAGAAGTCTTGGTTTTGACTATACGCAAACAATGGTGCATATTATAATTCCGCAGGCAATAAAAAATGTTCTTCCGGCACTTGCCAATGAATTTATTGTTCTCATAAAAGAAACCTCGGTTGCAGGATATGTAACAATAAGAGATTTGACAATGGGCGGAAATATAATCCGTGCTGCAACTTATTCGCCGTTTATGCCCCTTGTGGCGGTGGCTATAATATACCTTGTTCTCGTTATGTTCTTTACATGGCTTATAGGTAAAATCGAGAGGAGGCTGAGAAACAGTGAACGATAATATTATAATAAAAACTGTTGATTTGTGTAAATATTACGGTGAGAAAATCCACGCCCTTGACAATGTCAATATTGATATTCATAAGGGAGAGGTTGTTTGTATAATCGGCCCGTCAGGCTCGGGAAAGTCAACTTTTCTCCGTTCGCTGAATCTTCTTGAAACTCCAACAAGCGGAGAAATTATATTTGACGGCGTTAATCTTGCGGATAAAAGTGTTAATATAAATGTCCACAGACAGAGAATGGGAATGGTTTTTCAGCATTTTAATCTTTTTCCGCATATGACAATCCTTAAAAATATGACTATCGCACCAATGAAACTTCTTAAAATGTCCAAGAGTGCGGCAGAAGATATGGCAATGGAACTTCTTAAGAGAGTTGGACTGGGTGACAGAGCCAATGCTTACCCAAGTCAGCTTTCGGGCGGACAGAAACAGAGAATTGCAATCGTTCGTGCTCTTTGTATGAAACCTGAGGTTATGCTCTTTGACGAGCCGACATCTGCTCTTGACCCTGAAATGGTCGGAGAGGTTTTGGAAGTTATGAAAGAACTTGCCGGCGAAGGAATGACAATGGCAGTTGTTACCCACGAAATGGGCTTTGCCCGTGAGGTTGCTGACCGTGTTATCTTTATGGCAGACGGAACAGTTGTTGAGGAGGGGACTCCTGAGGAAATTTTCTCTAACCCGAAAAATTCGAGAACCGCTGAATTTCTTAAAAAAGTTTTATAATAAAGGTGTCCTTTTTATACCCCATTTTACAGACTATAATAATAGCTGTAAAGGGGGTATTTTTTATGAAGAGAGGTTTTTATGTAACGATTGCAGAAACGGGGAAATACTATGGCAGATTTCCCTTTAAAGCAGGAGGTATTGTCAAAATTTCAAAGGACAGAGGGAATGGCAGAAGAAAGGGAATAAGAGTGACACTTCCGCTTCTGGGTATAATCGGATATGTTGCTCCTGAGGGAGAAATGCTTGTTGAGGGAACTCTTGGGGCGGACAAAATCTATAACAAAATAGGAAATTATGCCTATGCACAAATAATGTTTGTGTCGGATTTTAGCATTATAGCGAAAATTCTGCACCCGAAAGAGGTGGAAAAAACACCGTATCTTCGTGCATACAGAAAACGCAAGGTCGCATAATCGGTAATAAATTCCGACTTTTTTGAATATTATCTATAATATACAGAGAGGTTGGATAAAATGAAAAGAAGATACAAAGCTTATGTGATAGACGGGCGAAAGCTGATAAAGAATGCGGTTTCAGTTGCAATCGGGATTGGTGTTGCCTGCGGAATAATAACGGGGGCAAGGCTTGAGGGTGTAAAACTAAAAACGGAAGTTGAAGAGGTTGAAAGAGAAAAAACATCAATAAGTATAAAAGAGATTTTAGGTGACAAAATCAGTTTGCATAGCATTATTGCGGACGAGTTTCCCGTTCTTAAATATACAACCCTCGGTTTGACTGAGACCGTGTTCAATGAAAATGGGAGCGATAAAAAGCAATCGCTCCCGAAAACAGGGATAATCGTGGGACTTGAAGGGGAACTTCCTATCAGAGGTATTGACTCCAGCCAGAATAAGAGTATGGGAACTGAAAATATACTTGTGAAAAACGAAACGCAGTATAGCATAAACACTAAGGAAATGCTTAAAGAAAAGCTTGGGATAAATATAAGCGGAAGTGGGCCTAAAGTGTTGATTTTACATACCCACGGGAGCGAGTCTTATACGGAAGAGGGAAAGGATTTTTACATAGAAGGAGCAGGGGACAGAAACACCGATACGAGGTTTAATGTGGTTTATGTCGGGGATAAAATGACAGAGATTTTTGAAAAAGCAGGGATTGAGGTTATCCACGACAGAACAATGCACGACCAGCCATCATATAACGGCTCATATGCAAGCTCGCTGAAATCGGCGGAAAGATATATAGAGGAATATCCGTCGATTCAGATTGTGCTTGATATTCACAGAGATGCAATAGTTTATGGCGACGGAACAAAGGCAAAAACTGTGACGGAGATTGACGGAAAACAAACAGCACAGCTTATGTTTGTTATAGGTACTGATGCTGGCGGGTTAACCCACGACAACTGGCGTGAAAATCTTAAATTTGCAGTAAAATTGCAAAATGAAATAAACAAAAAATATCCTAGCCTGATGCGTGGAATAAATCTCCGCCGTGAACGGTTCAACGGTCACACAACAAAAGGTAGCATTATAATTGAGGTGGGAACCAGCGGAAACACCTTAAATGAGGCGGTAAATGGAGCAAGTCTGTGTGCAGAGGTTATTTCAGGATTTCTAAATGGACTGTAAAGAGAAAAAATTCAAATAATTTTGCAAAATGTAAATATCCTCTTGAAATTATCGGGAAAATGTTATATAATAAATAAATATTGTATATGTTTCGAGGAGAGGTGTTACTGTGCTTAAATTAGGGTTTGATAATGAAAAGTATCTGCATTTGCAGTCTCAACACATAAAAGAAAGAATTTCCAAATTTGGCGGAAAGCTTTATCTTGAGTTTGGCGGAAAGCTTTTTGACGATTTCCACGCCTCTCGTGTTCTTCCCGGATTTGAGCCTGACAGTAAGCTTAAAATGCTTTTGCAACTTAAAGAAAAAGTTGAAATTGTTATGACTATAAATGCCTCGGACATTGAGAAAAATAAGCTTCGCAGTGACCTCGGGATAACATATGATGTGGATGTTATAAGACTCATAGACTGTTTCCGCTCTATCGGGCTTTATGTGGGAAGCGTTGTTATGACCCGTTTTGACGGACAAGCAACCGCTGTTGCTTTCCAGAAACGCCTTGAATCTTTGGGTGTCCGTGTTTACAGACATTATACAATCGAGGGGTATCCGTCAGATATTTCCAAAATTGTAAGTGATGAAGGCTATGGGAAAAACGAATATATCGAAACAACGAGAGAACTTGTTGTTATAACCGCACCGGGACCGGGAAGCGGAAAAATGGCAACCTGTATGTCTCAGCTTTACCATGAGCATAAAATGGGAATTCAGTCGGGATATGCAAAGTTTGAAACATTTCCCGTGTGGTATCTGCCCCTTACCGACCCTGTAAACCTTGCTTATGAAGCGGCAGCGGCAGACCTTAATGATGTTAATATGATTGACCCGTTCCACCTTGATGCCTATGGGAATACTGCGGTGAATTATAACAGAGATGTTGAAATCTTTCCGGTTGTTAAAGCTATGCTTGAAAAAATCCTGGGCGAATGTCCTTATAAATCGCCGACGGATATGGGCGTTAATATGGCAGGAAACTGCGTTGTTGATGACGAAATAACAAGGGAAGCATCAAAGCAGGAAATTCTTCGCAGATATTATACTGCTTTGTGTGAGCAAAGAAAAGGCAGAATCGGCGATGATGTTGTTTTAAAGCTTGAACTGTTAATGAAAAAAGCGGGGATAACAACAAATGACCGTCCTGTTATCGGCCCTGCACTCCAGAAAGCAATGCTGACGGGTGCACCTGCGGCGGCGATAGAGCTTCCTGACGGACAAATGGTTACGGGGAAAACATCTGAACTTCTTGGGGCATCATCTGCACTTCTTCTTAACGCTTTAAAAACACTTGCAGGAATTGATGATAAGGTCGAACTTATTTCACCTGTGATTTTAGAGCCCATACAAAGACTTAAAACGGAGCATTTTGGTAACAGAAACCCGAGACTCCATACCGACGAGGCGCTTATTGCACTTTCAATTTGTGCACCAAGCGATGAAAGAGCAGAACTTGCAATGCAACAGATTAGTAAATTAAGAGGCTGTGAGGTACACTCGTCTGTAATACTTTCATCAGTTGACGAAAAAGTGTTCAAAAGACTGGGAATTAATCTGACCTGCGAGCCCGTATATTAAAAATTTTAAATCGTGTGATATTTAATTCGCACGGTTTTTTGATAGGAATTTCTTGACAAGGGTATAATATTAGGGTATAATTTAGAAAATGTCCTGTATGGACAACGAAAGGAGAATTATATGGCGAAAATTAAAATTGCGACAGATTCAACAGCGGATATTCCTGCTGAAATAAGAGAGAAATTGGGGATTGCCGTTTTACCGATAACAATTATCGACGGCGATAAAGAATATAGAGACGGATTCGATATGACTCCGCAAGAATTTTATGAAATACTTGAAAATGCTCAGGAAATTCCAACAACTTCAAGAGTTGTTCCTGTTCTTTATAGTGAACTTTATGAGGAGTGTTATAAGGAGGGTTACACAGATATAATCCTGCCTTGTATTAACTCTAAAGGCTCTTCAACAATGCAGGGTGCAATTATGGCAAAGGATATGTTCTTTGAGGATTGCCCTGAGGCAAAGGATAAAATCAATATCCATATTATTGATTCAAAAACATATAGTATGGCTTATGGTATGGCAGTTATAAAAGCGGCAGAAATGGCGAATGATGGAGCATCTGTTGAAGAAATTCTGGCAGAAATCAATGACTGGTTTGAAAAAGTCAGAATTTTGTTCTTACCAATGAATTTAAAATTTGTAAAAAAATCAGGCAGAGTTTCAGCAGCAGCGGCTTTCGTTGGCGACGCTCTCGGACTTAAACCGATTATAACATTTGAAGACGGCGACTCAAAGGTTTTAAATAAAATCAGAGGCGACAAAAAAGCAATTTCGACAATGCTTGATATGGTTGCTTTGGAAAGAGAAGAAGGCTCGGATTATTCGATTGTATACGGAACGAATTTGGAAGCATTTTCAAAACTTAAAGAAAATTGTGACGAAAAGCTTGATAAGGCTCCGAAATATGAGTATGCTGTCGGTGCAGTAATCTCAATAAACGCAGGTCCTGATGTTGTCGGCATAATCTATAAAAAGAAATAAAGATACAAAAATCCGCCCGAGTGGGCGGATTTTTATATCGTTATTTTACAATAACCATTTCCTGAACGGTGTCTCGGTAAAGCTTAATAAATAATCTTGCTTCGTTTCCTTCTTCGTAAACCTCAATATCTTCAGGGGCAACAACTGATATTTTTCCTTCGCCTCTTGTGGAGTCGTAGAGATATACTGTTGCGTCATCTGTTGCATAGTTGGTTACTGCGCCGTTTACATCAAGGTTGATTGATTTTGCAAACTTCTTGGTAACTCTGCCGTATACGGTCTTAAGGTCTGTTGAAACATCACGGCTGAATTCTGTTGTTTTGTCAGCAACATTGAAGAGGAGCTGAATTTCGTCTGCTTCGCCCTTTGTGTTCTGGCTGTACTGAATAATGTCACCTCTTACGAGTGGCTGATTATCTTTAATGAATACGCCTGTTGAGCTTCCGTTAATTGTAACATTTTTACC
>JAZRKP010000037.1:0-1100 GCA_045646365.1 Clostridia bacterium
ATGCACTTCCCAGATAGGAGACCCGGTTTGCCCAGAGGGCCCCATGCAGGGTGTTGGACACCGACTGCAGGAAATAACCAATGTTGGCGACAGCTACACTGGTAAAGAGCAGTGTAAGATGCTTTACTTTCTTCTTTTCCCACAGGAGATAGCCAATCAGCAGCAGAACGGATAACACTGCAACAGAACTATATACAATGGCCATGTTGCCGCTTTTTGTGCCCATTGCCAACCTCCTCTCAAACTCTTGGAATAACGACGTTCATTTTAACATGAGTCGACGCAATTTGCAAGGAAGTTTCGACAGATGTTATCACGCAGCCACATAGCAGTATTTTCTTTTTTTTAATATTACAATTGAACACACTGTTTGACGGATACAGAGAAGATATTGTAGGGGTAATTCTTCATAATCCTCATGACATATCTCTACTTTCCTTTTCGAAGAATTGTATCACCGTTCGTGTCCCGAAAAAGTCCAATCCGCATTTTAATCCATTTTATTTAATGCAAAATACGCTAAAAAGTTTATAAAACTCAGAAAATAAAAACCAACTTTCCTCAAAAAGTTGGTTTTTCACAGTATTCTATTTTTCTACTTTTGGCAGCCAACTCCAGATCTAACTCCACCCCTGTTTTCAAGGCATTTATTTTGTCTCAAAAAGTTAGAAAACACCGGATTTCTTTCGAAATCCGGTGTTTTTATGGTTGCGGAGGCAGGACTCGAACCTACGACCTCCGGGTTATGAGCCCGACGAGCTTCCAACTGCTCTACTCCGCGATATTTAGGTGCACCCCTTAGTGCTTGGGTATTATAGCATATCTTTCTTCCTTTGTCAACCCCTTATTTTTTCAAATCATTGACATTGGCCCGGTGAGCGAATATAATCAAGAAATATCCTATATTTTCCGAAAGGAGTGCAGCTTCTATGAATAAAAAAGCGATCCGTGCCGCTTTTCTGGATACCCTTCCGGTCATGGCCGGATATATTTTTCTCGGATTCGGTTTCGGAATCCTGCTCTGCCAGAGCGGATATGGTGTTCTCTGGGCCTTTGCCATGAGTCTGTTTATTTATGCCGGTTCTATGCAATATCTTACC
>JAZRKP010000038.1:0-1035 GCA_045646365.1 Clostridia bacterium
TTCATCAATATAAAAGCATTCGTCATCATATTCATTAAACCCAGGAAGTAATTTATATTTGGAAATTGCCTTTTCAGCCTTTTCTCTCGATTCATAAATTCCAAGTGTTTTAACTTCTGTATGCTCAAGGTTCTCACCGTAATCATAAGCGTGCTCTAATAAATACACCTTCATATCAACATTACCACCTTTCAACAATATTCGACATCCATACAGTTCATATAGAGTTATGCCTAAAAAACACATAAACAAATTGCAATTTATCGGTTAATCCACTCGTCTTTTGAAATCGCAAACACCTTTGTAATTTCATTTATCTCATCAAAAAACTCATCTACTTGTTTGCAACCATATGACATAGCAGTTTTGGCTGATGCTTCGTTGGTATACTTCATATAAGAATAAACGATGTTAAAAGGAGTGTTGTTGAAAGTCCAATCTCTGACAGCAATTGCCGCTTCTTTTGCATATCCTTTTCGTTGCTTGTCAGCTCTGATATGGTATCCGATTTCAGGTTTTATTTCTCCGTTAATAAGTTGCATCGTTAAGCCACAATCACCTATCATTTCACCTGTCTCTTTCAAGCATACAGCCCACAGTCCAAAACCAAACACCCTATATCTTTCGATATTTTGCTCAATCCAGTTCCTTACCCTGTTTTCATCAAATACATAGGGATAATGCTGCATTATATCCGAATCTGATAACACCTTATAAAGTGCGTGAAAATCCTCATCCGTCATTTCTCTTAATAGTAAACGTTCTGTTTCAATAACCATTATTTTTAGCCTCATCAAATTCTTAAGTCGGATCGTAGCCATGTCGTTCTGTGAGCCAAGGAGTTGTTTGGGCCACTTTGTCTTCCTAAGACCGCTTCCGACTTGTGAGCCAAGGAGTTGTTTGGGCACTTTGTCTTCCTAAGACCGCTTGGCCTCCGACTTTCTGATAACACCTTATAAAGTGCGTGAAAATCCTCATCCGTCATTTCTCTTAATAGTAAACGTTCTGTTTCAATAACCATTATTTTTAGCCTCA
>JAZRKP010000039.1:0-3571 GCA_045646365.1 Clostridia bacterium
AGTTCCCTATATTTCTCAAAAAAGTCAAGGGTATATTCTCCGTCTGCATAGCACCACTTGCAGTAATCCTCGTTAAAAGCTCCGTCTTTTTCGTGGCTGACATTACTATCATCAATGGGCATACCGCAACACTCGCAAACAAGCTGTCTTGGTGAGCCAAGGAGCGTATTGATTGAAACATCAAACAGTTTTGAGAGTAACATTAAAGTTTCGGTATTTGGAACGGTTTCACCAGTCTCCCAGCGAGAAACTGCCTGACGGGTCACAAACACTTTTTCTGCAAGTTCTTCTTGCGACATTCCTTTTTTAGTTCTCAGTTCAAGAATAATATCTTTAGATTCCATATTGTTATCACCTCAGTGTTATTTTATCACTGAATGTTTTATTGAACAAGCAACTATCAGTTGCTGTCAGTTCGACAAATTGGGATTTGTTTTATTGTTTTCTGCTTACAATAAAGTAAGCGTTATCAGTTTCAATTACATTTACAACTGACATTGCGGTTTCACCGATAATCGATGTTATATTATCGAGAGTATCGGGATAAATCTTTACTTTACGATTTCCCATATCAATATATTCGCTTTGATTCTTGTCTATGGACAAACAAAAGATGCCGTCATCATTTAAAATTTTATCAACCTTGGTAATGACAGTTGCCTTATTCTTGAAGTGCATCATTGTAAGGGATGAATATATAACATCGAATGTTGCGGTAAATTGATAATCCCTGAAATCATCACATATAAACGAAATGTTTTTGTATTCTTTTAAGTTTTCTTTTGCTCGTTCAATGGTTTTTGGAGAAATATCTATACCTGTGAGGGACATGCAAAACGGTGCAACCTTAACAGCGATTCTTCCTGTGCCAATGCCAATCTCAAGAACCTTTTTGTTCTTGGTAAGTTCCAATGCTTCTATAAATAGTTCACCATCCCACTGGGACATATATTCTTGCAACATAGGAGGGTCACGAAAAGGATCGTTATCTTCATCAATCAATGAATCGTAATGATTGATTACATCCATATTACTCATACCTCCAAATTCTAATTTGTCGAGTTGATTATATCACACGCTTTGGTTAAAAACAACCGAACTTTTCTCTCAAATGCAAAGCATTCAGAAAAAATATAGTGCAAAACCTCCATACGTGTGTTATTATGAACTGGGTGATAAAATGACAACAAAGGAATATCTGAATCTGATAGATAAAGTAAATGAAAACGGAAAATACAAGGCTGATTGGAGCTCTCTGTCACAGCACAAAGTGCCCGAATGGTATATGCACGATAAATTAGGTGTGTTCATTCATTGGAGTGTTTATTCCGTACCCGCCTTCGGTTGCGAATGGTATTCAAGAGGAATGTATGAAAAGGGAACACGTGAATATGAGCATCACAGAAAAACCTGGGGCGAGCAGAAGGATTACGGTTATAAGGACTTTATCCCTATGTTCAAGGCTGAAAAATTCAATGCTGCCGAATGGGTTACTCTTTTCAAAAAAGCAGGTATGAAATATGTAATGCCTGTTGCAGAGCATCATGACGGTTTCGCTATGTATGACACTCAGTTTAATCGCTGGAATGCGAAAGAAATGGGACCTTGCCGTGACGTTATCGGTGAACTGAAAGCGGAGTGCGAAAAACAAGGTCTGGAATTTTGTGCATCATCTCACCGTGCAGAGCATTACTTCTTTATGAATCCCGGCAGACTTTGCGAGAGCGATGTGAATGATGAAAAATATTCTGATTTTTACGGCCCTGCAGTTTACTGCGAAGAATTTGACCCTGCAATAATCCATCAGACTACCGCCGATACCTATTCAACGGGAGCGAGTACGGAGTGGCTTGAAGACTGGCTTGTCCGCACCTGTGAATTGATTGATAAATATCAGCCGTCCGTCATCTATTTCGACTGGTGGATTCACAACCATTCGTTTAAGCCTTATCTGAAAAAGCTTGCGGCATATTATTATAACCGGGCTGAAGAATGGGGCAAAGAGGTAACAATCAACTATAAGCATGAGGCTTTTCCGCCGAACGTTGCAACCTTTGATGTTGAGCGTGGCGCTCTTACAGGCATTTCACCGATTTATTGGCAGACAGATACAGCAATCGGCAAACATTCCTGGGGTTATCGCTTTGATAACGAATACAAGAGTGCAAGACAGGTTATCTGCGACCTTGTTGATATTGTCAGCAAAAACGGAAACCTTCTCATTAATATCGGTCCCAAAGCCGATGGAACGATTACTGCTGAAGAAACTGAAGTTCTTCTCACAATGGGTGAATGGCTTTCTGTTAACGGCGAAGGAATTTACGGAACAACGTTCTGGAAACAATTCGGCGAAGGCGAAGTCAATGCAGTTGACGGATTTTTCAAAGACGGCGACGAAAAGCAGTTCACAACCGAAGATTTCAGGTTTACATATAAAAACGGATATCTTTATGCTTTTCAGATGAGACCTTCAAAAACCGTAAATATCAAAACTCTCAGAAAGCATATTCCTCACGACTATCTGATTGAAAGCGTTGAGCTTTTGGGCAGTAATGAAGAGATAGACTATTCAAGAGATGAGAATTCTCTTAAAATAGAACTTAAAGGCGAATTTAAAAATGATTTGCCGATTTGTTTCAAAATTAAAATCGGTTAGGTTTTAAAATCGTAACGAGGTTAATTATGAAATATGATGTTTTGGATTGTTTTATCGTTGGAACAAACACATCTGTCTCCATTGCCGGAAATGGTAAGGGCTTAAAAAATGGTGTTTATATAAAAAGTGCAGAAGGTGTAATATTCAAAGTCTTGTCTGTAGCAATGTATTCGGGAGTACATTCTGATGCCGATAAAACAACGACATTTCTTGTTGAAGGAAAATTGGAAACCAAATCAATTGAAGTTATCTGAATTCAAATAAAGTGAGCTGTGATATTATGATTAAAGAACTCATTCACGACCCGATTTTGCTTGCGAGGAAATCGGAGGCCGCGACAAAAGAAGATTTGCAGGTGGCACAAGATTTGCTGGATACTCTCACCGCTCACAAAGACGGCTGTGTCGGTATGGCGGCAAATATGATAGGTGTGCAAAAACGAATCATTGCTTTTGATAACGACGGAACATATATGGTTATGTTTAACCCCGAAATCATAAAGAAATCGCGACTCTACGATGCAGAAGAAGGCTGTCTTTCTCTGCTCGGAGGTCCCCGAAAGTGCAAACGTTATCAGACAATAAAAGTGCAATGGCAGACGGCTGAATTTCAGACCCGTATCAAAACATTTTCAGGTTTCCCAGCACAGATAATCCAGCACGAAGTTGATCATTGCGATGGAACTTTAATTTAAAGGTGATACTATGGAGTTTGTAAAGCACAAATTATTCGGTATTGGCGAAATAATTTCAAAAGATGGAAACTATATTGTTGTCCAATTCGAAAATATTGTTGAAAAGAAATTTGTTATACCACAGTCATTTCAGCTTGGAATTCTTACTGCCGAGGGGGATTTGAAAAAAGAAGTTGATGATGCTATCAAAGCCCAAGAAGAACTTGCGAAAAAACGTGAAG
>JAZRKP010000040.1:0-1127 GCA_045646365.1 Clostridia bacterium
CATTTATTATGCATTTTTTTGTTGTCTATAGAGATGAAAATAGATTTGAAAAAAAATTATTCTAAAATAATGATTTCTAGGCTAATATTACAGTTTGGGGTTACGGAAATAATTTAGATGTTGCAAAAAGTGAGTATTTACTGTATTTCATGTATATATTGTCTAAAATATGGATTGAAAACAGGGTCGCAATTATGCATAATCAACAAAGTTTTGTGAGTTTTGGAGAAAAAGAGGATGTTTGAAGTCGAATTTTCCGCGTGGTTATGCGGAAAAATGGGATTTTTGAGGGTCAAAAAGTTTTTTTAAAAAAGGTATTGACAAATCGGATTTTTTGTGGTATAATATTTGAGCGCTAAACGAGAGAGCGAAAAACAACAAGAACTCCAAGAGATAAGCGAGTCGGTTGAAAGCTCCGAGTGAAACGCGAAACTGAACCTTGAAAATTAGATAGTGATAAATACCCTGTTAATAACATTCACAATCACGGTGAATGAAATAACGATGAGAAGAAAACTCAGCTGAGGAATCAGCAAAAATTACGGAAAACGAACCAGATATAAACTTGTCTGGGGCGAACGATCAATAATGACGTTGAAGTGAGAAGAGAATCTCACTTATAAATATCTTAATTGAGAGTTTGATCCTGGCTCAGGATGAACGCTGGCGGCGTGCCTAACACATGCAAGTCGAACGGAGTTTTGAAGAAGCTTGCTTTTGAGAAACTTAGTGGCGGACGGGTGAGTAACGTGTGAGCAATCTGCCTCTATGAGGGGGATAACACAGGGAAACCTGTGCTAATACCGCATAACATATTTTAGTCGCATGACTTTAATATCAAAGGAGAAATCCGCATAGAGATGAGCTCGCATCTGATTAGATAGTTGGTGAGGTAACGGCTCACCAAGTCTACGATCAGTAGCCGGACTGAGAGGTTGAACGGCCACATTGGAACTGAGAAACGGTCCAGACTCCTACGGGAGGCAGCAGTGGGGAATATTGGGCAATGGGCGCAAGCCTGACCCAGCAACGCCGCGTGAGGGAAGAAGGTCTTCGGATTGTAAACCTTTGTCTTATGGGACGATAATGACGGTACCATAGGAGGAAGCCACGACTAACTACGTGCC
>JAZRKP010000041.1:0-1477 GCA_045646365.1 Clostridia bacterium
AAAATTCTTCATAGCATCCTTCTTCCATATCGGGATGAGCTGCATCGTATGTGTTTTTAACCTTAATTTCATAACCGTTAAGGTCAAGGACAATGTCAGCTTTGACACCGTGATATCCGGTATTGTAAGCCTCATAGGAAATGTCCTTTGTGAGTTTGACTACCTTATTAGTCTCACCTTTAAGAGCGTCTCTCAGCTCTTCCCATGTGTCAACAGATACTGCATCTGCTGCTGATGCTACGGGCATTGTTATGGGGAACATTGTCATGAGCATCATAACTGCAAGTAATATACTCAGCAGTCTTTTTGATTTCTTTGCCATAATTTTTCCTCCTTTTCAGGAAATATTTTTGCGTCACATTCTGGCAGATGTGACTTAATTTATATATTTACACAACCGTAAACAGTTGCGGTAAACATCGGTTATTTATTCACAATAAAAATTGAATTCAGAATTTCAATCAGTACGGGTTCAGGCTCATCTGTGCTTTTATATTTACCTGATGTAAACATCTGACCGGGACAGTTTCTCTTTTCTCCCTTCGAATCAGGAATTTCAAAATGGAAATATATAATTTCCCCGTTATCATCAAGCTTACTTTTGGTTTTACATTGATGAAGATATTTGCCGTCTTTTTTATATTCGGATGAACGTGCTTCCGTATTATCAAAACAAACTTTCAGCAAATCGAGGCACTGCATACCGATTTCAAAACTGATTTCAAAAGTTTCCGCATCGTCCTCGATAAAAAGCGTTCTGCCGTTACCCGGTTTTCCGTCCATAAAATATCTTACTCCGGGAAGCATGGGAAAACAGAATCCGTTAAAGGTTATCCATTCATCAGTTGCTTTTATTTCACCGCTTCTGAGTTTTTCTTCATAATATGTCATTTATTCACACCTGCCTTCAGGTATATGTTATGGGTATACTTTCCCACGCTCTAATTTTACTCCTGTTTCTTTCGTTTGTATATTGTACTAAAGTACAGTCTTTTGTAAGTGGTTGTTCATATATAATAAAAAAGCCTTGGTCTTCTTATCGAAAATGACCAAAGCTTTTTATATTTTGACATATTTACTCAAAGAAAACGAAGGCTCCCTTGTGTAAAGGGAGCTGTCACCGCAGGTGACTGAGGGATTGTTTTAAACACCTACAACCCCTCCGTTTTGTTTACAACAAAACACCTCCCCTTACACAGGGGAGGCTGTTAGGCACTCAAAAGTATATTATTCAGTTTCTTCCTGCAACTTTGCAGTATTGATAACAAATCCGCTTTCTCTTGCTCGGACTGCAAGTTCAGTTCTGTTACGGAAGCCTGTTTTTTCCCTCATACTCTGGATATGGGATTTAACAGTTCTTACAGTAATGTTCAGATTCTTCGCAATTTCCGCATCAGGCTCTCCGCCTGCAAGCTGACGAAGAACATCAATCTCTCTTTCAGTAAAATTGATGCTCAGTGCATCGCCAAGTTTAAGA
>JAZRKP010000042.1:0-2666 GCA_045646365.1 Clostridia bacterium
ATCCCGACCTTCCCAGAGGTAAATACCTTGATAAATATATCGAGGAAGTTTCCTGGGGTGCATATCTGACCTTCGTTATGGATGTAAGAGAAGTTGACGAAGGTTGGCAGCATTCCAGAATCTGGTCTGTAGACAATGACAATTATTCCAAGGTTGGCGAATATAAATTCGAAATCAAACACAACAAGCTGGAAACCAGCTGGCAGACAATGCATCTTCCTTCCGACTGGGGCGATCAGGCAAATAACATCGAATTTGCAGAAGTATCCAACAGTTGGAGTTTGCTTGGATTCAACGATAATCCCCGCAAAGGTTTTGTTATAACCGGTAAGATCGACCCTTCTTTGGGTTATAACATTGACTTCGATGCCTCCGGTACTGGCGGCGATGACTGGAAGATAAGAAATCTTCAGGCACAGTATTGTTATTGTCCTCCGACCGAAATCAATCAGCTCGGTATTGCACCTCTTGCACACGGTACTTATAAAGCAGGCGACGTACTTTATATCACTGTAATGTACAGCGACGTAGTCCACACAGTTAAAGGAACTTACCTTGATGATATCGAAGGACTTCCTCTTGAAATCAACGGTCTTGTAAACAGCACCGTTGAGGATTATGGCAGCTACATTGAAATGTATGTCGGAACTAACACTCTCGTATACGAAGTCAGAGTTACCGAAGATTTCGAGATCACTCCCGATATGAACAACACCCTTGTTAATACAAAAGCTGTTGCAGGTACTGTTTATAATGTTATGGGACGCGAAGGTAAATAATCCATGATAAAAAAGGCGCCTTTAAAAGGCGCCTTTTTTGTGATATAATAAACCTATGAAAAAGATTATCTTTATAATATTAATACTATTATTTATAACAGCCTGCAGGGCTGAAGATCCAAATATTGAACCAACCGTTTCCGAAGAGCCGAAAGAGGTCAGAATCGCGGTGATTGATACGGGCTTTTCGCCGAAGGCAATCCCGGCGGAAAATACCCTTCCCGGAAAAAACTATCTCTATCCGGAACTTTCCACCGATGATACCTATGGCCACGGAACAGCGATCGCATCTATTATTCTGCGCCATTCGCCAAAGGCGCTTCTGGTGCCCCTTATAAGCAACGTTTTCGAGGATAACAGAATCCGCCAGGTGGATAACGATGTGTTTGCACAGATGATCAGGGACGCCGTGGATATCTATGATTGCGATATCATCAATATAAGCGCCGGACTCATTCTTGATAAGGAAGAGGTTCGCGATGCTTGCGCCTATGCAGAGGAAAAAGGCGTTCTTGTGGTTGCATCCGTCGGAAATGATTATGACGTTAACGGAAAAGTGATGTATTATCCCGCCGGATATGAAACCGTTCTTGCGGTAGGTGCTCTTAACAAAGACGGAACGGAAATCGCCTCTTTTTCACAACGAGGTGAATGGGTTGACGTTTTTGCGGTCGGTGAAGACGTTACTATCGGAACATTGAGCGGAAGTACAAGAACAAGCAGTGGAAGTTCCTATTCCGCCGCAAAAGTTGCCGCCATTGCGGCAAATATTCTTTCCGATAATCCGGATATCGGAATTGAACAGCTTCGTGAACTGACAATTATTGAAGCCGAAAAAAATGAATGAATTTTTATAAAAAATGCTCCTCGAAAAATGAGGAGTATTTTTTATGTTGTTTTCGCCAAAAGCACCTTTCGGTGCAACCCTTGCAGGGACACGAAAACGTGTTTGCCCGGCGGAAAACTATACCAAAATCTATGATATAATTTAATCCTACTCCAAGGAAATGACACAACCGCACACTTATAAACCCGAGTTTTTATGGAGGATGTAACATGAAAAAAATAACTGTAAAAAGCAGCAGCCACAGCGACGAACAGAAACCGCTCTATCGCGCCGAGTGTGAAGAATGCGGAAAAGAAATCACCTTTTCCAAAGCTGATATAACTCACGGCGCCTATGGCTGCGTTATGGTAAATTGCCCAAGCT
The DNA here is from genome assembly GCA_045646365.1 of Clostridia bacterium. Classification (GTDB taxonomy): domain Bacteria; phylum Bacillota; class Clostridia; order Monoglobales; family Monoglobaceae; genus SIG454. The sequence goes on from JAZRKP010000042.1 coordinate 1,990, forward strand.
ATTTCGCATAGTGTAAAATCACCCCCTGTCCTATTAAACCCGCTCCCTTTAAGGGAGTTTTTTTATTGCAGAAATTTATTAAAAACGGAGGAATGTCCAATGAAAACTATCAACAATAACACAAAAACCGCCATTTATAAAACCTATCGCCGCCCCTATCACCGCAAAGCTTTTGCGCCGCATCATTACAGTCACGGCGGTTCAAGCCACTATTAAAGGCCACTTTAAAAAGATGGCTTATTTATGGGCAGTGGAAAAACATCCGCCATGATTAACGAAATGCGTTTTCATTCAAAAGGAAGATTTATATATGCAACTCCAACGCTGAAAGAAATCGATAGGATAACAGCGGCGTGTCCAGAGCTTTCTTTCTGTGCACCTTCTGCCGAACAATTCGGAAATAAGAGCATAAGTTTTGAGAATTTATTGAAGCAAAAACAAAACATCTGCACAACGCATAAACTGTTTTTCACTCAGGATAAAAGCATCAGTGAGCATTATAACAGCTATTCCTTTGTAATTGATGAAGTGCCTAATATGTTGGTGCAAAAAATCGAATTTGATAAGCTGGAAAACATCAAGTCAGACGGAGTGATTACTACCGTCTCGGATCTTTTCTCTCTTTGGTTCAGCCTCAAAAGAGGCTTCGCGATTCGACCGAAAGAACATATTTATAC
>JAZRKP010000043.1:0-1013 GCA_045646365.1 Clostridia bacterium
ATCTGCTCAGCTGTCATATCTTTGAAATAAGCATCACGATAACGTTCATGTGTCATATACCCCATATTATCGTTGTGAGTTACAATAATTTCCCCGTCTCCGCACATCTGGATATCCATCTCAATACCCTCAAAGCCGAGCTCGGCAGCTTTTTTGAACGCTTCCAATGAATTTTCGGGAGCGAACTGTGTAACTCCCGTGTGTGCGAATCTCATAGGTATTCCGCAATACTCTTTTTTCATTATTTTAACCTCCGTATATAATTAGGCTACTTAATAAATCAGAATTTATTGAGTTGATTATAACTGTATTAACCTATAACAGCGACAGCTTGACCTGCTGTTAAATTGAGTGATATTTTTTTGTCTCCAACCGTAACGTCACAGAAATATTCATTGCCGTCTGCTGTGATGTTATAAACCCTTGCTTTGTCAAATGCAGCATCAGGGATATTCCATTCTCCGTTTTTTCCGTTTTCGGAATAGGCAATAAAGATTTGGTTATCTTCCGTCAAAGGCAGAATAACATCATTTTCTTTTTTCAGAACAACACCGTTTTTAGTTATTGAGAGATCCTCTGCCCTTGAAACAACTCCGTCCGAGAAATTAACGGTATATTTCTTTTCATATTCTGCATCGGGATTTTCCGTGTATCCGAGTCTCTTATAACGGTTAAGGTAAACATACGGCATATGATAAGTGCAGAAATCCTTAATGAATGCGGCAGCCCAGTCAGCAGGATCATTTCCGTATTTTCTCCAGATTTCTTCACCGTGCATTGTACCGTAGAATACAGGCATCAATGCTTTGTCATTAAGATGACCGCTGTAAAGTGACGGCGGAATTTCTATACATTCATTCATACTTACCTGAGAAGTCCACCATGTTGCGGGAATTTTACCGAGAGTCCTGATAGGAACACTCTCCCATGGAATTTCTGTCATATCCTCACCCGCCTCGGCATACATTTTGCGGTTGGGATTTGTTATTGATTCATTACGGAAATGTGATTCA
>JAZRKP010000044.1:0-119534 GCA_045646365.1 Clostridia bacterium
GAATATAATCTCCTCTTCTTTGGCGTGTTCAACTTCCTCACGCCTTGCCGGCATTTCATCCTCACTTCTTCTATATAAAACATAGACATTTTCAGCACCAAGCCTTTTAGCACACCTTGCCGCGTCCATAGCAACATTTCCGCCGCCAACAACCGCAACATTCTTCCCAAAATATATTGGAGTGTCATATTCAGGAAACTTATATGCTTTCATAAGATTGATACGGGTTAAAAATTCATTGGCACTATAAACCCCGTTAAGGCTTTCTCCCTCAATTTTCATAAAGCTTGGAAGTCCTGCCCCTGTGCCTACAAACACTGCGGAGAAGCCTTCTTCCTCAAGCAGTTCATCAACAGACAAAACCTTGCCGATAACCATATTGGTTTTAATTTCAACACCGTATTTTTTAAGTTTGTCAATCTCTTTGGCAACAATCCTTTTCGGGAGTCTGAACTCAGGGATTCCGTAAACCAGAACACCGCCCGGAGTATGAAAGGCTTCAAATACAGTAACCTCATATCCCATTTTAGCCAAATCCCCGGCACAGGTAAGTCCTGACGGTCCTGAACCGACAACCGCAACCTTCTTGCCTTTGCTTTCAGGTTTTTCTATATAATCGCTACCGTTTTTCAAATACCAATCCGCAACAAATCTCTCAAGTCTGCCGATTGCGACGCTCTCACCCTTTATCCCTCTGACACAATACTTTTCGCATTGGTTTTCCTGAGGACAAACTCTTCCGCAAATTGCAGGAAGGGCACTGGTTTCAGAAATTTTCTTATAGGCATCCTCAAACTTACCCTCTGCAACAAGACTGATAAATTCGGGAATTTTCACCATAACAGGGCAACCGTTCATACACGGTTTATTCTTACAGTTAAGGCATCTTTTCGCCTCTGCAACCGCCATTTCCTCTGTATATCCTAAGGCAACCTCGTCAAAATTCTTATTTCGCTCGGTGGGGCATTGTTGTGGCATTTCAACTCTATTCGGTGACATATCAGCCATTATTCATCCCCTCCATTCTGCATCTATGGTTATGTTTAGCGTCCTGTTCCTGTCGAGTAAACATTTTTGACCGCAAGATTGCCTCGTCAAAATCAACAAGGTGTCCGTCAAAGTCAGGGCCGTCAACACAGGCAAATTTCGTCTCACCGCCAACCGTCAGTCTGCAACCGCCACACATTCCCGTTCCGTCAATCATAACAGGGTTCATACTAACAATAGTTTTTATGTTATATTTCTTTGTCAGTTCAGAAACTGCTTTCATCATAACAAGCGGACCTATGGCAATAACCAAATCATAGTTTTCTCCGCCTTTTATAAGTTCTTCAAGCTTGGTTGTTACAAACCCTTTGTTTCCGTTTGAGCCATCGTCTGTCATTGTGTATAAATTATCACTTACCTTTTTACAAAGATCCTCGATTATTATCAGCTCATTATTACGGAATCCGTTTATCATATCAACACAAACGCCCATTTCAAAAAGTTTCTTCGCCTGAGGATATGCAATAGCCGTTCCTAATCCTCCTCCGATAACCGCAACCTTTTTTACATCCCCGAAATGAGATGCAACACCTAACGGCCCAACAAAGTCCAGAATAAAATCCCCCTCATTAAAGGTATCAAGATATTCTGTGGATGCGCCGACTTTCTGGAATATAATAGTTACAGTTCCTTTCTCACGGTCATAATCCGCAATGGTAAATGGAATTCTCTCACCTTTATCATCAGTACGCAAAATTATGAACTGACCCGGCTCTGCTTTTTTAGCTATATAAGGAGCACTTATTTCCATAAGAGAAACCGATGGGTTAAGCACTTCTTTTCTAACAATCTCAAACAATACTTCCGTCTCCTAACATCAATTTGTCAAATATACGAATTGATATAATCCGCCAAATTTAATTATAACACAAACTCTTATTCTATGCAATAGTTTTAACACAAAAAATCAGGACTTTTCAGCCCTGATTTTAAATATTTTATACGCTCATTCCTGCGGCATAGCCTGTGGAAAATGCAATCTGTAAATTAAATCCGCCCGTATAGGCATCAACATCAATAATTTCTCCTGCAAAATATAGATTTTTCACAAGTTTTGACTCCATTGTTCCCGGGTCAATTTCATTAACCGCAACTCCTCCCGATGTTATAATCGCTTGTTCGATTGGTGCAAAGTCTGAAACTGTCAGCATTATATTTTTTATAGCAAATCCGAGTTTTTGCCGCTCTTCCTTTGTTATGGAATTAACCTTTTTCTTCCCGTCAATCCCTGCAAGGGCAATAATCAGCTCAATCAGATTTTTAGGGAGCAATTCATCAAGTGCATTATCAAGATTTTTATTGAGATATTTTGAAAAATCTCTCGTTATTCTCTCATCAAGCTGTTTCTCGGAAAGGGCAGGTTTCAAGTCAATTTTAACTTTATACTTACCATATTCCATTGGTCTTAAATGTGCTGACGCACTAAGAACAACAGGCCCCGTTATTCCTGTATGGGTAAACATCATTTCCCCAAAATCCGTGTATACCTTTTTGTTTTTCTCGTTAAACACGGTAATTTCAATGTTCTTAAGAGATAATCCTGCCAGAGAATAAGACCATTCTTCAACCGTATCAAGAGGAACAAGTGACGGAATCGGTTTGTTTATCTTATGACCAAGCTTTTTCGCCCATTCATACCCATCTCCCGTCGAGCCTGTTCTAGGATACGACACTCCCCCCGTCGCAAGAATAACGCAGTCACAAAGCAGTTCTCCCTTATTTTTAAGGCGGACACCCTTAACCATATCCCCCTCGCTGACAAGATTTAAGACTGTATCATTTATAACTTTAACACCCTGACTTTTCGCCCAGTTTGAAAGGGCATCAACAACTGTTTTGCTTTTATCCGAAACAGGGAAAACACGGTTTCCTCGCTCCACCTTAGTTTCAACGCCAAGTTCGTTAAAAAATTCTATGGTTTGAAGATTGGTAAAGCTATAAAAAGAACTATACATAAACGAGGCATTTTTCGTCATATTCTTAATCAGTTCCTCTGTGTCCTCACAGGCATTGGTTATATTACACCGACCTTTTCCCGTTATAAGCATCTTTCTGCCGAGGACCTCATTCTTTTCTATAATCGTAACCTTGTTCCCGTTTTTTGCAGCAGTGCCCGCCGCCATAAGACCTGCTGCACCGCCACCGATAACAATTATATTTCTCATAAAATCAATCCTTATAAAATCGGGCGACACTTGCGTGCCGCCCGAAATTTTTATACATAGTGTACTTTTTCTTTCATATCAACCATATCGGGGTCAATTTTATATTTTTCCGCTCTGCGGTTCTGGAAGAATTTTTCCGCAACCTGGCCGAAGAGGGCATAGGACAATACATCCTCGTCCTGTTCGATGTATTCAGCCGCTTCTCTCTTGAGCTTATCAAGTTCAGGCTCTAAGAGGTCAGCAGGGCGGCAAGTGATTGGCTCTTCGTCGCCGATTACCATTTTTCTGAATTCTTCTGTAATCGGGACAGGAGTTCTGCCATATTCACCCTTAACAATTCCCTTTGTTTCCTTGGAAATCATCTTATATCTCTCGCCCATTATAACATTCAGAACCGCCTGAGTTCCAACAATCTGGCTTGTTGGAGTAACAAGAGGAAGCCATCCCAAATCCTCACGAACTTTCGGGATTTCCTTAAGAACCTCATCAAACTTATCTTCCTTGCCCTGCTGTTTAAGCTGAGAAACAAGGTTTGAAAGCATACCGCCTGGAACCTGGTATTTAAGCGTGTTAATATCAACACCTAAAACCTTTGTGTTCATAAGACCTGATTCGAGATACTTATCACGAAGCGGTTTGAAGTAATCAGCAATATCGCTGAGGAGAGAAAGGTCAATGCCTGTCTCATACTCTGTCCCTTCTAAAGTCTTAACGATTGTTTCTGTTGCAGGCTGAGATGTTCCCAAAGCCATTGGTGAAATAGCACAGTCAACAACATCAACTCCTGCTTCAATCGCTTTAAGATATGTCATTGAAGCAACACCGCTTGTGTAGTGTGTATGAAGCTGAATCGGGATTTTAACTTCCTTCTTAAGCTCCTTAACAAGCTTTTCTGCTTCATAAGGAATGAGAAGTCCTGCCATATCCTTGATACAGATTGAGTCTGCACCAAAGTTTTCGTATTCTTTTGCAAGCTTAACAAAGAACGGAATATCGTGAACAGGGCTGATTGTGTACGAAATAGCAGCCTGAACATGTCCTCCCTCTTTCTTTGTTGCATTGATTGCAGTTTCAAGGTTTCTTATATCGTTCAATGCATCAAATATTCTGATTATATCAATACCGTTTGCTATTGATTTCTGAACAAAATACTCAACAACATCATCTGCATAGTGTCTGTAACCCAGGATATTCTGACCACGGAAAAGCATCTGGAGCTTCGTGTTAGGAGCAGCCTGACGGATTTTTCTGAGTCTTTCCCAAGGGTCCTCATTCAAGAATCTGAGACAGGAGTCAAATGTTGCTCCGCCCCACGCTTCAATAGAATGGTATCCAACCTTATCCATCATGGAAAGGGCCGGTAATATTTCTTCTGTTGTCATTCGAGTTGCGATAAGTGACTGATGCGCATCTCTTATGACGGTTTCAGTAATTCCTACTTTAGCCATTTTTATACCTCCATTTATCAATATGTTATTTCGCAAACATTGACAGGAACACACCTGCCGCAACCGCACTTCCTATAACGCCCGCAACATTCGGTCCCATTGCGTGCATAAGCAGGAAGTTTGACGGATTTTCTTTCTGACCTTCAACCTGAGCAACACGAGCCGCCATTGGAACGGCACTAACGCCTGCCGCACCGATAAGCGGATTGATTTTTCCGCCTGAAAGCTTACACATAATCTTGCCGAGGAACAGACCGCCTGCTGTACTGAAACAGAATGCGATAAGTCCGAGAGCGATAATACCGATTGTGTTAAGTGTCAGGAAGTTCGCCGCAGTTGCCGTTGCACCAACTGTAAGACCTAAGAAAATCGTAACTATATTCATAAGTTCGTTCTGCACAGTCTTTGAAAGTCTGTCAACAACGCCACACTCTTTCATAAGGTTACCAAGCATAAGCATACCAACCAGAGAAAGTGCATCAGGAACGATTAAAGCAACAACGATTGTTACAACAATCGGGAAAACGATTCTTTCCGTTTTCGTTACTTCACGAAGCTGTTCCATAACAATTCCCCGTTCCTTTTTCGTTGTCATCATTCTCATAATCGGTGGCTGAATTACGGGGATAAGCGCCATATAGGAATACGCCGCAACCGCAATAGCAGGAAGAAGGCTTGGAGCCAATGTTTTTGTAACATAAATAGCAGTCGGACCGTCAGCACCGCCGATAATACCGATTGATGCCGCTTCCATTACGCCAAAGTCAATCCCCGGAACCAATGAGCCCAATAAGAGTGCTCCTACGAAAGTGAAGAACACACCGAACTGTGCCGCTGCACCCAGAAGGATACTTTTCGGGTTTGAGATAAGCGGAGCAAAGTCAGTCATTGCACCAACGCCTAAGAATATAAGCGGTGGATAAATACCAAGCTTAACACCTAAATACAAAATATCAAAGAGTCCGCCTTTTTTCAGAATCAATCCCATATCAAGCCCACCGTCAGGCTTTAAATACTCAGGATTTGTAAAATATTCGGGATGCATAATCGCTCCGTCAAAAACAGGGAGGTTTGACAAAAGCATACCGAACGCGATAGGCAGAAGCAAGAGCGGTTCAAACTTCTTAACAATCGCAAGATACAATAATATGCAGGCTATTATAATCATAACAGGTGTTCCGATAGCCTCAACCCACTGTCCGGATTTGAACATTTCGACAAGTGCGGCAATACCGGTGCTCTGTGCAAAGCCTACAAAGCTGTTTATAATACTGTCCACAAAATCACCCTTTCGTCGTTGTTAAACCAAAATTAGCCCAAAGACACAAGAGCGTCGCCTGTGTTAACAGAAGCACCCTGATTTGCATTAACTGCAACAACCTTACCGTCAGCTGGTGCCATAATTTCATTTTCCATTTTCATAGCTTCAAGGATACAAACAACATCCCCTGCTTTAACCATATCCCCAACATTAACCTTAACAGAAACAACTGTTCCCGGCATTGGAGCCTTAACAACTGTTGAGCCTGCAGGAGCTGCAGCAGGAGCAGGTGTTGCAGCAGGAGCCGGAGCTGCAGCCGGTGCCGGAGCAGGTGCTGCGGCAGGAGCTGTGTAAACCGGAGCAGAAACAACTCCGCCTACTTCTTCAACCTCAACTTCATAGGATTTACCATTTACATTTATCATAAACTTTCTCATAATATTTACCTCCGTGGTTATTTAAAATCTTGAATTTATAGTTTCGTTAAGACCGGCTCTGTTCCAGGCAGGCGCGGTGTTTGAAACTCTTCTTAAGGATTTTATCTTAAGATTGTATGTTGATGTATTAAGACTTGCCGCAATCGCCGCAGTTATAACTGCGATAAGCTCTTCCTCATCCTCTGTCGGAGCAGGAACAACTGTCTCTCTAACAGTTTCAACAACAGGTGCGGTTTCCATAGTTTTGTTTGTTTTCGGAGCAAATATATGCTTCATTGCAACGAGAACATACATCAGTACAATAAGGACTGCAAAAACTATTACCAAACCTATAACCGTAACCTGTCCTCCAACAGAAAGAGCATCGATAACATTCGGGATTCGTCCTTTTAACTCTAAAGCTTCCTGTATAGTCATTTATAATCCCCCAATCTTAAAGCGGAATATTTCCGTGCTTTTTAGCAGGTCTTGTTTCACGCTTACTCATAAGCATTTCAAGGGCACTTATAATTCTCGGCCTTGTTGAATCAGGCTCAATAACATCATCAACATAGCCTCTGGATGCCGCAATATAAGGATTTGCAAACTTCTCTGTGTATTCTGCAATCTTATTCTGTCTTTCTGTAATCGGGTCATCTGCTGCTGCAATATCCTTACGGAATATGATATTTGCCGCCCCGTCAGGTCCCATAACTGCGATTTCAGCACTTGGCCAAGCAAATACCATATCAGCACCGATATGCTTGCTGTTCATTGCAATATAAGCTCCGCCATACGCTTTTCTTACGATAACATTGATTTTCGGAACTGTTGCTTCAGAGAACGCATAGAGCATTTTTGCTCCGTGACGGATTATTCCGTTATGCTCCTGAGTTGTTCCTGGGAGATAACCGGGAACATCTGTAAAGGAAACAATCGGGATATTGAAGCTATCACAGAATCTTATAAATCTTGCCGCTTTATCAGCAGAATTAACATCCAGAGAACCTGCCATAAACTTAGGCTGGTTTGCAACTATACCAACTGTTGCACCATTCATTCTCGCAAAACCAATTACGATATTCTCTGCAAACTGTTCAAAAATTTCGTAGAATGAGCCGTTATCAACAACCTCACCTATAACAGTTTTTATGTCATAAGCCTTATTTGCATCAGCCGGAACAACTGTTGAAAGTGTTTCAGAAAGTCTGTTGATTTCATCTGTTTCTTCGTAAACAGGTGCCATTTCAAGGTTATTTGAAGGAAGGAATTCCAAAAGTTCCTTAACCTTCTTAAAGCATTCTTCCTCATCACCGCAACGAACAGAAGCGACACCGCTTTTTGTTGCGTGAGTCTGTGCTCCGCCAAGTTCGTCAAATGTAACCTCTTCACCTGTTACAGCTTTAACAACCTGAGGACCTGTTATAAACATCTGAGATGTCTTGTCAACCATAAATATAAAGTCACAGATTGCAGGAGAATAAACTGCTCCGCCTGCGCATGGTCCTAATATAATGGAAATCTGCGGAATTACGCCTGATGCCAGAGTGTTACGATAGAATATATCACCAAAGCCTGCAAGAGCATCAATTCCTTCCTGGATTCTTGCACCGCCACTGTCAGCGATACCAACAATCGGAGCACCCATTTTAATAGCCATATCCATAACCTTACAGATTTTAGCCGCGTGCATTTCACCAAGTGAACCGCCGATTACGGTAAAATCCTGTGCATAAGCATAAACGAGTCTGCCGCAAACAGTACCATATCCCACTACAACGCCCTCGCCCGGAGCATCCACATTAGGCATATCGAACTCGTTTGAGCGATGCTTAACAAATGCGTCAATTTCAACAAAGCTCCCTTCGTCAAAAAGCATCTGTATTCTTTCTCTTGCAGTTTTCTTGCCTGCCTCGTGCTGTTTTTTTATCTTATCAGGACCGCCGCCCTGTTCGATAATGGCACGCTTCTGCTGCAATTCTTCTATTTTACTCATACTTTTTACCACCTCTGTTTTTATACTTGTTGTATCTTGGTTTATTATTTACTTTTCCGATATTTTTAAGCATATTGACCTCAGATTCAGAAAGCTTTCGCCACTTTCCGCGAGGCAAATGACCTAAATTAAGTCCCGCCTCCCTGATTCTCTCAAGACGCTTAACAATACAGCCACAGGCTTCAAACATTTTTCTTACCTGTCTGTTTCTGCCCTCGTGGATGGTTATTTCAAGCTTTGTTCCAAGTCTTGTTGCACCAACCACCTCAACTGTTGCAGGGCTGGTTTTAACTCCGTCAATAACAACTCCTGAGCGGAGTTTCTGCAGAGTTTCCATACTGATATTCCCTGACACTTCCGCCACATAAGTTTTCTGGATTTCACTTTTCGGGTGAGTCAGTTTATATGTCAAATCTCCGTCATTTGTCAGAAGAAGCAATCCCTCTGTGTCATAGTCAAGTCTGCCAACGGGATAAATTCTTGCAGACACATCGCTCACCAAATCAAGAACTGTCGGTCTGCCTTTATCGTCGGAAACGGTTGTAACAAACCCGACGGGTTTATTGAGCATTATATACATTTTCTTACTTTCTGTTCTGACAACCTGACCGTCAACCATAACCTCGTCATAATTCTCGTCAATGGTAACGCCCATTTGCGTAACTTTTTCACCGTTTACGCTTACTCGCCCCTGTTTTATTATTTCCTCTGCACCGCGTCTGGAGGCGACTCCGCAACTTGCGAGGAACTTTTGCAATCTAACCAATTTTTTCTCCTTTTCTTTACGAAAAAATACCTTGCTAAAAAAAATCAAATCAAAGTTATTATATAATAAATTTTTTCCATTTTCAATAGTTTTTATCAAAATAATAAAATATTTTACAAATTTTTTACACTTTTTACCGTTTACAGAACAAACAGAGCCAGTTTATGTAGACCTCTTTCAGTTTTTCGCTTAGTCTATTATTATCGTTCTCAATCCTTTTTGCAACATCCTTCTCTGCAATAATATCAAACTCCATTTTTCTTCCGCTTTTATGTGTTGCCGTTGCCTTGCCAATGACCTCACCCTTATTTATTGGTGCTGATATTGTGTCGGGGACTTCCATATAGATACCCCACTCCCCATCTCCTCTTTCCGTCAGCCTTATATCCTCTTCGTAAATTCCGCCAACCGATTTTAACACTCCGTCCTTAACCTTAACAATCTTCGCAACAGTTCCACCCCTTTGATAAAGGGTTGCTCTGTAACTTTCAAAAATACTGTCACACAAATTTCTGTGGTCGTTCCAGTCATCCCCTGCATTTAATGTTACACAGACAATTTTAACTCCATTCCGTTCCGCCGCTGACACAAGGCATCGCCCTGTCGCTTTTGTGAAACCCGTTTTAACCCCTATACACCCGTCGTAGGTTTTCAATAATTTATTGTGGTTTACCAATGTGGTTTTTCCAAGTTTCTCTCTTTCTATGGTTATTGATTTAGTTTTGACAATTTCTGCAAACATTGGATTTTTCAAGCCGTAAGCCGTTATTTTCGCCAAATCCTTCGCCGTTGTATAGTGTTCTTTATCCGAAAGACCGTGGGGATTTGTGAAATGAGTTGAATTTACGCCAATCTCCCTCGCCTTTTTGTTCATCATTTCTGCAAATTTTTCTTCACTCCCTGCAATATGTTCCGCTATCGCCGTTGCTGCATCATTTCCTGAAACGAGCATCAGTCCGTATATCAAATTTTCAAGGCTTATTTCCTCACCTGCTTTTAAATACATAGAAGAGCCTTCAACCCGTGATGCTTTTTCGGATATTTTCACTATATCATCAGTTTTTCCTTTTTCAAGGGCAACTATTGCCGTCATTATCTTTGTCGTACTCGCCATTCCCCTCATTTCATTTGCGTTCTTTTCATACAGAACTTCACCCGTTACAGCATCAATGACCACTGCAGACATAGCAGAAACACCAATAGCTCTGACGGGGATATTCATAAAAAGCACAGTAATAAAAATCAGCAAACATATTTTCTTCAAAAGAAAAACACCCTCTTTCCATATAAAATATATGTCAGGGTGTTTTTTCTTATTCAACACAGGATTATTCCGCATCCTCCTGCATTTTATTTTGTTCATAAATTTTAACTATATCTTCTTCGCCGTTCTTTTTACTTTTTCTGCAATCCTTAACTGTATCAACAAGTTTATCAATAGCAGACGGAACAATATCCAAAACCTTATCATAAATACTTGTTTTCTGGTTAACGGACATAAGTCTGACTCTGCCCTCACCTGCAACTAAAAACGCCACAGGAGAAATAGACACTCCGCCGCCGCTTCCGCCGCCAAAATTATTTTTAGCATTCTCCGCCTTTTTCGCTCCGCCGTATTCAGAGCCACCAACTGCAAAGCCAAGCTTAACAGAGGAAATCGGAATGATTATCGTTCCCTCCGGAGTCTGAACTGCATCTCCGACTATTGTGTTAACATCAACAATTTCTTTTATGCTCTGCATTGCAGTATACATAAGTCCTTGAATTGGGTGTTGTTCTGCCATAATTACCGCTCCTTATTTATCATTTTCCTTTTCTGCTTTTTATAAGTGCATTTATAATATGCACAAGTCTTACTCTTATTATGCCGTAAAATTCAATTTTAAACAGTGTATTTTCAAAATCAGGATTGATTTCAACCTTAGGGAAATCAAAAACAAGATATTGATTAAAAAGCTGATACAGATTTCCGACAGCCGCCCATATTACACCGTATAAAATACCCGTATCCGCAGGGTCGTCAGTACCATAATCAACTCTAAGCTCAGTTTTGACAACCTCAAGCCGAAACCGCATTTCCCGAAGAAGAGTCCATAAAAACGAGGTTTTGTCAGAGAGTTTTTCCTTTTTCTTATCAACCTTTTCCTCGATACTCTCTTTTGTAACTCTTTCCTCTTTCTCATTTTCCGCTTTATCGTCAAGCTTTAAAGTATATCTTAAAATACCGTTACGAAACCTAACGCTCAGCCGTTCATTCTTATATGAAACAATAACCTTTGTTTTTGAAAACAGAATTACTGTAACGAACAAAAGCAAAAGCAATAAAATGCCCAGAATAATCCAAACAGCAATCATAAAATCAGCCTTTCTTAAAATTACAGATTGTCAAGACCCTCCATAACCTGCTGTGAATAAAGCTTGTCCTGTCCGTTTTCTCTGATTATATCATAATCAGGAAGCTCCGTCAAGTCGCTTATTCCGAAGCATCTTAAAAACTCCTCTGTTGTGCCGAAAACCATCGGTCGTCCTGGAGTATCCAGTCTGCCCGTTTCCTCAATAAGACCTCTTTCAACAAGCTTATTTACGATAGTATCACAGGAAACACCTCTGATATCTTCAATTTCGCCTCTTGTCACAGGTTGCTTATATGCAACAATAGACAACACTTCCATTGCCGCATTGGACATTGTCTGTGCTCGGCGAGGCTCTGCCAGCAGGGATATATATTCAAAATATTCCCCTCTTGTGCACATCTGATACCCGTCGGCAAGCTGAATTATGCTTATTCCTCTGTGCTCATAGTCATATTTATCAATCATATCTGAAATAATCTTTTTAGTTTTACGCTTGTCCATATCAATTATGTTTGCAATTTTCTCAAGAGGAACGCTGTCCCCTGCCGCAAAAAGCAATCCCTCGATTATGGATTGAGCCTTACTTGTATCCATATCCCATTCTCCTAATCTTCAATCATTTCAAGACTGAACTCATCTTCGTCCGCAATTCTCTTAACCTCAAGGTTATCATCATCGCCCTCAACCATTATCTTTTTAAGCTTAATAAGTTCAAGCACCGCCATAAACGATGCAACGGCTTCAGGTCGGGATTTTATTCCCTTGAACAAATCGAGAAACTTAGCCTTTCCTTTTGCAATCAAGGCTTTCCAGATAATTTTAACACGGCTTCTGACCGAAACCTTTTCGTGGCCAACAATCCCCTCAAAGGATTTTTTCGGAGGCGGAAGCTTTCTTTCCAGTTTCATATACGAAACCTTATACGAAATGAGCAGATTTTCCACCGAAACTTTTGAGTAATCAAAAGGAATAACCGGTCGCTCAATATACTCAGGAGCCTTATAAAACCTGGTGTAGCCAAGATTTTCACGGCTTCTTAAAAACTCCGCTTTCTCTTTAAACCGTTTATACTCAATAAGCCGTCTTACAAGTTCTTCTCTTGGGTCTTCACCCTCTTCTTCCTCGTCCTCATTCGGAAGAAGCATTCTTGATTTAATCTGAAGAAGAGTCGCCGCAAGCACTAAAAACTCGCTGGACACCTCTAAATCAAGAGACTCCATTTGGGCGATAACTTCAAGATACTGTTCGAGAATCGAACTTATCGGTATATCATAAATATTAACTTTGTTTTTCTTGATTAGTGTTAAAAGCAAATCGAGGGGACCCTCAAATGCCTCAACACGGAAAGACAACTGTTCCATTACTAAAATAACCCCAATATCAAACCTGCTAACCCTGAATATCCGTTCCATACGGCACCAACAACCATATTAAGCAACATACTGAAAGCAGGGAGATTTATCAGAATAATAAGAGCTATAAAACCAAATCTTTCGTATTCTAAAAGTTTAAAATACATTTTAGTTGGCAATACTGCACTTAATATTTTCGAGCCGTCAAGCGGTGGAATCGGTATCAGGTTAAAAAGACCGAGTCCCAGATTCATCATTGTCAGGGTTGATAAAATTCTTATGGCAAGCAAAGGATATTTTCCAACCGCTTCTTTATAATACAAAATTTCTCCGCCCTCAAGCAGAAAACCGTCTGAGAACTTCGCAACTGCCATCATTGCAAAAACTGAAATAAATGCGAGAATAAAGTTTGACAAAGGCCCTGCCAAAGAGGTAAGAACCATATCAAGCTTTATGGTTTTTGTTTTAAAATTTCTCGGATTGACCATAACAGGCTTTGCCCACCCAAACCCAAAAAGAAAAAGACAAAGAGCACCGATTGGGTCTATGTGGTTTATAGGATTTAAAGAGAGTCTGCCTGTGTATCTTGCAGTTCTGTCTCCTCTTAAATACGCCATATATCCGTGCGAAAATTCGTGAATGGTGAGGGATAGCAAAACACAAAAAAGTGTTATGAGTAAATCAAGAATCCCCTCAGCACCGTTTCCGAACCATCTTTGAAGTCTGCCCATTATATTCATCCTTTCAATGAAAACTACATCAAATCATTCTTTATTATATCTTCGTATGTTTCCCGTTTAACAGCAATTTTAGACACGCCATCCTTAACCATAACAACAGGCGGTTTTGGAATTCTGTTATAATTACTGGACATTGAATAATTATACGCCCCTGTCGCAAGGACTGCAACCAGGTCACCCTTATTTATTTCAGGCATCATTATATCCTCTATAATAATATCTCCTGATTCACAGCATTTCCCTGCAATCGTCACTTTTTCACATCTTTCTGCCATCGGTCTTTCAGGAAGAACGGCATCATATTCCGCTCCGTATAAAATGAATCTCGGGTTATCACCCATTCCGCCGTCAATGCAGACATAGTTTCTTATTCCCTCAATTCTTTTAACTGTTCCGACAGTGTAAACCGTAAGTCCTGCGGGAGCAACTAAAGACCTGCCAGGCTCCATAAGTATAAACGGACATTTAAGCCCCTTTTCTTCCGCCTTTTCCTTAACAACCTTTGAAACAGCCTCAATAAATTTGTCGTAGTCTATAGGGGTATCCTGCTCTGTATATTTTATTCCAAAGCCACCGCCAAGATTCAGTTCCTCAATTTCTATACCTGTTTCGTCCTTTATTTCTTTCATAAAGCTAAGCATAATTTCTGCCGCTTCACGGAACGGGTCAAGTTCAAAAATCTGTGAGCCTATATGGCAATGTATTCCCGCAATCCTAATATTTTTCTTCGTTTGTGTATATTTAATAAGTTCAAGTGCTGCACCTGTTTCAATGGCAGTTCCGAACTTCGAGTCAATTTGCCCCGTTTTAATAAAATCGTGAGTATGGGCATCAACTCCCGGAGATACTCTGAACATCGCCTTAACAACTTTTCCGTATTTCTCCGCAATCTCTTCTATTCTGTCAACCTCGTCAGCGTTATCAATAACAATACAGCCTATGTCATTCTTTATAGCAAGTTCAAGCTCATCAACAGTTTTATTATTGCCATGGAAATATATTTTTTCAGCGGGGAATCCTGCTGACAATGCGGTATAGATTTCTCCACCCGACACAGTATCAACACCAAGCCCCTCTTCCATAGCAAGCTTATATATATACTTACACGAAAAAGCCTTGCTTGCGTACAAAACAAGACCATTTCCGCCGTAATACTTTTTCATAGCCTCTGCATATATTCTGCAGTTTTTTCTTATTTCACCCTCATCCATTATGTAAAGAGGTGTTCCGTATTCCTTAGCAAGCGCCGAAACATCGCAACCGCCTATTGACAGATTTCCGCTTTCGTTAACACTAAGACAGTCCATAACAAAATCCATCTTTTATCCTCCTGTAAAAAATGCTTATTAAGTTATAATACCATATTTTAATATCTTTGTCAAATTACACTTTTTCGTCCTATAACTTTTTTTCTGTGGGAAATTTTTTTATATTGAGATTTTAACAAAAAACGCTGTTTTTATTGCCTAAAAACGCTTATATTTTTATAAAGTTGGTTGTTTAGGTATGAATAGCTTTTTTTGATTATTATAAACATTTCGGACTTTTTATAAAAATTTCCGCCTTATTTATAAAAACAACGGATTTTTTATAAAATATTAAGACAAAAAAACGGCGGCACCACCTGCATTTTGCAGTGGTACCGCCGAATTTATTCAGTTTTATTAGGTTTATTCAGTTTTTGTTGAGACAGAGTATGTTCCGTCATTGTTATCGGTTACAGTATGAGTGGTAGTATCTACATATTCTGTTGGGTCAAAGCTGAATGTACCTCCGGTGATACTTACATTAGCATTATCAGTATATGTAACTCCGGAGAAGCCTGTAAATGTTCCGCCATTAATTACTAAAGAATTTGTGTTATCCATTACGACGATATTCTTTACAGAGGCATCACTATTTGCAATGAAGGTTCCATCATTTATCACGAGTGCCGAATCATCTCTTGAAAGCTGAATTGCAGAGCTACCTGCCGATGTAAATGTTCCTCCATTAATCACTGCAACTGCTCCATCTTGCACGAGAAGAGCAGTTGTCCCTCCGCTTATAGTAGCATCATCAATCGTTGCCTTTTCACATTCTACAAAACGAAGTCCGTCATTGTTTGGAGCACTAAAACTGCCGCCGCTAATGTCTACGGTCTCGCAGTATGCAATGTCAGCTGCAAAAGAATTACCTGTAACACTCGCAGTAACATTATTAAGATTTACCTCATTGCAATCCCATATATATAATCCAGCGCTATAATCGGAATTCGATGTACTGATGCAACTTGAATTATTTATTTCAACATAGTTGCTATAACCAATTTCAAGAGCATAAGGAGAGTCCGCGCTTTCCACCGTGATTCCATTTGCCACAAAGCCTCTGCCGTCAGTCACGCGAATTTTGCTATAGTTTCCTCCGTTTAAGGTAAGTTTTCCATAAAGCTGAACTGTGACATTGCCGATGATTGCGCTTCCTTCCTCGGTTGCGTCAATAACAAGCTCTTTTCCGTAATATGCACGGGTGTTCGGTGCAGTAAGTGTATGTCCGTTAAGGTCAATTGTTGCAGGTGCACCGGTTTTGAACTTAAACACATTTTCGCTTATGATATCTGCAGTAAGAGTTGCAATCGCACCTCTGTTTACCGCATCAAGAAGCTCGTCTGCCGTGTCAACCTCAACCACAGTGTTAAGTCCTGTCGGGAGTGTGGGGTTTTCTATTTTCACAACAGGACTCATTGTAATATCTGCAGAAAGTCCATCCTCGGCAACTGTTATTGTTCCGGTCTGGAGTTCTACCGTACAGCCTTCATAGATAGAGCAAAGGAAAGTATCGTCAATCGTATAATCTGTTGCCAATCTTTCTCCATCCGGAGCCGTTACACGATAGAAGTATCCTGTGTCTCCGCCTCCTGTGATTTTGTATGTACCATCTGCCTGCGGAACAAGAGAAAGATTCGGTGCAGAATCAGTTACGGTAATATTTAATGCATTATCAAGCTTTACAAAGGTTTCCTTTGTCTGCCAGTTACCCTTTTGAATTTCGTAACTAATAGCCTTGCTTTCACTAATTCCCGGGAGAAGCCATGTAAGTTCTATTTCCTTAACATCTTCGCTTGTGATATTCTCTCCGTCCTGAACGACATGATACCACTCATTTACTCCGAGTCCCTCTTCATCCTCAAACACAAGATAAAGATAATCACCGTCCATCATAAGATGGGCATTTGTCTCACTTGCAACAGATTCCTTATAGGTATAGCTTGCAATGTTAGACACCGAAAATTCAGCAAAAGTCTTGTCATCGTTAAGTGTCCAGGTTATATAGCGTGCTTTTACTGTATATCCGTCAGCAAAATTAGCATACGAATCAATAGCACCGTTTATGTCGTTGTTTACATAGTAGTAGTTGTTATCGCTATCATAAAGCTTATACACCCACATACCACCTGACATATTTGAAACAAAATTATAGCTTCCGCTTGCATCCTTCTCGATTACAAATTCTGGCGTTGTATTATTAAAGGTAATGTTTGCTATTTCCTTTGATGGATATACAAGCGTAAGATTTGCTCTATCAGGGCCTGTATAGATTCCAAGTGAAATCTTACCGCTTTCTAAATTAGTGGATGCTAATACAGTTGCTAATCCTGTTACAGTACGTCTTGTAATGACATCTGCATCATATCCGTCAAACTTCAAAACATACCCATTTTCAGCAGCAAGAGCAGACTCATTCCATGAAATTCTCAAGGGACTTCCTGCATAATTTTCAACAAATGTATAATTGTTTACACTACTTGGCTCAGTATACTTCTTTTCAGACGGAGGTGTCATTGTTAACGCTACCTTTCCATCCAGAACATCAAAGGAAGAAATCACTCTTAAGTCAAAGGTAAGATTCTGATATCCATATTTACGATGCACTATTCCGTATTGTGAAATCGCACCGCTTATTTTTTCATTATGCGTTCCATTCGCATTTTTCCAGATACCAATATATTTTATACCGTTTGGAACTATGCCATTCTTCCATGTAATACTATGCTCGTTTTCGGCAACATCATTATAGGCAATTTCATAATCAACTGCTTCTGAACCCACAGTTATGATTATTGCATCATCAATACTGTCAAGCTCTGTCGCTACGCCATTTCTGTATTCATACAAAACAAACTTATACTTATTCACACCGGTGTCAGGTACAGGCATATATATACTTATATCATTATCATATGTTCTGCTGGTTTCAGCACTTTCGGAAACCTTATTTCCTTCTTCGTCAAACAATCTAAAAATATACTTAGACGCCGTATATCCGCTCCATTCTACCCGAATAGAATTTCCACTTTTTGAAAAATTAATTTCTTTTTTGGGAACATATGGCACACTCTCGGTCTTTGTTCCTTTACACTCAGAGCATGTATAGGTTTTCACACCCGCATTTGTTTGTGTCGGCTCGGCTGTGATTACACCGTCATTCCAAGAATGAGCCTTTATTTCCGGTTCATCACAAGCAGAACAGTTTCGTTTATGATTAAAATCGTCTAACTTTATGTAATCACCCCAGGAATGTTCTCCATCAGGCTTTACATAGTTACAAATTGTACATGTAGCAATTTCTGCACAATTCTTTGTGTTGTAGCTGTGAGCTGCTTTTGTGTCGGTTTCTTCACAGTTGTCACGGGTACAGATATGCCAGTGTCCGTCTGCGTCCTTTTTATATTCACCTGTAAAATCATGATTTAATGCAGGTGTTGTGGTTTGTTCAACAATCACACTGTTACAAACATCACAATGCGAACCTTCTGTTTTACCTGTTTCTGTACAGGTTGCCTCAATTTCATCATCAATAATCGGGGTATGGTCTGCCGTTTCGGTATGTTCTGCATTGTTCTTACATACCCTTTTGTGGCTTGTAGTATCTACCTTTACCCAGTCACCCCAGTTATGGTCTTTCTGGTCTATTGATTCTGTCTTTGTTCCTTTGCATACGGAGCAGGTATAAGTTTTTACACCCTCCTGACCGCATGTTGCCTCTGTTGTTATTTTGCCGTCGTCCCAAGTATGCTCTTGTTTTTCATGGTGGTCTTTATCATTAGCACACTCACGGACATGCAAGTCATTATCAGACAACTTCCAATCCCCGTACTTATGACCTAATGAAGGGATAACCTCTTTTTTAGTCATTACAGGTTCATCGCAACCTTCGGCAATACATGTGTAGGTTTTTTCGCCGTCCACCTTACAAGTTGGAGGTATTATTTCAGGCTCACCCCATTTATGAATGTGAGTTACAGCCTCACCACCTACTGTTATATTATCGGGAGCGGTTTCAAGAGTAGTTGAAACAGTTACATTTGTACCCGTAACAGCCACACCACTTGTTGAGTTGATTTCAACATCAACAGATGCATCGCCAGTTACAGTTACGCTTACGCTCTCTGTTGCAGTTTCAGGGATTTCCACCTTTTGAACTGTATCAGAATCAGCAGTTACCGCTGCCGTTGCTATTATTGTATTAACGGAATTATTTACACCTGTTACACTTGTTTCCGCCTTTGCTTCAACAGTTGCAACACTACCAGCCGTTACAGTTACTGCTACTGCACTTTCCGCAGTTTCAGGAACTGCAAGAGTATCAACCTTTGTATTTTCACCCTTAATCTCTATGTTAGCAGCTGCCTCAATCTTTGTAACAGCAGAGATAGTATCTACCGCCTCAATAATTGCAGGTTTCTGTACCTCAACATTGGCAATAGGTGTATTTGTCAATTCAAGACGAGGCACTTCGCCTGTTTCTTTAGCCATTATAACCTTACCATGAATAGTGCAGGCATCAAGTTTAATTGAGTTTGAGCCACCGCCCTTGATAGTCAAATCACCTTTAACAGTTACACCGCTCAAAGTAACCTCACCATCTGCTACTGCATCGGTTATAGTTACATTGTTATATGTACCTCTTGTTACGGTTTTTTCCTCGCTGATTGTCAGGTTAGAGGTTGTTGGTCTGGAACTACCGCCAGAACTACCGCCAGAACCACCACCGCTGGGTTTTTTAGGGGTTTCCTTTTTAATCTCCTCAACAGTTGCATCAATTTGGGGAAGTTTAGAATTGTTACTTATAATCTTTGTATCAGCCTGAACTGTAACCTCACCCGTAACTGTTGCATCCTTAAAGGTTACAGCTTTTCCGTCGGTTGCCTGTGATATAAGAATATCGGCCTTTGTCTCACCTTTTAAGGTAGTATCTCCGGCAGTTACAAGAATAATGCCGTTGCTGTCTGTCAGGTCATATTCACCGCTTGCATTGATATACTGAACCACAGCACGGTCAAGGATTGTCACAAGAGATGCTCTGCTCATACTGTCAGCAGGTGCAATCATATCACTTGAAACACCGCTTACAATACCGCTGTTTATCAAAGCGGAAACATAAGGTAAAGCCCAGTTATCAATTGCTTTGCTGTCCTTGAATGAGTTTAAGTCTGATGTTTTGTCTGCTTTAATGCCGAAAGCACGACAGAACATGGTCATAGCCTCTTGTCTGGTGATTTCTGCATTAGGGTTAGCCTTGCCGTTATCCCCAAGCATTATGCCTGCTTTATAGCAACGAAGAACATAAGGAGCATACCAATCATCGGCAGAAATATCACTAAATGGATTTTCCGCTTCTTCTGTCAGCCCCAAGGTTTTTGACAGTATTGTTGCCATTTGTCCGCGTGTGATTGAGTTGTCTGGGTTAAAGGCATCGCCGTAGCCCTCAACAATCCCGTAATCACTCCACCGCTCAATGGCTGTTTCTGCCCAGTGGTTAGTTGTGTCATTGTATCTGCTGTCTGACGCAAAAGCAGTAGGCATAGCCAAGCTACATAGCATCGCAAGTGAAAGCAGAATTGACAATACTTTACTTTGTTTCCGTTTCATTTTTCTTTAACTCCTTTATATAAAATATTTAATGTGTTTTTTAAATTAAAAGTAGTAGCTTATATTATACCACAACACACCTGCAATTACAATAAGAATTATGATTTTTTCACTTTTGTACAAAAATTAATAGTTACGGTTTTTCGTATATTTTGATTTTTCCGTCAGTTATTCCCACTATTCCGTTTCCCTCAAGTTTTGATATGTAATTCACTATATCTTCGTCTATAACCTCAAATGGTGCAATAATAGGCACGCCCGGAGGATAAGCATAAATATAATCCGCGCAAACTCCATCTGTCGCATCTTTTAGTAAAACTGTTTTAACCGCACCTGTTTGTCCTTTATATTTTTGCGGAACGGGGTATTTCGCCGTACACTTTTTACCACGCCTTACCGCCTTATCAATTTTCTCAAGAGCCTTCATAAGTCTTTTGAAATCCTGTTTTCTGTCACAAACCGAGGTCATAGCAAGAGCATAATTATCATAAGCCATTTCAAGCTCAATTCCATAATGCTCTCTTAATTTCTCCATTAGCTCCAATCCTGAAATATCCGTTTTACCTGTGCTTATAACGATTTTACCCAAATCATCATTCTTTCTCAGTTCCAGTTTTTCAAGGCGTATATTTCCGTAAAACCACTCAATGTTATCTCTATACCGTTCAAACCGTTTCTTTTCGTTTTCCACAAAGGAAAGACATTCCGAAACAGATGCCATTAAAACATACGACGGACTCGATGTTTGAAACACATTCAGTTTTTCCTTTATAACTCCGCCGTCAATCCGCTCTTCATTTAATATAAGCAAGGCTGTTTGTGTCATAGACGGCAATGTTTTATGCAGACTTATGCAGGCAATATCAGCACCCTGCTCAACAGGACTTTCTCCGCCCATAAATCTAATGTGTGCCCCATGTGCGGAATCGACAAAAACAGGAATATTTTTTTCGTGGGCTATACGGCAAATCCCCTCTATATCGCTTATAACACCCTCATATGTTGGTGAAGTCAGCACTATAAGTGTTGCATCAGGATTTTCTTCCACCGCCTTTTTAACGGATTCAAGGCTTATACCTTTCGCAATTCCAAGCTCGTCATACTCAGGAAATATATATTCACATTCAAGTTCCATAAGTTTGACCGCATTATACACAGCTTTATGGCAGTTTCTCGCCATAATTATTTTATCGCCCTTTTTGCAGACACCACAGATAGCAGAAAGGATTGCTCCCGTACTTCCGTTTATTGAGATAAACGCTTTGTCCGCATTATACGCTTTTGCCCAGCCGTTCTGCAGTTCCTTAAGTATTCCCGTCGGATTTGCAAGATTATCGAACCCGTCAATTTCCGTTATATCAACATCCCTACAAATACCGAATTTCCGCTTATGCCCGGGCATATGCATAGGACAAATATTCTTTTTGCCGTAAATTTTCAATTTTTCATACAACCCGCTCATAGCGTCCTCCAAATCAGATTCTTTTATACATTTCGTTAAGTCTGCGGAATTTATTTTTATCTATTCCGTCAAGTTGTTCCTTTGTCAGGCGGAACTGCCAGTTTCCGTCAGCTTTTCCGGGAATATTCAGCCTTGTATCCGAGCCGTAACCCAGCAAATCCTGAACAGGCAGAATAACCAGTCCTGAATGGCTCGCAAACATGGTCCTCAAAATACTGTCATATCCCCGTTCCCAGTCAGGGTTATCGTATCCGCAGTATTCAAGCATTCTCTTTCTGTCCCAATCCGAAAGCTCCCAAAGATAACCTAAGAGAGTATTATTATCGTGAGTTCCTGTGTATGCAATGCAGTTATTTTTGTAGTTATGTGGAAGATGCGGAGTATCGTGGTCACCTAAAAAGGCAAACTGGAATACCCTCATTCCCGGAAATCCGCTTTTCTCAACAAGCTCCTCTACCTCACGGGTGATTTCCCCCAAATCCTCGGCGATAATCAGTTTATCCTCAGCCACGGATTTAAGCGCATCAATAAGCTTTTCACCCGGACCTTTAACCCATTTACCATTACGGGCATTTTCAGCTTTCCCGTCAACTGCATAGAATGACTCTATGGCTCTGAAATGGTCAATTCTAACTCCGTCAAAAAGTCTAAGCATATGTGCAATTCGGTCTTTCCACCACTTAAATCCTGTTTCTTCCATTTTTGCCCAGTTATAAAGGGGATTTCCCCAGAGCTGACCATCCTCACAGAAATAGTCCGGCGGAACGCCTGCCACCTCTGTCGGGTTATTCTCATTATCAAGCAAAAACAGTTCTCTGTTACTCCACACATCCGCGCTGTCATGGGAAACATAAATCGGTATGTCTCCGATAATTTTTATCCCTTTTTCATTGGCATACGCCTTAATTTCCGCCCACTGGGAGAAAAACTCAAACTGAATGAATTTCCACATAAACAGAGTATCTTCATCAATCTCATCATTTTCCCATTTAAACCAAGGAAGCTGATTATTGGATTTTTTCAGCGCCATAAACTCACAGAATTTCTTAAGATACGGCTCGTTTTCGATAAAGGCATTTATTTCATCTCTGCTCTTGGCTCGCTTTGATGCCGTCATAAGCACATCAAAACGGGTGTGGTAAAGCCTTGTGAACTCACAGCAATACGGTGTTTGCTGAGTCTGTGCCAAAAGTTCTTCATCAGTCAGAAGTCCTTTTCGATTAAGCTTTTTAAGGTCAACAAAATATGGATTCCCGCCAAATGATGAATAAGATTTATATGGTGAATTACACTCGTCCACCAAACAAAACGGCAAAACCTGCCAATACGAAAATCCACATTCCTTTATAAAATCAATAAAATACTTTGCTTCGTCGCCAAAACTCCCCGTTGAATAGTCACCGAAAAGAGACGAAAAATGCATAAGCACTCCGCTTTTTCTCTCCACTAAAATTCCTCCTAATTCATACACAATCCGAAATATGGCTTTTCAAATTTCAGATTTTCGTCTATATATTTAATAAGTGCAAACGGCTCTGTCCAACTGCTTTTAAAAATTTCATCAGTTAGCAGTTCCTTAAGCGTTGTTTCCTCCCTGTAAACCGCTCCGCCGTCACATAACTTTATCTCGCCGAAGCTTAATATATACTCAAGCATTTCCTCGCTCCAGCCGATAAGGTCATAGTCTGAAAATATTTCGTTTCTTATTTTAAAATATTCCGAAACGGAACATTGTTTTCCACTCCCCTTCACATCAGGAAGCGACGGTTTATAAACCACATCGCAATAACCAAGTTTTTCGTAAAAAGAAAACAAACTTTCGCTTGCAGGGACTAAAATCGCAAATCCCTCACTCTGACTTTTTATAATTTCGTCAATTCTGTTCATTACCGCTTTGCAAATACCTTTTCCCCGATGTGATTTTGCGGTTGCAACGGCATAGACATATCTGCCTTTAACCGCTTTGCAAAAAACAGGGAGCATTGTTGCCATAGCAACGACTTCTCCATTTTCTGAAAAGACAAGCATATTTTTCTTATAATCAATCTTCTCAAGAAAATCAGCTATAAATTTCTCGTCATCACCAAAGGCTTCCTGCCACAGTTTTATTATCCCATTTCGATAAATTTCGGAAGCAAATTCTATCATTTTAAATCTCCCTCATTTTAGCGTCCCATTTTTCAAGGATAACACACGGTCTGTATGAAAGCTTTGCTTTTCTCAGCCCCTCGTCACCTGTGTCATCCTCACGATTAACAAATTTATATCCATCGCAGTTATGAATGACAAATTCACGGTTAATAATAGGATATGCTCCCTGAATATCAGCATATGCTTTTTCGATATGAACAAGAAAGGTGTCGTCATTGAGTCTGTCACCCATAGAGAATGCGATTACCTCACCATTGGCACGGATAAGACCGCCCGAAAGTCCCAGCTTTTCAAAGTTCTCAAAGGCTTCCGAAACGGCACATCCCTCTTCCTTAAGCCCTGTTTCATTCTCACATCCTGCATCTTCACACCATTTTTTGTTCATTTCAAAAGCTTCGCCTATGTTACTTTTATCAATCTGTTCGTATTTCCAGTCAGGATTATTCTCTATAAAACGATTGATATGGTTTCTTTTGGATGAAAGTTTCTTTCCCGAAAGGGTCGCAAGCTTGTCCTTTTCATAAATATAATCCGCCCCATCACGAATTTCGGTAAACTCAAACTTTTCTGGATAAAATTGTTCGAGAAACTCTTTATTTTTCTTCGTGAGAGAATAAAAACCCGGACATACATTCCGTTCAACACAATAATTAATTATTTCGTCAATAGCACTCTTAACATCACCATCACCTATAGGGAAAAGAAAATAATTTTCTCCAGCCATCGCCGAAAAGAAGTTCCCGTTTTGCAATGAACTTATTTTCATATCGTATATTTTCCGCCATATAAATATCGTGGTAAAATTACATTCAAGGCTCTCGCAATCGCCTTTACTCATAATTTCCTCTACCCATTTTCTGTCGTTTATATTTACCTCTCTGAAATCAGCCATACCAAACTTCCCCAATTTTATAATTCTCTATACATTGTTACCATTATAAGTTTTGCCTATACAAACGGCGTATTTCTATTATATCACATAACAAATTTGATGTCAATTTTCAAATGTTTTACATAAATTTTACATTTAATAGTTGTATATTTAACATTTTTGATGTAAAATGGAATTATAAATTACAGATTTTACGGAGGAAAAGTATGGATATTTTCTCAATTCTTGCACTAATCGGCGGTCTTGCCTTGTTCCTGTACGGAATGGATGTTATGGGAGACAGCCTTAAAAAAATCTCGGGCGGTAAGCTTGAATCCATTCTCGAAAGGCTTACTTCAAACCGCTTTAACGGGTTCCTTTTGGGGTTATTTGTTACAGCAATAATTCAGAGTTCATCTGCGACAACTGTTATGCTTGTTGGTTTTGTTAACTCAGGCATTATGAAGCTTGGACAGACAATAGGAATAATTATGGGCGCAAATATTGGAACAACGGTTACCTCCTGGCTCATCAGTTTATCCGATATAAGCAGTGATGCCAGCACAATCATCAAGTTATTCAAGCCAACCTCCTTTACGCCTGTTCTCGCTATTATCGGTTTGATTTTCACCATGGTAAGCAAGGACAAGAAAAGAGATATAGGAACTCTTCTTCTCGGCTTTTCAATCCTTATGTTCGGTATGGACGCTATGAGTGATTCTATGAAGGGTCTTGGAGAAAGTGACACTTTCAAGCAAATCCTTATTATGTTTGATAATCCGATTCTCGGTATTTTAAGTGGTACTATCCTTACCGCTATAATCCAGAGTTCTTCCGCATCAGTTGGTATTTTGCAGGCGCTCTCAGTTACAGGTATTATCCCTCACTCTGTTGCCCTGCCTATCATTCTCGGGCAGAACATAGGAACGACGATTACTCCTATTCTCTCTTCAATAAACGCAAATACTGACTCAAAAAGAGTTGCATTTTCCTGTTTATACATTAAAATTATCGGGGTTGTTATCGTTTGTCTTGCGTTCTATATTCTTCACGCGGTATTTGATTTTGATTTTATGCACACAAACGCATCATTTATGAGTATAGCTGTTATACACACAATGTTTAACATTCTCTCAACGGTTATCCTTCTGCCGTTTACTACACAAATCGAAAGGACCGCTTGTACTCTTATAAAGGGCAGAAAATCCGACGAAGATATTGAAACTAACCCAACACATACTCTTGACGAAAGATTTCTTGACTACCCTGCATACGCTATCGAACGAAGCAGAAATCTCGTTGTTGATATGGCACTTACTGCAAGGGAATCTTTTTACGATTCACTTACCCTTATTGACAACTATGACAAAGAGCTTGTTGAAAAAATTCATCTTAACGAAAAGAAAATTGATACATACGAAGATAAAATCAGTTCATATCTTGTTAAAATCGCCAGTCGTGATTTATCAAAATCCGACAGCGAAACAACAACAAAGCTTCTTCATATAATCGGAGATATTGAACGAATCGGTGACCACGCTGAAAATATTGTCAAGGTTGCTGAAGAGATTTACCAGAAGAAAATCCAGTTCTCCGAAGAGGCAAGAAAAGAAATTCAGATTATTTCAGAGGCTACATCAGAAATTCTTGACATAACAATGTCCGCTCTTGAAAAAGACGATATAAGCCTTGCAAAGCATATCGAACCTCTTGAACAGATTATTGATAAGCTTAAGCATAAGCTTAAAAACCGCCATTTTGCAAGACTTCAGGCTGGAAAATGTACTATCGAGCTTGGTTTCGTATTCTCTGACTTGCTTACAAATTACGAAAGAGTTGCTGACCATTGTTCTAACATCGGTGTTTGTCTTATCCAGATTGCAACTGACACTCAGGACACTCAGGATGCTCACGAATACCTAAGAAATGTTAAACACAATGCTGATAACGAATTTATAGCTCAGTACGATTTCTATAAAGAAAAATACAGTATTTAATTAAACGGTGGTGAAACAGTTGAGTAAAATCTTTTATGTTGAAGATGATACAAATATTAGAGAGTTGGTTGAATATACTCTTAAATCATCAGGATTTTCCGTTAAGGGTTTTGAACTTGCAGAAAGCTTTTTTGAAAAGCTTAAAATTGAAAAGCCTGACCTTATTCTTCTCGACATTATGCTTCCCGACAAGGATGGGATTTCTATTCTTAAGGAACTTAGAAATAACGGTGACTTTAAACACATCCCCGTTATTATGCTGACTGCAAAATCCAGCCAGCTTGATAAAATCAAAGGTCTTGATGAGGGTGCTGATGATTATATAACTAAGCCATTTGATATAATTGAGCTTATTTCAAGGATAAAGGCAGTTCTCCGCCGTACTAAACCCGAAGAGGAAAATATTTGCTATAACGGAATAACACTCAACAAAAAGAGACATATCCTCACAGTTGACGGGGAAGAAATTACTCTTACATTTAAGGAATTTGAACTGCTTTATCATCTTCTTATAAACCAAGGAATAGTTCTCGGCAGAGACAAACTTATGAATCTTGTCTGGGGAACTGATTTTGAGGGCGAAACGAGAACTGTTGATGTTCATATAAGAACACTCCGGCAAAAGCTTGGTGCTTGCGGAGAATATATAAAAACGGTTCGTAACGTTGGTTATAAAATAGAGAAAGAATAAAAGAAGTGTGGCTCGCCACACTTCTTTTATTCTTTTATTCTCATTGTCCGCATAGCATTGAGTATTGCTGTAACCGCAACCCCAACATCTGCAAAAACTGCTGCCCACATATTGGTTACGCCAAAGGCACTCAATATAAGCACCATAACTTTAACACCTATTGCAAAAACTATATTCTGCCCTACTATTCTCATAGTCTTTTTCGCAATTTTAACCGCCACGGGGAGCTTTAAAAGATTGTCGTCCATTATAACAATATCCGCCGCCTCAATAGAGGCATCTGAGCCAATTCCGCCCATCGCAATCCCTACATCCGCCAAAGCAAGGACAGGTGCGTCATTTATTCCGTCACCAACAAATGCAACGCATTTTCCGTTCTCAGCGATTTCCTTAACGGCATCCACCTTATCCTCAGGCAACAGTTCCGCTCTATATTCACTGACACAAATCTGTTTTAAAGCAAACTCTGCATTTTCCATAGTGTCGCCGGTAAGCATCACAGTTTTATCTATTCCCGTTGCCAACAGTTCCTTTAAAGCTCTTTCGCTTTCCTCTTTTAAAGAGTCAGCCACGATAACATATCCTGCATAAATTCCGTCAACCGCCATATAAAGTGCAGTACCATATTCTATGGGTATTCCACATTCTATACCATATTCCTGCATCAGTTTAAAGTTTCCCGAAAGAATTGTTTTTCCGTTAAGTTCCGCCCTGACACCTCTGCCCGCAATCTCTGTTATTTCAGCTTCTGCCTCGTTATTTCCAAAACAACTGACCACCGCCTGAGCGATTGGATGATTTGAACCTTTTTCGGCTGAAACAAGATAACTTAGAAACTCTTCCTGACTCATTCCGACGGGATTTACAGAAACGATTTCAAACTTACCTTTTGTAAGTGTTCCTGTTTTATCAAAAGCAAAAACTTCACATTTTGCCAACATTTCAAGATAGTTTGCGCCTTTTACCAATATTCCTTTTTTAGACGCACCGCCTATTCCCCCGAAAAATGAAAGGGGTACTGAAATCACCAAAGCACAAGGACAGGACACAACAAGAAACGACAACGCTCTGTATATCCATTCCGAAAATCCGCCAAAAAACAACGGCGGAACAAAAGCGAGACATACCGCAAGACCTACAACAACAGGGGTATAATACGCCGAAAACCTCGTTATAAACCGCTCAGTTTTCGCTTTTGCCATTGTCGAATTTTCAACAAGCTCAAGAATTTTCGCTACGGTCGAATCAGAGTATTCTTTTTCTGCCCTGATTTTAATCATACCGTCAATATTTATAAAACCACTGCTTACTCTGTCCCCTTCTTCCGCATTCCTCGGAATGGACTCGCCCGTTAACGGGGCAGTATTAAAAGCAGTTTTCCCTTTGAATATAACTCCGTCAACGGGGACTTTTTCACCAGGCTTTATAATAAGAATATCCCCGACCTTGACCTCATCGGGTAATTTTTTCAAAACCGCTCCGTTTTCTTCAACAAAGGCATAGTCAGGGGAGATACTCATAAGCTCTTTTATAGAGCGTCTGCTCTTCCCCACAGAATAGCTTTGAAAAAGTTCGCCAATCTGATAAAAGATTATAACCGCAACCGCCTCGGTATATTCACCGATAACAAATGCACCAATGCTTGCCGTTGCCATAAGAAAATTCTCGTCAAGAAATTTCATCTTCAAAATCCGCAAAACTGCTTTTTTTATAATTTCATATCCAACCATAAGATATGATGCAATATAAACAAAAAATGCAATATTTTCGCTCGGCAACATTAGTCCCAGAACAAACAAAATCAGGGAAGCAATAATTCTTTTTAAAAGCTTTTTATCTTTTTTACTCATACTTTAGTATGTAACAACGCAATCAGGCTCAACATCCTTGCAAACCTCAAC
Organism: Clostridia bacterium; assembly: GCA_045646365.1. Lineage (GTDB taxonomy): Bacteria > Bacillota > Clostridia > Monoglobales > Monoglobaceae > SIG454. The sequence goes on from JAZRKP010000044.1 coordinate 29,530, forward strand.
AGCCGCCTCGGTTATTCTCGCCTCATCCTCTTCATTCATTTCAATAACCATTTTCTGTGTTATAAAATTAACTTTAGCCTCTATAACGCCGTCAATCTTATTAACATCTCTTTCAACGCTTGCCGCACAGTTAGGGCAACAAAGTCCTTCAATAGTAAAAATCTTCTTCATAAGTCTCCTCCTTTTTGTTCTCTTTTGAAGAATAAATACATATTACCACTTTTCACATATTTAGTCAATACTTTTCAGAGAAATGCCTGTCATTGTGGAATCTTACCGCTTTGTTCCAGAGTGATTTACTCATCCGCCCCGTTTCCTCAAGTCCAAAAACCCTTTGAAGTTCCTTGACCGAATTTTCTGTTGCATCATCAAAAACTCCCGTTATTTCAATTAACTCAGGATTTTCCAGCCGTCTCGCAAAGGCTCTGAGCAGGGTTTGTAGAACATATATTTCATCAAAGGCATCCCCCTTTTTCATCTCCGCAATACCAAGCGGAAAAAATGACACCTTTTCAGGAACGGACAACATCTCATCCGCAATAAGAAAATCTTCATATATTTTTTCCCATGTCAAACTATCAACTCTGCCCGTTGCAGGGATATTATTTCTTATTTGATACGCTATAACCGCCTCAACTGTTTCAGGGCCATATATTCCGTCGGGATTTAATAGATTTATTTCATCGTTTGCTATCTGTATTCTTCTCAAATAATTCTGAATTTCGTAAACATCTGACTTGTTATTCTGTTTTTGCATATTACCCCTCCTGAGAAACTTCATAGCCTGGTGCCTGACCTTCATTTTTTGTTTCACCCAATATCAAATCATTATATTCTTCCGCTATGGCATTCCATGTTGCAGGACCGACAAAGCCTGTAGGTTCCAAACCAAATAGTTCCTGAAAAGCAATAACCGCCTCCGAGTCTGTCTCCCCGAATGTGCCATTTACTGTAACTGTTGGGATTTCGCTATAAGTTTCCGAAATTCTTGCCAGATACTCCTGAATAACCCTGACATATTCGCCCTGACTCCCCAAAACCACTGGTGTTCCGGGATAAGGAACTGTATTATTTCCCACATTTTCGGGAGAAATAGTTTCAACTATTCCAAGATATGTGTTTGAGATACTGTTCCATGTTTCTCTGTCAACCTCTCCTGTTACATTAAGTCCGTAAAATCTTTGAAATGCCTCAACTGCATTTCGGGTTGCATCGCCATAAACCCCGTCTATGGAAATAGGTGGGATTGCATTGTTATAAACCGAAATCAGCAGAAGATAATATTGAAGTGCTGACACACTCTCCCCTCTGTCTCCCACACGCAACGCACCTTTATACTGCTTAGCAACATCTTCTATTGTCTGCCCCTCAGAATCAACATCCGCCAGTTTTTTTACCGCCACATATATTTCCTGAAGCTGATACCATGTTCCTTTTCCAACAATTCCGTCCGCAGTCATATTGAAAGTCTGCTGAAATTTTCTGACGGCATCCTCTGTTTCAACCCCAAAGACTCCTGTGGGGTTTGGTATTTTCGGAATAAGCGGATAGTTTTTTGATATTCTGTTAAGCTGGTTTTGTATTCTCCTGACCGAATCTCCCGAACTCCCTATTCTAAGCGGAGTCCCGGGATATGAGTCCGATACATTCATAACAGGAGCATCAAAAACCAAATCAATATCGTCTCCGTAGTAATTAGTCAAAATTTCATAAGGCACAAGTCCCTCTTCCGCAAGAGTTACACTCCCCCACTGCGAAAGTCCATCACAGCTCACCTCTATTCCGTCACAATAGGTGGCAAACAACGGCTCAACAAATCCCTGCCGTCTTATATAGTCATTAAATATCTCATCCACAATCTCATTTATGTTCTCAAATATATTCCGACCTTTAACAAAAGACTGGTCATATGCCGTTGAATTTGTTATATCAAAGTCATAACCTCTCGCTCTGTACCATTCCGTGTAAACTCTGTTCAATGCATAGGAAATCTGAGCATAGATATTCGCTCTTATGGCATTTTCAGGCCAGGTTGGATATATTTCACTGGATGCAACATTTTTTATATAATCAGCAAACGAAACCGTAACATTTTCCGCACTCGAATTTGGTGCTCCAAGGTGAACTGTTATAGTTTCAGGTATAACAGGTGTTCCATTCATACTAACCCCTCCTTACAGATTCTCAGGCTCTTTATCAGTTATAACTTCAGGTGTCCTGATATACCCCAGAGGAACAGGAATCAACAAAACCTGCTGAACTGTCGTTTGTCCGCCAAATATGGGAACATCAAGATTCTCCACAGGATAATACCCCTCCATATCTGTTCTGATATTATAAATACTGTAATTATCCTTTTGGTTTGGCTCAAGCGAATTATCCCTGCTGGGTGCATCAAGCTCTATCCGCTCAGTCTGCCCGTTTCTATCTGTCACTAACACCCGTTCAACCATTCCCCCGTTCGTTTCATTGGTCACTGTTATGTGCGCTCCCGAAACAGGAACACCTTTCCCTGCAGTAAGTGTCTGAATTATCAGATACCCTTTATCATTTTCCATATAACAACCTCCGCAACATACTTTTATTCAGTTATATTTATGCATAAACTCTTGACAATATTTCTGTTTTGCGGTATTATATATTGGTAAATTTAATGTATGCCCTCTTAGTTAAGTGGATATAAGAACCGCACGCCGTTTTCAAAATCATAGATTTTGACGGCTGAGCGAACCTTTTTATTCGCTTCGCTCATAATAACAAGCCCCTCCTAAGGGAAAACAGTTCCGTCACCTCAAGAGGGTATAATAATACAAAAATTGAATATTCTTAGCAAATCCGCCCCCATAGTTAAGTGGAGATAACATGCCCCTCCTAAGGGCAAATCGTGCGTTCGAGTCGCGCTGGGGGTGCCACCAATACCGCATTATTACTGGCTTTTTAGTAATTATGTGGTATTTTTATTTTTTCCTTCACAGATGAAAAAAATTTTATTTTTCTCCATCTAATCTTGCTAATTGGAAACGAACTATTTTAAGGGGATTTGCTAATAAATTCGACCTTTTGCTAATTGTTAAGTTAGTTTTGTTTCGAACGGCACTTCGAAACTACGCTTTAGCAGCAATCAATTGTGATAATGTTTCTAAAAGTTCCGGAGATTTTTGCAGTTGCGCAATAAGGCTGGCCACATCTAATGTTTGCTGTCCTTGTTCGGGCGGTGCTTGAACATTTCTCAAATCAACTTTAATATTATAAAATGAGTTTTCAAATTTCATAGCATTTATTTTCCTGTCCTCATCTAATATATGAGCATAAACATCTGTTATCATATCTATTTGAGCATGTCCTGTATCTCCCTGTGTTGCTTTCAAATCTCCATGATTCAGTTTCAACTTATATGTTGTGCTTGAATGTCTGAGTGAATGAAAAACTACATTAGGAAGTTCCGCTTTTTTCCTTAACGATTCAAATGCTTTTAAAAGAACTCTCCCCTCACATGGCCTGCCGTTATTTAAAGCAACAACTAAATTATAATCCGAGTATTCATCAGCAAGTAATTCTTTCAATTCTTCCTGATGTTGTTTCCACTCCCTCAATATGTAAGCTAATGTTTTTGGTAGCCATATTTTTCTTATACTGCTATCTGTTTTAGGTTTCTTGAGTACAACTCTTGTACTCGTGTTAGGCATAAGCGGTGGAAATACAAAATACACATCTTTTTTATCTAATATTTCAAGACTTCGTTTTGACGCCCTTTGAAGTTCCTTATCGATGTAAACATACGCATCATCCCTTGCAATGTCATCATCAGATATATGAACATTATCCCAAGTCAATCCAAGAATTTCACCCTCACGCATAGAACAAGCAAATGCTAAATTTATTGCAACATATAATTTACCGTCCTCACATTTATCCAATGCTTTTCTGATCATATCCGCCGACCAAATATCTCTTTTTTTATATTTAGGTCGGGTATACATCGAAAACTCAAATGGATTCTTTTGTATTATTTCCCATTTGACCGCTTGTTTAAAGGCACACGACAATAGTTTATAAATTTTATCCCTTGTCTGCTCCGGCAAATACTCATCCTTCGGTTTTCTATTTCTACTAACTACAGATTTTGTTTTTTCCAGTGTTCTGGTGAATTGATCAACAAATCTTGTATTTATCTGTTGCATAGGTACATCACCGATTAAGGGATTTATGTAATTTGCAATAAGACCTGTATTTCCATCGTAAGTTGACATACTCCATTTCTTCTCACCATATAACACAACGAAATCGTGCAAAAATTCCGAAACTGTTTGATTTGTTGGCGGAATAAATATACCATTATATTGTTGATTTTCAACCTCGGCTTTTCTTTTTTGAGCTTCATGAAGAGTATGCCAAGTTTCCCACTTTTGTCTACTCTCTCCATTTTCATCAGTATAGTTATAAACGACTGAATATGCTTTTTTTCTTTTTATAATTAATTATTGACAATTTGATTGATATGATATATAATAATAGTACAGATACGATATTATCGTACTAATATTTTTACAAAGATGTGATATAATGAAAAGAGAATTTGTTTTTACTAAACCGTTTTTAGTTTCATGGAAAGCAATGGGATTAAATGATGACCAATTAAAAGATCTTGAACAAATATTGCTCGAAAACTCAAAAACAGGTGATGTTATCCAAGGAACCGGTGGTGCCAGAAAAATGAGAATTCACCTTGACGGCCGAGGAAAAAGTGGTGGTGGTCGCGTTATCTATCTTGATGTTTTCGAAAAAGAAAAGCTCTATCTACTCTTCGCCTATCCTAAAAACATGCAAAGCAATTTAACGCCCGAACAGTTAAAAATTTTGAAAACCATTATAGATGCCATAAAAAAGGAGTGATACTATGCCTGAAATTAGATTTAAATCAGCTTTATCTATAGAAGAAATTGAAAACAATTTTCAAGAAATTGATTTTTTCTCTAGTCTTATGGACGGATTAAACGAAGCTCTTGCGTACGAAAAAGGTAAAGCAAGTGCAGAGACATTTGCTCGAAAACAATCCCTTCCAAACATCAATGTTCGCGAAGTCAGGACTTCCCTTTCAATGACACAAAGAAATTTCGCCGAAGTACTCGGGGTATCCTGCAGAACAATTGAAGCTTGGGAGCGTGGTCGTTCGAATCCAAACCCCACAGCAAAAAAATTAATCTATCTAATCCAAGAAGATCATTCTATTGTGGATAAATTAAATTATTAACCACTCAAATCCATCCTTAAAGAACACCTTCAAGTTTGGGTGTTCTTTTTCATTCTGTACAATTTACAGATTCATAACCCAGGAAATTTTCTGATAGAATCTTATTTTTAATCCACTCCGCTTGCAATGTCAAATCAACTCTAGAAACTTTGAAGTATAATTTGTATTCATTAAAGCAGATCGAAAATCCATTTCTCCAAACAAAGTTAATACACAAATCATTTTATTTTCACCTCTTTCAAATAACTTTTCACATTCTTTCCATATTCATCAAGTTGCCCCAGTAGTTTTAGAGAATATTCCAATGCTTGCTCCGTATCCCGTCTGTCCTTTTTTATGAATGCATGTAACAAAATTACATTATCATCAACAACACAGAATATTATTCTGCTCATTACACTCGTAACTTTTAATCTTAGTTCATATAGTCTCTTGTATTTCTCTATAGAAAAATGCTTTACATATGGTTCCTTGAACTGGTTTTTTTCATCAGCTATATATCGAAGAATAAACTCAAACTTATTCCGTATCTTTACATTAGACGTCTCCACAAATGTATCAACTTGTCCTCTTGCATCATCTTCCTTAATCTTATTTGCAAGATCCATACTGTTTCCTACATAAATAATTCTTGGGAATTCATAATAGTGTTTTCCCTGCAGTTCAAAATAAAATGCCAATTTTGCTTTGGAGTAAAATGATTCCTCCGTTTTATTCTCCATTTCCAGAACCTCGTCACCAAAATTATATATAATATAAACTTCAGGATAAGAGAAGATAACCCCCATTGCTCTTGATGTTCTTGCGTTTTTAAATAATTCTGCTGCTTTTAATTCATCTGCCGTATAAAACTCTGCTGTGTTTTTCTCTGCACAATAGTCTGTTAAGTCTGTGCCGTTTCTTCTTTCAAATCCAAGAGTTTTTTCCATCAGGCTTTTTTCATCCGCAAAAATTTTTATGTCTGCAAGGTCTAAGAGAATTAATATTTCAGCGAGTCTGTGGATTCTTATCCGTCTGTGTTCATCACTTCTCACCTTATTGGTTCTGCTCGCTCCATCAAACATGTTTTCAAATCTGTCTGAATGGTATTCTTTTAAATATCTTTTACACGATACTGTTAATCTTAAATATTTTTTATTATTGAATTTATATACTTTAGTCTGCCAAAAAACATGCTTGTTTTTAATTTTTATAAGAACCTAAAGTCCTCATCGCTTAAAAGCGAATATTTACGATAAATCCCTACCACCTTTCGAAATTCGAGTTGTCATTTGCCATTTTTACAGCAAACAAAAGTGAACCGCAACTCCGCAAACCCGCATAAATACTGAGGTTTCGTCTTTGGTCCCTAATGTCCAGTGTTCAGGCAAAAAATCAACACTCATAATATTCTAATACAATTGCTTAATTCCAAGTTTTGCTATAATTTATTATAGCACATCCGTGTATATTTTTTCAATTCTCTTCCACCTTAGCATAGAATCGGTAATACTTACACAAAGTTATTCATTATCCCACGACAATCCTTAGATGCAAATCCCCATAATATTGTTCTCAATTTATTTATTGCGGCCTTTCTGTATTTGTAATAAGTTTTTTGTGACATATAAATACCCGTTTCTTTGTATATAGCCTCAAGAATCTCGTCTACTGAATGTAATATTTCCTTTGATAGATATGTATAAAACAGCACCCAATAATATTCTTTTCCTAATTTCGGATTTTCTTTTAACACCTTTACTGCCATCTCAATTATTTTCAGCATATTTTTATTTCTTTCAACAGTGCGCATTTGCTCCTGAAGTTGTGTTCCTGATAAATCAGCTCCCGCAACATACGACATTTCCAAAAATTCCTCCAGCTTGCAATCCATCTCAAGTTCAAAACCTATTTGGGCTTGAATTGCAGAAACCTCAATGCTCCAAATAACATCACGATATTTTTTCAAAAGAACCTCCGTGTTATGATACAAGTATTCTTCTTTGGCCATATGCTCGCTTTTCGCTTGACTATTCTCTCTCATAATTTTCTACTCCCTTCAAACATCTGTGCTAAAATCATGATTTACTTCCGCAGTATAATAATGTTCTATTGTTGCCAACGAATTATACAGTGCTGTAAGTAAATAACTTTTGATATTGTAAATTTTCGTTTTATTTTTCTTAAGACAATCTAATACATACGCTATATGACAATAGTCCAACTTCAACAACCTGCTCTTAACAATTTCTTTTGGAAATTCGGAACCGGCTACAACCAAATAGTCTTTCTTGCAACATATAGCATCAATCATTGTCTCTAAAATACCTTCTGCATCGCCTGACCCATAATTTCTCGCAATCACATCGTACTCAATATTATCTGCAACTAATTTTCTGTAACTATCTCGTTCTCTTATCTCATCCATCACATCATTCCCCCCATATTCAATATCTTTTTGATTAGATAAGATAAGATTGGTATTACTAAAATCAGTATAATTATTATTAGTATTATTTAATTCAGTATTAATAGTGTTCGATTTTCGAACTTCTAGACATTTGATTTTCGAAACTACAGAGGTTCGATTTTCGAACTTCTTGAATTTTGATTTTCGAAATTCTGGACTTTCGATTTCCGGCACTGTTTTTGAAGAATCATCTACACTTGAATTTTCTATCGGTTCTACATCATATTGTTCATCCTGCATTCCCGTAACATCTCCCTCATTTTCAAATGACATATAGCCAACAAAATTCATAACATAAATCATATCCGGCTTTCCAAGGCCCTGCTTTATTTTCGTAATTAAACCACATCCATTTTCACAATCCAATTCTGCAAAAATTTTGGTGCATTTTTCTTTTGCAACATTAAGACTCTCCATAACTTCTTTTGCAGTATAATAAATATATACCCTGTTTTCTTCGTCAAGCCATCCGTTTTTTACAGACAATGACATTCTATCTAACAATAACCCATAAAGGATTTTCGCCTCAGAAGATAACTTTTTAAATCTAGCTTCCGTAAAAAGCATCTTTGGTATTCTGTAAAAACTAAATTGTTCTGCTTCTTTCTCGTAATAAAAATTATATTTATCGTTTTTTATTTCTCGCAATTTAATCCCTCCTTTAAATTTTCTCATAAAAAGGAATCATATTTTTAAATATGATCCGAAATGGTTTAAAAACTTCTGGACAAAATGTCCCAAAGTTTTGTCCAATGTTAAAACGAGCATAAAACAAAAAGAACATCACATAACAAAAAGTTACAGTAATGTTCTTGGAATTTCAATTTTGCTATTTACTTTTCAATAGTTTTGTGCTAAAATAGGTGCGTCTTAAAGATAATTTTGTAAGGATATATGCTAATATTTTGCTAAGAGTTTGCTAATAAAAGCACTCAAAACTCTGTAAAATTGCAAAGTAAAGCATAAAACAAAATATCATATGGTACGCCCACAAACGCCGTAGTTATGCGAATTGTATGGATTTTTTGAACACTGAATAACACTGCGGAAAATACGATACCTTTTGCTCCTCGGCAAAAACAACATCATTTGTACCGGGAATAAGACTTGGGAAATTACCGTTGCCCGACGAGCCTGCACCCGGAATATTTCTGATAAAGGGATTTTCAGGGTCAAGAGATACAACCGCCAGAGAAATAATCCGAGCCGGTGGATTTATACAGCGTATCCACAGATATTTGCCATCAGGGGTAAGGCTTTGATTACAGAAATAAAAATTCTGCTGAGCAAAAGCCACTCTCTCCTTTAATATGTAACTTTTAACACCCGTTTTAGTGTCAGTGTATTCCTCAAAAAAAGGATGCTTTGAAATGTCATACATATGTTTTCTCACCTTTCTCGTTTTTCAATCAGTCTAAATGAAATACTTTTTTAAGCGGAATGCTTACGGGGCTGTTATCTTCATTCATTTCCATAATATCAGCCATATACGCCCACCATTTTTTGCAGATTTCAGTATCTGCGGATTTATCCCAAAGTTCTTCATTTTCAAGTTCTATATATCCAAACAAAGTGTCAGTTTCTGCATCGAAAAAATGGAATAGTTTTTACCACCGTATTCGTGAATCATTTCTTTCATTTCCGGCCATAAAGCATTATGCCTTTTTTCGTATTCATCAACCATACCGTGATATAACTTCATCTTAAAAGCTTTTATCATTTTTGATATGCTCCTTTCAAATTAGTATACTTAATTATTGTATGGTTTTTTCATCCTTTTCTGTTATGTCAGAATATTCAACCAAAAGGGAATTTTTAAATTTGCTGAACTTTTTAATTTTGTCTGCAACAGCCCTGCCCAGTAAGTCAACACCTGCTTCATTGGGATGAACCATATCCTCTCTAAGGTATTTGTCATGATTGGGATACATAAGTGAATGTAAATCATTGATTTCTATATCCTCGTTTTCAAACGCCTTAAGCACCGCCTCGTTATATTCAATAATATCCTCGTTGCGATTTGCAGGCGGCATTGGTCCTTTGAGGAATCTTTTTTCGTCACTAACAGGTGTGGTTGTTGCAAATATTATCTTTGCACCTGTTTTCTTTAATTCCCGTAAGATTTTAATCATATTTTTCACATATTCCGCTTTGGAAATAAAGCATCCGTCTTCAGGATAAAGTATCGCCAAATCCCAAAGACCTATGTTCCAGTGAATTATATCGGGATTTTTAAATTCCGAAAGCCAAAATCTTAGACTATTTAAAGCATAATATGAAAACCTGCAGTTTTCCTCAGGTGCCATAACTTCATATCCATCGCCTAAAAGTTCTGTAACCTTTTTTTGATAAAACATTCTTATTGAATCGCCGAGCAGTAATACTCTTTGCACACAAAACGCCTCCTGATTGTAAAATTAATGTTCCACTTTTAAAACTACCTTGCCCACGTTCTGTCCCTTATAGAGAATGTCGTGTGCCGCCTCTGCCTCGGTAATGGGCAGAACAGCGTGAATGGTTGGTTTAACCTCGCCCGATTCAACCTTAGGGAACACCTTTTCAACAAGCTCTGCAAGTATCTGAGCCTTCACCTCAGGGGTTCTGGAACGAAGTGTGCTGCCGATGATACGAACATTTCTTACATATATATTCTTGAGGTCAATTTCCGTTTTTGTTCCTGCCAATGCCGCAATCATAATCCATCTTGCACCGTGGGTTAAGTAATGTATGCACTTACCCATTATTTCACCGCCGAGGCAGTCAATTGCAACATCTACGCTGTGACCATTTTCAAGTTCTTCCTTTAACACCTCTGCTATATCTTCCTTGGTTGTAACAACCACACGGTCAGCATTTAAATGCTTGATTGAATTTGCAATTTCCTCGGTCAGAACTGTTGTGATTACCCTTACACCAAACGCCTTTGCCATTGGAATTATCACACTTGCAAGACCTGATGCACCCGCATTCATCAAAAGTGTGTTACCGGGCTTGATGTTGCCCTCGATAAAGAGGTTAAGATATGCAGTTGCAAATGCTTCGGGGATTGCCGCCGCCTCAACCATTGAGCAGTTCTTTGGAACAGGCATCAGCATATCGTATTTTATATTTGCATACTGTGCGTAACCGCCACCGCCAAGTAATGCACAAACCTTGTCGCCAATTTTGTAGTTTGACTTTGCCTTTGCACCCTCGCTCATTTCAATTATCTCACCGGCGATTTCAAGACCCATCCATTCAGGGCAGCCGGGGGGCGGTGGGTAGTCGCCTTCTCTTTGCATTAAATCAGCTCTGTTTAATGCCGCTGCTTCTATCTTAACTATTACATCCTCATCATTCATTACAGGATAAGGAACTTCATCCCATCTTAAACTTCTGTCATCATTTACAAGTATTGCTTTCATAATATTCCTCCTATATAAGTTTTAATCAATATTATACCCACAAGCTTTTAAAACAAGCTTATGTAATTCAAGCTCATAGTCATATGTATACGGGTTTTCTTTTTCACCTTTTACACATTCTGCAAATTCAGCAAGCATATTATCGTATCTGTCATAATCAAGAATATCAACTCTTGTTTTTCTGTTTCCCCAATCTACGGCATCATCATTAAAGCAAACATACATATCACTTGCAAGCATTGTATTTCCGGGGTCTTTTGTGAAGCTTTCCAACGGATTGATTTCTATAGTACCTTTGGTTCCGCAAATAACAAGCTGTCTGCGATAAAAACCATTTGCCTCAACTGCGGTACTTTTCGCAAAAGATACGCCGTTTTGGTAATTAAGGATTGCCATTCCAAAAGTTTCAGCACCGTCAACCTTGCCAACTTCTTTATTTAGAGGAACAATACTTTCAGGCACACCTTGAAACTGCACAATCAGGTCAATAAGGTGACAACCAAGAAAGAACATCATTCCGCCCTTGAACTGACCAAGCCACTTTTGTTTTTCCAATGTATGAAGACAATTCATCTGAGCCTCTACCGAATATATTTCACCAAGTCTGCCGCTTTTTACAATTTCCAAAGCTTTTTTTACTGCCGGATTATATCTGTACATATAACCCATCTGAACAACCGAATCGTTCTCTTTCGCTAAATCAAGCAGTTGTTTGAATTCGTCAATATCCTCACCTGCAGGCTTGTCAATATGGACATGGATTCCGCGTTTAACACACATCATCGCATCAGGAACAAGCCGTTTTTCAAAGCCTTCTATAACCGCCGCATCAATGCTTGCATCCAATAATTCTTCAGTTGTCATTGCAGGCAAACCCCGAAATGCATTAGAATCCTTAATTTCAAGATACCGTTCCTCTGATTCAGGGACATACCCAACAACTTCAAATATGTCAGTCATTTTTCTCAGAGAAAGCATAGTCATTGAGCTGTGGTCATGAAGTGTCCCTATTTGACCTATTCTGATTTTTTTCATCTTTGTCACCTTACTATCTGTTGTTTATTTCATTAAAAGTAAATGCCTTTACCGTAATTACCAGACTATCTGCTTCACCGTGTTTTCTATAAGCAATACTCCGCTCCTCACCCGGCAAAAGTGAAAAATAATTATCTTCAAACACTGCCATCCCCTCAAACTCAACCGAATGGATATATCCATTCGCTTTGACAGTAATTTTATCAGATGCTTGTTCGACAACTAAAAGCTCATTACTCTCCTTTAGTCCCAAATTTCCGTCTTTGTAGAAGGTTCTGCTTGAAATATCTTTGCACTCCGTTTCAAGAATAACAAAATTTTCTTTTATATCAACCGCGATTTCTCCAAGCATAACACTTCCTCCTGCAGGAACAAATGTTTGTATACTACATTCAGAAACGATTTCTCCTGTTTTTTTGTCTGCAATCAAAATATTAACATTAACTTCATTATCAACAGTATCTGTACTACATATATATGGCACAATTTTGCCATTCTTTTCATCCAATGAGCCTATAATTTTTTTGCAATATTTTTTGAATGCATAAAAAGATGCCTTTGGCAATGTGTAATAGTCAAGTAACGCCCAACCTGCTGCTGCAGGCCAGCAATCATTAAGCATCCAGTAAATAATTCCATTACAGAAGCCATCGCCCCTACGCGCCTGTTCCATGCCAAGACGAATAATTTCATACTGAAGATATTTAAGCTTAAATCTTCGTTCGGTATCCGTACTAAAATCACCAAACAATTTTTTTGCAAAATCACGATATATGAAGTATAACTCTTTAAAGAGTCCCGGATTCCCCTTTGAATGATAAAGCCACATTTCGTCTGAAGATAAATCACATTCGTTCATCATTCGTTTTAACGACACATCACTAACCGCACCAAAAGCAGGCTCTTCAGCAATGAATCTTGCTTTAAATTGTTTATACCAGTCGCGGTAATCGGTTGCATCTCCATCTTCCATATATCTGAACATTTTACCTAAAAAATATGTGTTGTGCGTTGTTCCGCACGTCTTAGACGAAAAATGATTTCCCCCGTATGGACTACACTCCATATACATCCTTAATGCGTCGAACTTCGCAACAATAGGTTTCTGAAGTTCTACCGCTGTGCGTCGTCCAACATAGTCAGGGTTTGTGTCGCATCCATCGCCCGAATTCTCATTGCTACCAATCCAAAGGATAAGGCACGGATGGTTTCTCAATCTCTTAACGATATATGTAGCCTCATCCTTTATATGCTTTGCAAACCATTCCTCATGATCGGGATATGTCCCGCACGCAAGCATAAAATCCTGCATAACGAGAAGGCCTAATCTATCACATTCGTTATAAAAATGCTCACTTTCAAATAAACCTCCACCCCAAACACGAACTGTATTCACCCCAGCCTCAACAGAAAGTTCAAGCAACTGAGTGATTTTTTCATTTGTCACTTCAGATGGGAACGGTTCACAGGGAACCCAATTCGCACCCTGACAGAATACAGACATATCATTAACATTAATCACAAATCCCGAATGTTCTTCATTGAAATCATGTTCAGAGCTTGGTGATTTTTTAAGTTCCTCACAAATCTCAAAAAATCTATCCCCGGGGGTATCTGGTTTTTGAATAACCTTCACTGTTCTGATTCCTATTTTCTTACTCCACAATATATCACCAACAGAAACTTCAAGAGTATACATTGGTTGCTTACCATACCCCACCGGATACCATAATTGTGGCGAAAAAACATCTATTCGGTGTGAAATTTCAGGCTCACAGCAATACACATTATGTTTATGAATCACTTCGCTTTCAGGGTTTTTAAGGCGAATTTCAACCATACCACCACGGCTATAATTTGCAATAGAAGCATTAATTACAAGCTGAGCTGACACAGCGTCGGCCCATTGCGTAAAAACATAAACATCATCAACACACATTTCAGAAACAGACTTTATGTAAACCGGCAAATAAATTCCGCAGGTTAAGAACCGCGAAACCCAGTCCCAACCATATGTGCATTGCATTCGTCTTGTGTTCATTCGTTCCTTTGTAAATGCACCTTGTCTTTGAGGAAATTCAGTCGCTCTACGCATCGGAGAATCAAACTCAACTGTAACCTCATTTATTCCCACACGAAGTTTGCCTCTTATGTCAAATTCATGGGGAATAAACATATTTTCACAATCCCCAAGTTTCTCGTCATTTAAATAAACTCTGCAATATGTATCAAGCCCCTCGAAAACCAAAACAGGTGCTTCCGGAATTTCATCAAGAACAAACTCACGACTATATCTCCAATCACAGTTCTCTATCCACTGAACTTTATCAGCATTATCCCGCCAGTATATATCTTTTTCTATCATTCCGCATTGTATTAAATCAGTATGAACACAACCCGGAACTCTTCCAGTAAACTCTATTGGTTTTCCATTTCTATCACTGCCGGTTCCGCACCAAACTCCATTAAGATTTATTCTGTTCATAGCATCCTCCAATCAAACTGAACACATACAGGAAAATTCTTATCTTCAGCAAGACGCTTAAAAACAGCTTCTGCATCATTAGGAGAATGAACCTCACAAACCATATCAGAAAGCTTAAGCCTTCCACATTCAATCAACCTCATGATAGCATTTTTATCATCCTCTAAAGTCCAATAGGCTGAATGACTCTCAAAATCAGGTCTTGCACGCGTATGCGCCCCAATGAGACTTACACCAGGTCCGTGCACCTTGCGGTAATAGTCTATGCAAACATCAGGATTACGCGTGCATCCCAGAAGAGCAACTCGTCCATACTTCGCCATACAATCAAGTGTCTGGTCAAGAGCCTTTCCCATTCCTGTTACCTCAATGGCAACATTTACACCTCCGCCTGTCACTTCTTTAACATTATCAGCAAAATTATCATCCATTGGGTCAAATGCATAATCAGCCCCGAATTCAAGTGCCATTTTCCGTCGCTCAGGATTTGGATCAACTGCAACAAGAACTGATGCTCCCGCTGTGTTTAATTGCTTTAAGGCAATCATTCCGAGAATACCGAGACCCATAACCATTGCCTTTTCACCTATTTCAAACCTCGTCTTTCTTATTGCTGCAATGGGGAAAGTAGCAATGTGTACAATCGACGCTTCATCAAAATCAATCGAATCAGGAATTTTCTCAACACAGTTTTCGGGAAAAAGCTGCATTTTTTGGTGCATTCCCCATGAACAACTTACTCTGTCACCAACCTTAACCTTGGTAACTTTCTTGCCTATACTTCGTACAATTCCTGCACCACTATATCCTACCCGTCTTGGAAAATTCACTACAAAATCTTTTACGATTGAAACCCTTTCATCTCCAATTAAATTAGCCCGTTCAGTTCCGTTACTTATGGTCGTGAACATAATTTCAACCATTACCTGATTTTCCCGAGGCTGTGGACATTCAACATCTACAAGCTTTGCCGAAAACGGTTTGTCAAAAACAATCTGTTTTGTATTCACAAAATCAACTCCTTTTTATGTCTTAGTTTCTTAGAAAAACAAATTAATACTTCCTTAGTCCTTTTGTTTCAATGTTTCAAGTATAATTACATGCATTGACAATCAGACAGAAATATGTTATACTTTGCAAAATAGTAATTATTCTATATATTTTTCAGTTTAAGGGGGCATTTTTATGCAAACACCGAATCAATTCTGTCTTTCAGGGTTGTATATAAAGCGAGATACCTTCAATTCGTCATACCTTTACTCTCCAAAGCTCAGAACAAGCCGATATCATCTTGGAATAATCGAGGAAGGTTTTCTGACGGTTTCGCATCTGAATGAAACAATTTCCGCCAACAATAATGACATTATTTTTTTCCCAAAAGGTGTCCAACACATTTCCAAATGGCACGGAAACCCCAATATCCGTAAATGGGATATTATGTTTTCGTTCTCCACCGATATTTTCCCTGATTTTACTATTCAGAAAATTTCCGGTATTTCCTCTGAAATTATTGAGTTAACACGCAGTATGTATTATAATTCAAATAGCAGTCCTGATAACATCCCGTTCGCTTTTGCAGACTTTTACAAAATTCTTGGGCTTATCCTACCGCACCTGAAAACCGGGGGCGACGCCTTTATATCAAAAACACTTGTCAATGCAATGGAATATATAAAGACAAACCTTTCAAATGATATGAAAATTTCGGATATTGCCCGATACTGTAACATATGCGAATCAGCGCTTTATCACCTTTTCCAAAACGAGCTTCGCACCACCCCTATAAACTATATCAATTCATTACGAGTTGCTCAAGCAATAGAATATATGAAACGCGACCGTTCAATGAAGCTTTCGTTAATAAGTTCATTGTGCGGATTTAACTCTGACACACATTTCAGAAAAACCTTTTTCAAATTTGCACACACAACCCCATCAGAATACCGTAAATTTCTTTAATTATAACTTTCTTTGCCATAATCCGGGATTTTATTTATACGATAAAATCCCTTTATTTTACAAGTTCTATACCTGTAGTAAATATGAGATATTCGTAGCAACACTTGCCGAAATCGCCACGAATATCTTTTTTATCAAAGCTTTTATCCAACATTTTTTACATTAACTGCCTGTTTCACTTTTTAATTTTCACAATTATTTCTCATTATATGTAAGCGGTGACATTTCCTCAGACCATACAAAAACACTCAATCTGTCATAGTTTTTGGTATTATCCAGTTCCATAACTTTTGATACAACTGTATCACCCGGCTTTAAAGTGCACGTTGCAATATCCACCCAAATAAGCTTGTTGTCCCGATACCCTGCAAGGTAAATCCCTGCCGCAGTATCGCTTATAATCTCCGACTTTATTTTTGAATATATCCGAACCCTGTCAGGCAAATTTGAAAAATCAAGCTCTGCACCGCTTTCGGTCATTATTTCATCACCGCAGAATGCGGCGTCAATACGACTCAGCTCGTCATACGAATACTGTCCGGAAATACCTTCATGGGCAATTAAAAGTCTGTCTTCTGCCTTTACTGCTGTCATTCCTGTCTTTTCAATTACCTGCGAAAGGTTTTTATAAACTGTTCCGCCTTGGGTATATTCATCAACTCCTGAAACACTACCAAAAATCTCATCTGCCTCGTCACCTGCAAGATATGCTTCTTTGTCCTTAAAGACAATATCCGCATCAGTTACAATACGGTTTTTTGTCAGTTGTTTTGAATGTAAATCAAACACAAGACTGTTATCAAGCTTCTTGACGGTAGCTGATGAAACAGGATTGCCCTCAATATAATCAATTGTTACATCACTGATATCCGCCTTGAACTTTCTGTTTCGCCAAGCATCAAAGGAGAAACGTAAAACATCCCCTGCTTTGACACGGGTTACAACGTCAATATTCTCGCGGAAATAAGAGGTATCATACTCCTCGTCATACTTTACCGAAGCTTCGCCCACACGGCTTGACCAAAGCTTTTCGTCGTTTTTATAAAGACTGGTACACACTCCGCCATAATTCTGCGAATAATAGCCGGAAATTAAGTTGCCGTTATCATCATACAAAGCGTCATGCTCGGTATACCACTGACTGATGCCGGGTATTTTGCCGCTTATATGTATCATACCGTCCTTTGTTATTGGAATTTCAACATTGGGTGAACCTCCAAACGGGCCAAGATCAGCTGTTGAGTCATTAAGTCTGAAAAAAACATAACTTGTAAGCGTTCCGCCAAAATCCCCTAACACATTTACCTCCCAGTAATTCTGCCTGGAGGAATACGACATATCAAACTCTTTGTCATTATAAACGGCATAAAGTCTTGTGCCGTTTGTTTTTGCATTTTCAATATAATTGAGAAGTGTTGTGCTTTCAATAACTTTAAAGCTGTCCCCCTGATTCCCTGCTGTTTCGTTTATCGGTAGTGAACCGTTATACTTTGTAATTTCATAGCTATATGAAATTCTGGCTGTTTTTCCCTCATCAGAAGTGACCGAAAAGGCAATTTCATCATTCTTATCAGCAAGCATCCTCACATCAACAGTGCCCGAATTTGCCCCTGGTATATACTGCATCCACACGATATCTTCATTTTTATAAGCCCTGACCATAATTCCGCTTTCTTCTGCCGTTTCTGCTGTAATTTTCAGCCGATACCGTCCATCAGAATTTACGGTGTAGCTCACCCTTTCGGGTGAGCCAACCGTAATCGTTTGTTTACTTCCGGATGCAACACAGTTTTCGTTTATTCCGGCACCATAAACGGAAATACAAGCACTTAAAACTGTCAAAACACAAAGCATCGCAATTAATCTTCTTATTTTCATATTAACTACCTTCAACATTCCATTTATTTTTCCTATTCTTTTAATATAGATGCATCCAATGATATCAATTGCATTGCTCAAATTTTGTTGCAGCCGAGTTGTTTCCGTCACGGATTTTTATATTTTTCACATTGGCTTCATCCACTCCACACGCCGCAAAGTGAACAACCTGCTTAACCTCAACCGGCGAATCGTATTCAAAACCATCAAATGCCGCTATGCCGCTCTTGGAGATGAAAACTGGAACATAGTTTTTATACTTGCCTGCCGCAATATTATCATTCCACGCATCATTCCAAAGGATTTTGTTGTTAAGCATATACAAATTCTTAACACAGTTAATATAGAACGAATATTTACCAGTGTTGAGCTGAATTATGTTACCCTGAATGAGTACTCCGTCAATGCTTGCTTCACTGTTTTCGTCGGCATTATATGCACGAACCTGAATGGGTGCCAAAACATGTGAGTTCTCAGTTATACCATCACCATACGTACGGTTGTTGCGAATGGTGAATGCCTGAGGAAAAGGACCCTCTCTTGTTCCTATCTCATCCTCTACCGCAACGGTTGAGCCGCCATTATTCTGAACATAGTTATTCATATAGATTACATTTCTTGAACGTGATATATATGCGTGACGTCTTGACTGAATATAGCGTGACCCTCTTATACATGTGCCATAGCCTGATGACATATTATTGTAAACCTTATAGTTTGTGCCAACCTGAACAACTTCGGGAACCTGACGGTCAAGCTTGCAAACATATTTACCGCTTACATTTTCTACCGATTTAACATAAGCGTTACCTAAAACGGTATTATTGGTTTCCCGGTAGAAAAACAGCATTTCATCACCCGATTGCCAGTTGGTATCATAGTCAACCGTTACGGTCATTCTGTCGTCTGAAATTGCGGTGACTGTTGCAAATTCGCCCTTTGTATTCAAATGGTCATCTATGTTATTCCATAGCTCACAGTTTTCAATAAGAAGTGTGGCACGGTTACGCCAATAGTGTATACCGTCCGCAGCAGAGGCTGTAAGCTGACCGTCTTTTGTACGCATCTGATAGTTTCTGAAGGTGATTTTACCCTCGCACAAGCCTACCGAAACACCAAGCAACGGTGAGCCGCACAGCACCACGCCATCAAGCTCAAGGTCTCTGCTCAAAAATAGTTCTATACCGCTAGTACGTCCATCACCTTTATTCTCCGGTGTCATATCGTAAGTAAGCCACTGATTTTTAAATACAAAGCCGTCCCCAACTTCAATAACAGGATTTCGCGACTTTAATGCTGCGCAATAAACCTTTACCATACGGTTGCCCAGAGGCTCCATTTTATCTATGTTATAGTTATCGTAGGGAATAAACTTAAGATGTTTTTCCTCCATATCATAAATCTGACCAAATCCATAACTGCCGCCTATCGCCTGAACCCATTCAAAAGGTGCAGGTATTGATGCAGACGGCGGAATTTCCATGGTGAACCAGCCTTCCTTCTCGTTAATCTCTTTGATTATTCCGTGAGAATTTGTGTGTTCATCATACATAAAGGTTACATTTCTAAACTTAACATTTTTACATTCACGCATATATAAGCTTGTGTTTAAAGGCCGTTCAAACAAAACCGTACTGCCGTTACCTTCAAAAACAAAGTTTTCCACCTTATAAAGGTTAAAAAATGGTGTCGAATCCACTCTTTCACTCACCTTGTAGGTTTTTCCCTTTTCAAGGACAAACTTTGCTGGCTTGCCTGACATAATTGCAGCATGGAAGCCCTTAAGAATTGCTGCACGGTCATCGGTTTTTCCGTCACCAACCGCACCAAAGTCTTTTGCATAATACACAGCAAAAGTGTCTTCTTTTGGATAATTTGTACCTGTTGAAATTTCCACAAGTGCAGGTGTGTTAAAGCGACGGTACTCAACATTATAGTTAAGTGTCGGAACTATAGAATACAGCGGAACATAAAGCTTGCCGTTATGATTTATGGGAGCACGCTCAAGAATATATCCGTCATTTTCGCCGTCTGTACCGTCATTAACATAGTTTGCAGGAAGCTTTGTGAGCGTTTCGCCGGAGAGAGCCTTTTCGGCAATCTTTGCCAAAGTATTTGAGCCCGCAGCGGTGGTAGCATTCGATGTATTTTGATAATATGTTGTAAGGTATTCAGCCTGATTGGGGTAATCCGCATGTGTATAATGTGCGATTCTGTCCCCTGCTGTGAACTTTATTGTAACCTTATCTTTTATGAGAGTATTGCCGTTTTTAACCGTTGCTCCCATAAGTTTTGCAAAGGTGTTGATTTCAATCAGCGGGTGGTCATCGGCGTGAATTAAAGTTATTCCGGTTGTAACCTTACCGTCAAAATCCACCGAAACATTTTCAATTACATCGTAGCCAACCTCAGCCTTTGTCATACGGTAGCGTACTTCGCTCTTTCTGGGCTCGTACTTTGGCTCGTCAAAGCTTTTAACCGAAACTGTGTCAAGCATGGTTGCACTTCCAAAAATGCTGGTATTGTTGTACTGTGCACCTGTACGACTACTTTCTGACCAGCCGTAGAGCATTCTTGGGAAGAAGGTTGTTGCCGAGGTGTTAACCTGCACATCAAAGCCAACTGTTTTTCCCACTTCGGGAGTAATGGTTTTAAAAGGAAACGCCATTTCAACTATGTAGTAATTATCAAACAACTTTCCTGCTGCCGTAACATTCTCCGGAACATAGTTTGAAGTTGTTACCAAACCATTGAAATCAGAACGGAGCTGATAGTCATCCTCTTCATATTTTGTGGATTTATTATATAATTCGTCAACAAAAACCTCAAGCGAATCATTTTCCCAGGCACTTTCGCTTTGGTTGCTGAATTCCTCGCCGTATATTTTGGCAAGAACATACATATTTTCTTCATCCCACAGCAGTTTGAACCAGCCGCGGTAAAAATCATCCTTGGTGTCTCTTACAATATCGATTATGTTGTAATTAGTACCGCTCCACACATTGTCAATTTCGCCATCAATCACAGGCGTACCGTATGCCATTTCCGTACTCTCCGCAACTGCCGGATTCTCGTCCGCTGCAAACGCAGTGGGTATAACACTCATTGTAAGCACAAGTGCCAAAGCAATACATAAAATTCTTTTAATCAATTAATTCTCCCCCTTTCACTTTTAAAAGCATTTCGGAAAATTCAGGAGTTCCGAAAAATGTAGGAATACCGTCATGGATTACCACAAATCTGTCAGCACCCCATATAACAGCCTTGCCTGCCGCTTCTGCAATCCTCCTTACAGGAACATAGCTTTCTCCGTCAAAGGTAACCGCCATATTCTGCCATTCTTCAAAGCCAAGCTTTTGTGCCATTTCTCCGCCTATATAAGTTGTTCCGTTTTTAACAACTGTGACTATCGGTTCGGCTTTGCCGTTAATATAAGCTTTGTTTGCTTTGGTATCAATCACCGTGCTTTGTTTAATCTTCCACTTGGTGGTTGCACTCAGCATATCGCCGGATATATATTTTATTTTTATATCACCAATATTAAGTGAGGTTCCGTTTGTCCATTTACGCCATTTGCCAAACTTAAATGTGAGCTTGTCGCCGGCTTTAACCTGCTGTGTAACATTTATATCATTCACAAAATAAACGGTATCAATCTCTTCATCATATTTTACCGAAACATCTCCACCAACACGGTTTGACCAGATTTCCTTATCATTTAAGTAAACCTTAATAAGCATACCGTTTGTTCCCTTGTTGACAGGAAGGTTACCTTCAACCTTTATTATGCCGCTTTTGTCAAGCACAAGGTCTATTGCAGGCTCGCCCCTTTGGTTGCCCGGTGTTACAACAGTTGATGTCATCTTGCAGGTTGAATCCCCAAGAACATTGGCTACCCATGTACCCGAGCTGTATGTCATAGGAAATTTTGTATCGTTATAGATGGCATAAAGCAAAACATCCTCACTTACAGTTGAACCTATTTTAGACGAAAGAGTAAATTCACTGTCAACAGCATAATTTGAGCCTGATGCAGTTGTTGCATCAGAGAATGGCTGCGAGCCAACAAAGGGGGTAACATCAACACTCCATTCGCTGTAGTTATAACCTGAAAAATCGTTTGTTTTAACTTCAATATCTATAACATCCTCTTTCTCAGCGGTGAAACGAACATCAACGCCACCCTTTTCGTTAGCCGGGACCATTTGCTGCCACATCAGCTTGTCGTTGTGATACACATATACAATACTGCCGCCGCTTCGTCTGTCCATACCTGAAATGCTTGCGTAAACACGGTGCTTTCCTGCCTCTTTTACAATATAGCGTGTAACCATTGAACATTTATCTGATGGCATAATCTCATAATCACTCATGAAAGCAATGCCGTCGGATGCCATAAAACGGTCTGTTCCCTCATCATATGTAAGTTCAGAGAGCTTGCCATCCATCCGCTGCATATATTGATAACCCTCTCTGCCTACGGCTCCGGAATATGCTTTGGCTGTATAGGACACAGACGGCCACCATACTATTGCATCATAGCCATTACCTTTTTTAGCGTTAACTCTGAACCAAATTTCATCGCCTTTTCTTACGTTTGCCTCCAAATCATAGCTTGGTGTTTCACCGAAGGGAACATCCTGTGTCCACAGAGTTTCTTCACCCTTGCCAATAGTCAGCAAAACTCCGTCTCCGCCATCATTGGTCGTAAGTGTCCATCCGATTGTTCCCTGAAGCTTTACTACGCCCTTTAACGGTGCGGTAAACAGAAAACCAACATCTGTGTCATTGCCCGGCGTTATTGCATTCACCTTAATAACACCTACGGGGTTTGCCTCCCAACGGCTGTTTGAAGCACTCCATGCCAGGTCGGTTGTTTTATTACCATCAAACTGAACATAGCGAAAATTATTCTTGCCCTGTACGGTTTCAAAAGAGCTTGCAAAGGTCTGTGTAATCACAGTTTCCGCCGCATAAGCAGGTATACATCCGATTCCCAGAAGCAATGCAAGCAGCACACATAATTTTTTCAATTCCGACACTCCTTTCGTTAAATCAGTTTAAAATAAGCTTATCGGAGATATTAACGGGATAGAATCTGTCAATACTGTTTGTGATGGCAAAGGTTTTAATCTTCCACCCCTCATATGAAGTTTCAGCTTCGTTTTCATCAAATACCGGCATAGTAAGCACCGTATTGATGTGCGAACTGTCACCTGCTACGTTCTTTATATCTCTCAGTCGGTTTGAATAATCATACACCATAAAATAAACCGAGGCACTAAGGGGTGTATCGTTGTAAAGCTCAATGCTTACAGCAGAACCCTCATCTATGTCTTTAATCTCGGTAACACCGGCACCACCGACGGTATATTGGGTAGCCTGCAGATATTTGATTACAGGATCCCACACCATTGTTGCAGCAGTTGCAGTGATTGAGCCCATTTCAAAGAAAAGCATATCTCCTGCGGAAACCTCAATATCAATATTATACGGTTCAATACCGACTTTATAGTTGGCAGGGATTGAATACCACCAGATGTAGTTGTCATTGGTTTTCACAGTATCTGAATCGTACTCATTCTGGTAATCAACAAGCTCATAATTTGAATTTGTATGAGCTATGCCCACTTCAATCGGTGCCTTTTGTCCTGAATTATATGCCATTCTTACATTTCCGTTTGCTGTGAGATTAATCTTTCCCGAATAAGGAGCTTTCCACACAAATGCGGTTTTATTATCAACAGTTGAACCCTTTGCCTGCATTTCACCAATCGCTGTAACGAAATTCTGCACTGCACCCGAGGCTGTGTAAACAACCCAGTTTTTACCTTCGGTTGCTTTTGTCAAATCCTTGTAATCAGAATATGTTCCGCCATCTCGATACCTGTAATACCAGCCTTTTGCACCTTGGGTAGTAGAGCTGTAATCGGCAGAAAGACAATAGTTTGGAGTAACAGCCGCCTGTGCACAAAGCGTTGCAGAAAGCAATAAACCTATACACAATACCATAGAAATTATTTTTTTCATATCAAATCACCTCACCGATAGATTATTGTTATCATTGTTGAGTTTGATGCATTTCCCAATGTAAATATTTCATCACCGGGAAGTATATCGCCGAAACTTACTTTAGCGATATATTCCGTGTCTTTTTTATAAAGAATAACTGTTCCTCCGACCGGGATAACCGCCTTTGCATCAAGGGGTGAAATCACACCTGTGGGCTTTGTTTCCGTCACCAAAAAGCCTGAGCTTGAAACATTTGCAGCATAACCAAATGATGTCAGTCTGTCACCATTGTGAACAGTACCTATTCCGTTGTGGCTTGTATCGGTCAGCTTGTGAACCACCTTAAGTTCCTCTATGCCATTTAGTGCATTTAAAGCATACTGTATCAAATCGCCATTTTCAACTGTTCGGGTACTGTCAGCACTGTCAACAAGCACTTCACCCGGCATTGACTTTATTTCAACAAGGTTACCGGCTGTATTATAGCCACTTATTATATTAACAATATCACCGTCGTTGTTTAACCCTTCTAAAATTTCGGTAACAAACATGAACGAATTATCAACAGTAAGCACACTGCCGTTTGAACGAACTATTGCATAGCTTACCCTGCCCTGTGAATTCAAATCATAAAGGCTTACATCATATGTTTTATCACGTCTGAAGTATGTTCCGCTAAGAATTTTGTATTTTTCTATTTCTGCACTTCCGTCTGCCGGAACATAAAACACCTTTGTTGATGCATCAACGGAATATGTGTATCCCAAAACATTCTGTTTTCTTACATAAAGCGATTCCTTAACATCAAGAGAAAATTCGTTCGGGTCATACGATGGAGTGTTTAAGCAATATGTGATTTTTTTAATCACGCCGTCCTCCGCTGTGTATTTAATAAGCTGTTTACCTGCGACTTCCGTTGAAAGCTCAGTCCATACCTGGCTGGATGGCAGACTGCTTACCTTGAGTGAAGTACCATTTACAATTATTTTATCATTCGCACTGAATATCTCCATTTTACCCTTATCGGTATAAATCTTGAATAAAGCCTCCGATTTAAAGGCGTCGCTATCGGAAGTTATTGCAACAAGATAACCCACATCACCCGTAGCACTTCCGCTTGTAAAGTACACGATTTCACCGTTTGTGTTAAGATAAAACTGACCGCCGACACCCGTCTTGATTTCAGGTATATGATTTCCTGCCTGCAAAGCTTTAGCTACGGAGCTTATTGCATATTCTTTGCCACTGATAACCGCATACTGCACAGAACCTCTTTTTCGTAATGAATCTATGCTTCCGTAAGCAGAATCGGTGCAACCAAGGATTTTAATTACTTTTCCTGTGCTTGTTCCTTCAGACACAGCAACCGACACAACCATACCTTCACTCAAAGCACCGAGGTCTGTCTCTTCGCCATCCAGAAAAATTCTTACATAGTTTTCTTTAAGCGAAAGTGGTGCTTCACTGTATTTAAAGTAAATCATTTCATCTTCAATAACAGTTCTTTCAACAACCATATCCTTATATTCGGTTATGTTAACAAGGTCAATTGTTCCGTCATCATTATTGTCTGTCATTTTAATGTTTACGGTAGACAATTTTTTTAATCTTGATTCATCAAACGCAACAGCTTTACCGTTGTATATCATATCGGTTATTGCCGAGAACTTCTTTTCTCTTGCTCTTTCGCCATCGCTGTATTTAATCAGCTTTTTTGTTGCTGAAGTGATGCTGTCGCCCCATATCTCAACGATTTCATTTGATGCTTTTTCTTCCACATATATAAGTGTATATGTGTTTTTATCTTTATTAACCTTAGCATATGCCTTAACGCTGCTGCCTAAATATTCATCGGCAAAGCGGTTCGGGTCAAGAACTTTCAGGCCTTCAATTATCACAGCATCCTCGCCTGTGCCACCATTTGCGCGGTTTAACGAAGTGGTATCGATTGCGGTAATTTTGCCCTCAATTATTTCAATATCAAGAATTTCAGAAAGCAGGGTTTCTCCGCTGCGGACCTGGTAATCGGCATTTCCGTCGCTGCTGACTCCCACAAGCTGAACCATATCTGTATGAAGTGCATCATATATAATCTGTGCAACATCTATACGGCGTGCTGTTTGTTCCGGCACTATGTTCATTGACCTGATAATATCAAATTTTTTTGCCGCCAGAGTATAGCCCTTGGGGAAACCGCCCTGAATCTCGGCATACGCTTTTCCGCCTATCAAATCAACAAAAATTTTTACAACCTGTCCGCAAGTTACATAATCATTTGGACCAAACTTGCCGTCACCATAGCCCGACATACATCCGTTGCGAACTACCGTTTCGACATATGCTCTGTCCTGCTCGCTGACATCGGTAAACTTTTTCACATTATCCGTCTTTACATCATAATTTAATAATCTGCATAAAATTTGTGCCATCTCAAATCTTTTTACAAGGCTGTCGTCCCAGAATTCTCCGGTGTATTCGTCTAACTCCATAAAATTGAGATTTGTCAGAAACATAACAGCACGATTTGAAGAATCGTTTGGTTTAGCATATAATGTCATCGGCACCGAAAAAACAGTACCGGCAATCATACAAACCGTAAGTACGAACGCTAAAATCCTATTTCTCATTATTCTCTTCCTTTCTGCGGCAAACGCACATTTTCTCTGTTATGATCCTTTACTGTAAGCATCTGCTGATAATTACCGCCGCTTCAGCACGGGTTGCGGTATTTTTAGGTGCAAAAGTACCATCTCCCACACCCCTGATAATGCCCATTGAGTTCAAAGTCTCAACTGCTTCAAGTGCATAGTCCGAAATTTCTTCAGAATCGTTAAATCCCTTTTTGTTAGCCGGAATATTTCTGCGGCTTGCCGCAAGCGCACGGAATATCATAACTGCCATATCCTCGCGGGAAATCAAGCTTCCTGTGCCAAAATGTGTGTCCGAAACACCATTTACAATACCTGCTTCAACAGCCGATGCTATGTATTTAGCATACCATTCATCAGATGCCACATCCTCAAATTCGACTGAACTATTTGAAGTATCAAATTCAAGTGCTTCGCAAACCATCTTAAGAAATTCTTCTCTCGTTACTCCACGATTTGGCTCAAATGAGCCATTTCCCACGCCTGAAACAATTCCTTTGTTGTAAAGGTTCAAAATAGCTGCTTCTGCCCATTTATGCTCTGACAGGTCCTTGAATACAGCACTGCCATTACCTGACAATCCGTTTCCGTTATTTTGCGAGGTGCTTGGTAAGTCGGTACCGATTGAGAAGTTGTCGTTACCCACTGAGCCTGAACCTCCGCCCACTGAGCCTGAACCTCCGCCCGCTGAGCCCGAGCCACCGCCCGTCGAACCTGCACCGCCGCCTTGCGAACCGGGTTTTTTGGCATTTTTAACAGCTGATTTAATTGCTTCTGCCAAAGCCGTTGTTGTCCGAAACTTGCTTTCATCATTTGAAAGCTTGATTGACCGCATTGCCGCATCAATTATATCCAGGCTTGTTTCTGCTTCAAGCTCGGCAAGCTTGTTTTCGGATAAGCCATCGTTTACAAGTGCTTTGTTGTTTATAAACAAATCTGCAAGCTCGGTATAGGTTGTTGACGAAACCATATCAAGAAGCATTGCTTTTCTTACTTCCTTAATAAATACCTCATAGTTTGCAAAGCCTGACGGATTGTTTGCCTTTACGTTTTGTGCAACCCAATTCTGAGAGTCTGTCGAAAGGGTGCTGAAATTTAATTCTTCAACACATATCGCTTCTATATTATCGTTATATGTTATAAGGTCAGCAACCGCCACATCGGTGCCAAGACTTGCAAAGTCTGCTGCAATCAAAGACGCATTAAGTATTTTTGAAATATTTTCCGTGGTAAGCTGTGTCTTATAGTTTTGAAGAGCTGCATTCACCGCCGCTTTTTCTTCATCGGTCATTGCGGTATATTTGCTTACCCACACTCCCAAACCTTCATAAACTTTCTTATTCTGAATAGCCGTCAGTCCGCTTGATGGAACAATCGCTTTCATATCGTCGCTGTCTGCCGCCTCGGTTATGTAAGTGAACACCGATTTTGAGCTTCTCTTTAAATCGGCAACGCTTGCTTCGTCCATAAGCGTATTTGTAAACTGAACAGCCACACGTGCATCACGCTGATTGCTCATGCCCATACTCTGTGCATCAAACGCCAGCCAAAGCTCTTCAATCCGCGGCGTGCTTTCATTGTCATAAAGCAGTATGCTTCCGCCAAAGCTTCCGTCCTCACCCGTGGTTATAATATCAAAATGCTTTGTGTCCGCACCGAACGGAACCGGCGAACCTCCCTGCTTGTATACAAGCACAGACATTTTTTCATTTGCAATCGCTTCACTTCCGCTCAAAAGCTTGCCGCTGTATGTCAGGGTTTTTCCCAATATCGAACCTGTCAAACCGTTAGCTGCCGTAGATTGTTTGGTAACAAAAGCCACCTCATAATCCTGTGCCGGCTTGTCCCCGTATATATCCTCTACTGTATCCAAAAAGCTTATACGGAATTTCACACCCTCGGGGAATGTCAAACCACCTGCCATAGTCCAGGTTATACTCTTGCTTCCATCAAACGCAAATATCGCTCCTGTATCTGTCCAACTTCCCGATACATACTTTTCAAGCTTTACTGTATCTGCAGAAACAGCCACAGGGTTAAGGTCATAGTTAAATTCAGCTTTAACAGTAGTGATATCCGCAACGCCTGCAACCTCTGCAAAAATTGAGCCATCAGCCGAAGCGGTAACAGCAGCTACCTTTGGAGTATCAAGAACAGCTGTCTCAAATATAAATACATTTTCCCCGGATTCGATTGTTTCGCCATTGACAGCTTTAACACCATCGTTAAAGGTCAATTTGTATTCGCTCTGTGCATCAAGCGGCGTTGTCGGTACAATCACAACCGTTTTGTCGTCTTCAAGGGTCGGTGTATTGAGCGTAACCGGGCTTTCCCCGCCGTCGGTCAATTTAACAAGGCTGATATTTCCGGTATTAACAGTTGGGGGATCAAGTGAAATGCTAAAAGGAACTCTTATTTCCTTAATCTTTTTCTTCATACTGTCCACTCTGCCCATTGCACCGCTTTTATCGACATATGTAACATTGTCAATAATTATTTCAGGTTTTTCCAATACAGGAGTAGTTATTGTTTTTACAATAGGTTCAGCAAGAGCTGTGCCGTCAATCCTTTTTACATTTGTTTCAAAGGTAAGAAGATATGTACTGTCTGATTTAAGCTCCTCACCCAGGGTCAGTGTAATCGCATTGTCGTCGTTCATATCGTAATCTGCTGTTAATGAAACCGGTGTGTTTCCACCCTCTTCAACAAGAACAAGAGTTATATTTCCATCAGTTTCAAGCGAAGCTTCATTCATAGGCACATTAAATGCTGCTTTAATAAATTTTACTTTTGAAATCAACTCTGTTCCATTTTTGTCAAATAACTCAATATCTCCATCATCAACCGCTACATCAGTCAATGTTTCCAAGGTTATGGGCTTTTCAATAGCTGCGTTTACAGAAACTTCATTTTTGCCCTTAACATTTGTTGTTATCAAAACCTTATAACTGCCGGCAGGGTCAATCGGTTCAGTGGGGATTATAATAACAGTTTTGTTATCGCTATCCAGTTTAACTGTTGCCGAAACCACATCATCAGGCGAGCCCGACTTTAAAAGCTTGATGTTACCTGCCGTTTCAACCGAAGTCCTATTCAGTTCAATATTAAACGGAATCTTTATTCCATCAAGCCAGCTGTGCTCAATACCGTTTCCTGTTTCGTCAATTTCAGGTGTTTCAACGGTGTAGGTAACCCTGACATTATCAAAATAAAGTCCGGTACATGTTTTTGGCATTCTGAACTGAATTTTAAATGTTCCTGCTTTGTCAAATCCTGATATGGCCGAAGTGCTGCACTGACCTGCAAAGTTTCCATTTAAATAATATTTAACAGTGTTTTCTGAAAAATCAATTACAAGCTTTACATTATTCCATGATGCAGCCCCAAAATCAGCAAGATGGGCTGTTGATGTAGCACTGGTTATATAACTTGAGGCAACTCTCATCAATAAAAATGAATCAGTTTCAGATTTTATAGCAAGTGCATCATTTTCCATACACACATCAAAGTCATAAGTCAACCTTCCCGGTTTTTGGCTTGCACTTTGCATTGAAGAAGCATCCATCCATATCTGATGTGTGTTCGATGGTTGCGAAATTTTAAGAACCTTGCCTCTTCCTCCAATATTTTCTATTGTAGAAAAGTTAGTGTTTGCAGGGTAGATAATTCCGCTTGTGGGAACACCCCCATTCTCAAAATCAATCACGCCTGAATCCGCAAGAACATCGGTTTCCGCACTTGTAACAAAAGTGAGTGTCGACAGCATCATTGCAAGTGCCAGTATTATCGACATAACCTTAGTAAACTTTTTCAAAATTCATCTCTCCTTTTTATTGTATTTATGATATCTTTTTTAGAGATCCCTGGTAAATTTACTTTAATTATATAGTGAAACATATCCTAAGACAACGGACTTTTATTGTAATTAAAGAGTATTTCTTTCTATCCTGTTAAAAACAGTAAAACACTCCTCAAAAACATTTTATAAAGATAAAAACACCTTTATTCTACAAGCTCTATGCCGTCAGGTACTTCTGTTTTTGTAACAAGTCTGCCGTCTTTTTGCTCGGCAAAGATTTTTATGTTTCCATAGGGTGTAGGATATGAAATTTTTATCCATTCAAGATTCCCAAGATTAGGCGAAATTCTTACTTTTTTACAACCCGGTTCAAGAATTTCAATACCGCCAATCTGTTCCATAAGAAACGGTGTAGGTCCGCTTGCCCAGCCATGACACAAGCTGTGTCTGAAGCCAATATAGCAATTCTTTCCGAAATCGCCGTGAATATCCTTTTTGCCGCTTGGAGTTATTTCATCAATACGCCCGGCATTCTCTATCCAGTCAATATCAAAGTCCTCCCAGAAGGTAGTGGCACCCATATCAAGCATTGCTCCCCAATACATGCGGATTATATCAAGTGCATCGGCATAATCCGAAAGCATCGCCTTTGCCTTTAACACATAATATCCCATAAAGCAGGACATCTCTTTTGCCGAGTTCCCTGAAAGCACTTCCTCTGCCGTATCAGATACCCGCTTTGCAAGAACTGTAAGTGCAGACATACGCTTGTTTACCGTCGTTTGCAGTTTATCTTCCCTTAATTTTTTCACACAAGCCTTACATTTTTGCAAAAGCTCATCGTTTCCAAAAACCTCAAAAAGCTTTGCAGCACATTCAAGGGCAAGAATGAAAATAGCCTTTCTTCCGGCATCTTCGCCAACTAAATCGTACTTCGTACTCCAGTCAACAAACCCCTCCATACCGGTGTCTGCCACATATTCGTCAATCCACACAATTGCTCTTTCCACAAGCTTTTCAAGATATTCCCTTTGCTCATTGAGGTAATCAATATCACCCCATTGCATAAACAAATCATAATGTATAATTATCCACCACATACTGTATGTGGCAGTTTTGTTCATCCATTTATCAGGCGGAGTTCCATTCTTCACAAAGTCAAGGCTACGCCTTACGCACTCGTCATTTCCAAACACCGTTCTTATAGTGGAAACCTCGGGATGCATATCCCCAATCCACACAAGACGGTCACGCTTTACTCCGTCCCACAAAAATTCGTGCATATTAAGCAAAACGGTATATGCACCAACTCTCCATATTTCATTCAGCCTTGAATCATTACATTCAAAGCTTCCCTTATATTCTAAATCCCTTATATCGGTTTCAGCCTTAACTGTGCTGAGAAGTATATCCCCATCAACAGCTTCAATCTTAACAAATCTGAAACCGGTCGTACCATAACGGTATGTACTCAAATATCCAACATCAATCACAGTATCGCGTACCGAATGATTGTTGGTTGCATTCTTGTGACCAATATGGCTTAATGCTTCCATAACACTTTCGCCAAAAACAAGTCGGCATTTTGCCGTGTCATCCCCCTTTGATGTCCGCCGAACAGTGAAAATAATTCCACCACTCAATTCCTTGCCAAAATCAAGGAGAATATATCCATTTTTCTTTATCAACACACCATCGACATCAGAAAAGCTTGCCTGAAGAGGCCTTTCTATAAATATATTTTCTGAGCCTTCTGTATTTTCTTCACATACAATTCGCTTTGGCATTATGTATTTTTCCATTTTGTTTACCTCATAACTGTATTTAACCAATGCTTATATTCAAGCTTGGGGACGGATTTTCCCGTCCCCGCTTTTCACTTTTTCTTTGTAAAATTTCTGTCAGACCTACTGTAACGGTATAGCCGGTACCAAAGGTGTACATGAAGCAAAATCTCTCCACGCAAACACCTTTACATTGTCATAATCTGTTCCCGCAGGAACGCTGAAGGTTTCATCAACAACTGTCTGTTCAAATGCCTGAGTTGTTGCATCAACAAGGTCAACATACACAAGTGCATCATTCTTGTATGCCGCAAACATTACAACCGCACCGTTTACTTTATCAAACGGATTTACAACTGCACCGGATACCTTGTATGAACCGTCTTCCTTAGTTGCCGCAAAATCCTGCATTATATAATCCTCTGCCTCATATTTTACAACAAAGTTATCAAAATAAACTGTTGTATTCTTGGCAACACCCAATGACATACCAAACATATCATTATCATCAATCTTCTTGCCGGCGTTATAGATTGTGTCGGTGAAATTGGTTGTTCCCGCCAAACTTCCGTCAAGGTAATATGACACGTTCTGATTTTCAAAGCTGTAAGCAACCTTTATTTTATAGGTGCGGTTTGCCGCAAAATCAGCAAGCTTTTCACTTGTTCCAGCGTGGAAACCATTTGCTGATGACGCACCGGCATTGATTCTGAAATGTCTTGTTCCACTATTGGCAGTATTAAACAAAACAACAGTCGTTCCACTTTCAGGGATATTCATATCAAATTCATAGCTGAGTGTTCCAAGCTTTGTTGTACCTGCTGTAAATGTATTGTCTTTTCTTATTGATTTGTATATATCAGCAAAGGTCTTATCGGAGATAAGATTCATCACAAGGGTATTTTCCCACCATGTATTGGTGTCTTTTACCGAAACCTTTAATCTTCCATCTTCAATGGTAACGGTTGTATTATCAGGCTGCTTTATACTCATCCACGGATTGATTGCAGCACCATTAATTTTAGTGGATGTAAAAGTCTCGCCTAATGCTGCGAGTGAATTGTCGCCTGAACATTCAACAATGCAGGTGTTTACAAACTCTCCGTTTATAACTGTAATTGTTGCATATTTATTATTGTCTGATTCGCTTATTGCAACCTTTACAGTTGCTGAATCCTTATATTCGTCAGCAAGTGTAACCAAAACATCTTCTGCCTTAAGATTTTTATAAACATTATTGAAAACAGAAACGCTGTATTCGTTTACGCCCTCTGCGATACCCTCAACAGCCTTTTCGCCAACGGTAATTTCTGTTATCATTGACGGCACGGTTTCGGTATAACCAATATTTACATTATCAAGATAAAAACCTGTACAGTCGGTTGGCATTCTGAACTGCAGCTCAAAAATATTTTCTTTGTTGAAATCGGGGATTTCTGAGAATAATCTCTCGCTTTTCAGTTCGCCATTTATAATATAGCTGAGTTTCTGACCGCCAAGATCAAATACAAGCCTTGCTGTATTCCACGACCCAGCATTAAAAGTAGCAATTTGAGTAAACTTATTATCACTTTGCTTTGTTCCATCACTAAAAGCTCCCGGCATAATAGAAAAATAATGTCCTGTATTATTCTTGCCCTTTACTGCAATTGCACTCGTTTCGATACTTGTGTCAAACTGATATGTCAAATATCCGGTTTCTAATGCTGAACTGCCAAGCTCTTCTGCACCCATGAGCACCTCAAGAGTGCCTGTGTGAGGAGTAACCTTCAAAACGCTGCCAGTTCTTTCAGGAACAGTTACGGTTGTAGCACATTCAGGAACGAGCGAAGAAACAAGGTCATATGTACTTCCTTCAAAATCCTCAGTAAGCCATTTATCATTTGATATCTCTTCTTCCATTTCAGTATAATTTATCGTTACATTATCAAAATAAAGTCCGGTACATGAAGTTGCCATTCTGAACTGAATTTTAAATACCTTTTCATTATTAAAATTAGCAATGTCCGAAGTGTTGAATTGACCTATCGCCTTTTCATTTAAATAGTATTTAACAGTATCTTCTGAAAAATCAATTACCATCTTTACATTGTTCCACGATGCATTCTCAAAATCTGCAAGATTTGTTGTTGACGCTCCGCTTCTTATATAATTTGAAGCAACGCTCATCAACACAAAACCATTATCTTTATCCTTTACAGCAATTGCATCATTTTCCATACGCATGTCAAAGTCATAAGTCAACCGACCAAGCTTTCGGTTTGCACCTACCATAGAAGATGCATCCATCCATATCTGATGTGTTGATGCCGGCTGTGAAAGTTTAAGAACCTCGCCTCGTCCTTCAACAGTTTCTATTGATGCAAATGAACTGTTTGCAGGATAAATAATTCCGCTTGTGGGAACAACCCTATCCTCAAAGTCAGCAGCAAATGTCTGTTCCCAAACATCTGTTGCCTTTTTGGTTTCAGTATAGTCTACTACTACATTATCAAAATAAAGTCCGGTACAACTGCTTGGCATTCTGAACTGAATTTTAAATACCTTTTCATTATTAAAATTAGCAATGTCCGAGGTGCTGTATTGACCTGCAAAATTACCATTTAAATAATACTCAACAGTATTTCTTGAAAAATCAATTACCATCTTTACATTGTTCCACGATGCATTCTCAAAATCTGTAAGATTTGTTGTTGATGCTCCGCTTCTTATGTAATTTGAAGCAACGCTCATCAACACAAAACCATTATCTTTATCCTTTACAGCAATTGCATCATTTTCCATACGCATGTCAAAGTCATAAGTCAACCGTCCAAGCTTTCGATTTGCACCTACCATAGAGGATGCATCCATCCATATCTGATGTGTTGATGCCGGCTGTGAAAGTTTAAGAACCTCGCCTCGTCCTTCAACAGTTTCTATTGATGCAAATGAGCTGTTTGCAGGATAAATAATTCCGCTTGTTGGAACAACACCATCCTCAAAGTCAGCAGTAAATGTCTGTTCCCAGGCATCTGTGGCCGTTCCACCAGCAAACACCATTGTTGCTGTGCCAAAGCACATTGACAGCATACATACTGCCATAAACAGAGATACAAATTTTTTCATAAAAAATTCCTCCTTTTATTTTTACACACCTGCCAAAAATGCAATGTAGATTTTTTTGGCAAGCTTTTTAAGGTGCATTTTGCACCATTATTTTTCAACTAAATAAATCCGCCCATTAATTTTGTCATACTCTATTTTTTTCATAATAACATAACTACAATTATTTTAAAACACACTATCCTACATATAATAGTAAGTATTCTGTAAAAACCTTAACCTTTATGGATGTTTTTTCCACATATTAGAATCTTTTCTGTTTCTGGCAACAATCATCATACAATTTTGCAATAGCCTGGTGTTTTCAATTATGGTAATTAAAGGAGATTTCTTTTAGAATTGTTAATACCTGTAAATCAACCTTAAAAATTCTTTCATAAAGAACGGTAGGTCGTCAGGTCGACGAGAAGTCACCAAATTTCCACAGACCACAACCTCTTTATTCTCATAAACCGCTCCGGCATTTATTAGGTCGTCTTTAATCCCCGGATAACATGTTGCCTTTTTGCCATCTAAAATACCGGCAGAAATCAGAATTTGCTGACCGTGACAAATTGCCGCTATTGGCTTATTTTCAGAATTAAATTTTCTCACAGCTTCAATTACAGCTTTGTTCTGCCGTAATTTTTCAGGAAAAACACCGACACAAAACTATATAAGAAATACAGCAAAAATTATTGAACCGCCATACGAAAATATGCTTATAGACAATCTTCCTGATGTTTTTATTCCAAATCACCGTAATGACCTGCTTAATCTGTTTTCGGTTCTTGCAAAGCAAACTCAGCTTAACACACCAACTGCAAAACTGATTGTCAAAGAGATTTTATTTCTTATTAATTCGGACATATGTCGAAAAGAACGAAGCGAAAACCAGGAAATCCAAACAGCCGCCGATGTGGCTGCCCTTTATCTTACTAAAAATTTTCAAAAGAACATAAGTCTGTCAGAGCTTTCTCAGCTTGTTCATATAGATAAAAGCTATCTTGTACGAATTTTTAAAAAGCAGTATTTAACAACGCCAATTGAGTACCTGATAAACCTTAGATTAAGGCATGCAATTGCACTTCTTGCTGATACCAATATTACAATAAGTGAAATTGCATTTGAATGTGGATACAGTTCAGTCTCTTTTTTACGCGTCAGTTTGAAAAACATTTGGGTAAAACCCCCACGGCATACCGTGCTGATATAAGGAAAAGAATAACCGACTGATTTCAAGAAATTTATCCTACTGAATATGTTTTTTAATGTTTTTTGCAGACTTGTTTGACAAATTCACTTGACTTGTGACAACCTTTACGGTATTGTTTGTGTTGCCAAAAAGGTAAAAGGAAATAAAGGAAGCGAGATAATGCGTAAGAAACTGCTTACAAACGGAAATGTGTTTAAAAGAACAGACGGTCGTTGGGGCGGTGTTGTATGGTACATGGACGAGCAAGGCAACCGTAAAAGAAAATCCTTCTCAGGTACAACCAAGCAGGAGCATTCATCCTGATGCTCAACACAGGACTGCGAACAGGCGAACTCCTGGGTGTGCTAAACAGCGATATAGACCTGGGAAATAAAACAATGACAATACGACAGGCGGTAAAATTAGTCGACCAAAGAGATGGAACAAAGCTTGTAGGCGGTAAGGTTAAAAAAGTAGGCAAGACAAAAACCTCCACAAGCAAACGAGTCGTACCGCTAAACAGCACGGCAATAGAAATGATACGCGACCTACGAAAAGAATACTACTTCGGTGAAGACACTCCGCTGGTGTGTGATGCCAATGGTGACTATGCAAACCCAATCAACCTGCGAAAGCGACTATATAGGATAGAAAAAGCTGCAGGAATAAAGACAAAAAGACTCCATGCATTCAGACACACATTCGCCACTAAGCTAATCAACGGAACAAAATGTGCTGATGGCAGCATAAAAACGCTAAATATAAAAGCAGTAGCCGACATCCTCGGACACACCACTACCGAGATAACCGAAAGGTACTATGTAAAGAAGGATACCTCAAGGCTTAGCGGAATCACAGACGGATTCGAGATATAAAAGAATCCTAAACACCAAAATACACCCTGAGAATTGAAACTCAGGGTGTATCAAATTTTGATATACAGTACCATTTCTGATAATCTGTGCATAAGCATTTCCCCAAAGCAAAAGATGACTGACAATTGTTTCTCTGAAAACAAAAGCAGTCATCTTTTGCTTTGGTTCATCGTGAAGTATCCGATAAAGAGGATGAGCATAATCTTTTTCTTTACCTTCTTCGGTGTACCGGTAAAAATGCAAGGGTAAGCTTGCAATGGTTTCTGCGATAATTCTCACGCAGGCATACACTGCGGTCTGTTGCAAAGCTGTCCTTTCGGTCACGGATTTTCCCGACCATGAACGCCCGACATGAAACCAACCTGTACCAACCAAAGCATTCCTTGGCTTGTCTCTTGATTTAAAAATGATTTAAAAATATTCATATACATTCCTCCTAAATTCCACAAAACTATTGACATTTGATAGCTTTTATGCTATCATTATGTTGTAATTAAAAATTTATATTGGAGCATACTAAAGATGTATACTGTTGAATTTTATGAAAAAGCAAACGGTGAATCTGAATTATGGAACTTTTAGAAGAACTTCGTATAAAGTCAGCAACAAATAAAGATGCACGCATACAATATAAACAGATAAGTTTATATATACAGCTTCTGCAGGATAACGGAACACGTTTGCAAGACAATATAACCAAGCACATAGATGATGGCATATGGGAACTACGTCCCGGAAACAACCGTGTATTCTACTTTTTCTTTAAAGATGATACATTTGTTTTATTACATCATTTCCAAAAGAAATCACAAAAAACGCCACGCAGAGAAATAGAAAAAGCAAAATCCGAACTTGACGATTACCTATCAAGGAAGGAGCAATAACCATGAAAACCTGGAACGATTACAAAGACCATGTAAAATCAGTAGATTCAGAAGCCGCAAAGGATATTGAAGAAATCGAAAACCTATCTGCAATAATAACCGCTGTAACCGAACAGAGAAACGCTCTCGGTTTAAGTCAGCGAGAGCTTGCAGGAATCTGTGGGATTCCTCAATCTTCGGTTGCAAGAATAGAATCTTTTAAAACCACACCAAATCTTGATACACTTTTAAAAATCATGCATCCTCTTGGATTGAAGCTTACTGTTTCTGCAATTAAATAACTACAGCACAACAATCCCTCTTTCGTCATATACGGAAGAGGGATTTGCATTCATATTTCGTATAGCACGGTCAAGTCCCATAACCGTTGCAACTGCTCCGTCAATCCTCTCGGTTGACCGTTTCTTCGATGGCTTTATGTTTTCTGCAGCATCCGTTTCCACGCACACATTATCAAAGTTCCATCGTAGCACCGGATGCATATTATGTATTATTTTATTCTTTAAAACAAGTGTGTTTCTCTTGAAGAACTATATGAGAAATTTATGTCCCGTTCTCATGGAAAAAGGTCTTCTGCATGACTTCCATTTTTTCTTTATATATGATATAATCTCCTTATGAAGGTGAATCACATGAATTCAAATATTGAGAAACTACGCAAAAAATATATGGATAATCCACCTGAAGGACTTTCATCTGAGGACATTCGCAACATGAGCGATGATGAACTTTTGGATATGGATTACTTCTTAAATGAAGATGACTTATTTGATGACGATGCTGGCGTAGAAGGCTTTTTTATCTTCTGAACGCTATCGTCTACTTTGGATTCCTGTTAAATTCCAGGCATCTTCTTTTTTTATATACTGTTACATCGCAATTTCCTATAAAGAAATAAAAAACATTCATTTTTAATTCCCCTTATTGGTTTATTTTTCATTCAGGATTTTTTCCAGCAAAGGTTCTATACATTTTGCCATTCTGTACTGTCCTAAATCATTCGGATGCAATGCATCAACTGCACACAAATCCCAGTCATCATCCCCCCAGAGCATTTTACCATCAACAAAATACACATTCA
Source organism: Clostridia bacterium (assembly GCA_045646365.1). GTDB lineage: Bacteria > Bacillota > Clostridia > Monoglobales > Monoglobaceae > SIG454. The sequence goes on from JAZRKP010000044.1 coordinate 69,353, forward strand.
TATCTCCGTTTTTGCAGGCATTTTCATGGGTTGTTTTGACAATTTCTCTGCGTTTTTCCATATCTTCATTGCAAAATCTGATATTTGGTGCTGAAAGCATAACAACCGGAGTATCAGGTCTTAACTCCCTGAACCTTTTGAAAAACGGCTCATGGGTTTTCTCAAGATGCTCAGAATTTGGTGCATTATGGTCATAGTCCATTACAAATATATCAGGATTTTGTTCTGCTATATACTCTGCCATTATTATTTCGCCCCTTGCACTTGCTGAAAATCCGAGATTTACAAAATCAAATCCAAGATTATTAGACAGTATGTTTGTATATGCTGTTCCTGCTCTTGAAACACAGCCTCCCTGAGTTATAGATGAGCCGTAAAAAATTACTTTTTTATCGTATTTATAAGGAGTTGCTTCCTCAAATACTGCATTTTCCGAAAGACCAACATATAAATCAACAACTTTATTATAATGAGGAAAATTTATAGTAATTTCACGCATTTCACTTTTTTCAAAGTCACATATTCCCGTAGCCTCCCTCCATATCCAACGGAGGAATAAAGGTCTTTTTATACCGTTTTCCTACATAAATATCAAATCCTGAAAGCCCTGCACTGGATGAGTGTGGGACCTGCACTTTCTCAGGCATAACAGCATTAATTGCAACATATGGCGAATTGGTTTTAAATCGTATTCTTCCTCCTGCGGTATATGTGTGAAGAACTTTCACTCCATCGTTAACTTTATTTGCAATTTCCTCAGGCATACGACGAAAAATTTCGTCATACATCAAGCCAAATACGCAAGAAGGATACTCCTTTACATTATAAAATTTAATATCACCTTTATCTAATTTTGTTTCAACCTGAAAATTTTTATCAATATCAGCTATATTCTTCATTTCACTCACTCCTTTTTTGTTTTATGTAAATTATTACCACATAAAGAAGTCTACATCGCCAATACATTTTATCAATGCTTCAATCAAGAAATAATCCGCATAAATTATAGGGAAATTTCCTTCTCCGTGGTATAGCTCTCTTGCACTTTGTAAAATTGCTTGATTCTTATCCGAAAAATCGCAATCATCATACAAACCTTTTAAAAGAAACAATGCGAAATCTTTATATTTTTCGCCATCTTCCCCCATCGCTTTTGCAAGTTCAAGCATACCGCAGGCAATTGTTGCACTTGCGGATGAATCGATTATTCTTGGTTCGTCGGGTTGCATAAAGTCTACAGGAACAATGGTGAAGTCTTTCATATTAGATATAATATAATCCGCAACACCTTTTGCTGTTTCTAAATACTTTTCATCTTTTGTATGTATATATGACATCATAAATCCATATATAGCCCAGGCTTGTCCTCTTGACCAGGATGAGCCTGATGCATACCCCTGACCTCTTGGGTAATCCTTGACTTTCCCTGTATATGGATCGAAATTCACAATATGATATACTGAGCCATCAGGTTTTATAAATTCTTTCATAGCTGTATCGGCGTGTAATTTCGCAATTGATGCGTATCTTGGGTCGTCTGTTAACTCGGTCGCCCAATAAAGCAAAGGGAGATTAAGCATACAATCAATTATTGCATAGCCTGTTACCTCATCGCCTAATCTATTATTAACTGACCAGGCTCTTAAGAAATTACCGTTAGGATTAAATCTTCCTGCGAGCATTGTTGCAGCGTGAAGTCCTCTGATTTTTGCATCTTCATCCTTTTCGAGTCTATAATGAGCAACAGAGGTAAGACTATAAACAAAGCCTAAATCATGGTTATCAAGACAATAAAAGTTTTCATTATCACCCAACGCCTCTTGCATTCGTTCACTACATTTAATTGCTCTTTTTCTATATTTTTCGTTTCCTGTCTGCAAATATAAAAGCCACATCATACCGCCCCAAAATCCGCTTGTCCAGTTAAACGAGGCGTGCTCTGTTTCTTCATACTTTTTAGTATTTTCTCTTATATCCATCGGATAATCGATTGATATATCGTCCATTACAGACATTATCTTCTTTTCACATTTTTCCAAAAAACTCTTTAGCCACAAAGTATTTTCATTATTAAACATAATTATTCTCCTTAAATTAAACTTTAATCAATCCAAATGAAAAACATTTTTCAGCGATACACTTACAGGGCTGTTATCTTCATTTGTTTCCATAATATCAGCCATATATTTCCACCATTTTTTGCAGATTTCAGTTTCTGCTGATTTATCCCAAAGTTCTTCACTTTCAAGTTCTATGTAGCCGAACAAAACATTTGTTTCTTTGTCAAGAAAAATCGTATAGTTCTTTCCACCGTACTCATGAATCATTTCCTTCATTTCAGGCCAAAGTTCATTATGTCTTTTTTCATATTCTTCAGCCATATCAGGGTAAAGTTTCATTTTAAAACCTTTAATCAAAGCTAAACACTTCCTTCTATTCTTTTATAATACCTCTTCCCCATCTTTTCTGCACTTTTCCAAAAGAGGTGCAACAGGGGTTATGGCAACATCAACATTTCCACCTCGCACTGTCGTTGTGGATATAATCCATTCGCCATTTTCCGAAAACGCAGGATGTGGATCTGTGTGATAACAACTGTCCACATTTCTAAAATCAATGTTCGGATAAGGAAGAGCAGAGAAAATATCCAATTCCTTATTTGTTTCTCTGTCATAAAAAATCACTCGGCACGGAATGTCTTTCCATTGATACGGTGTCTGGTCTGCTACCCACATACTTCTGTCATAATTAGTGTGAGCATGGCAGACAGGTCTTTTCCACACATGGGTGTGTTCACCCGTTTTTACATCACATTCATAAGCACCTTTATCATAATCAATATAGCATAGAGTTCCGTCAAGCGCCCAGAAATCGTGTGCAATTTTTGAGCCATGAGCATACCAACTGTTTGGAATAACTGCCTCAAAAGTTTCCTTTTCTACATCCAAAAGCCACATTCTGTTTAAAAATACAAAATGTTCATCTGAATATAAATCTGTCCATCCGTCCTGGTCTAACAGCATAAGACTATTCTCAGTAGGAGAGAACATTGCGTGATTATAAATTCCCGCAGCTCTGAAAAATGTTTTTACCTCTCCTGTTTCAAGATAACCCACAGCAACATTTGACTTATCCCCTGAAAATGTATCAAGGGCAATCATTTTTCTGTCTTTTGAGATACTAACGTGTGTCAAAACTCTGTTTGGTATTCTTTTCTTTTCAAACTCTTTGGGAAGCTCTATTAAGGTTTTAATATTCCCCTCAACATCTACGGTGTAAACCTTCTTACCTTCGGCAAAAACCGCAGAATTCGTACCCGGCATAAGGCCAGGCATATTTCCGTCTCCCGAATATCCTGCACCGGGGAAATTCCGAATAAATGGATTTTCAGGGTCTAACGAAACCACCGCAAGATTACAAATAAGAGCCGGCGGATTGATACATCTTATCCAAAGATATTTCCCGTCCGGTGTAAGGCTTGTATTTGTAAAATAAAAATGTTGCTGTGCAAATCCTACTCTTTTTGTCAAAATATAACTTTTAACTCCGGTTTTCGGGTCAACATATTCCTCAAAATATGGATGTTTTGATAAATCATACATAATATTTTCTCCCTTTCTTTTATACCTCTGTAATACTTTTTTAATTATTTAATTTTTTTAAAATACAATAAAAATATATGTACTATCATTTTTTAACCTTTTATTTATGTATTAAAATTCCTGCAAATCCAAAGGCTTTCATATGCTTAATTATTACACCGTTTTCTGTTTTGATTCCGTCACAGTTAATAAATTCAACCTTCGACGGCTTTTTCTCAAAAATCACTTCCGCATCATTTATTTCATCTTCGTGGAAATTAAAATATCCTGCGGCAATTCCGCTCTCATTTTCTTTGCAGATACAATAAAGCTTAGGATGCCCGTTGCACTCTACAGGCATTTTCTTTCCTCCGAGCCACTCCATAGAGTCATTAATCTGTCTGCCTCTGCAATAAGAAAAGATATTTCCTGACCTTTCGTATAATTCACTATAAACAAATCCGTAAACCATAAATCTTTGTCCGTTTTCGTTCTCATACAAATATGCTGCAGGGGTCTCAGTCCCCTCGTAATAGAAGGTACTTATAACATCAGCCTTATCACTAATCTCAATGTTGTATGCTGTAGTATAGCAAGCTAAAAACGTATCCGTTTTATACTGCGGAAATCTTTCAACAGGGAGATAATCAAGAAGTTTCTTTGATTTTAGTCCAACATCAATTCCTTTTTCCTGAAGTATTTCTGCCGCCCTAAGGTCTATGATAAGACCCTTTTCAAAAGCTGTTTCAGGCAAATATTTTGCTTGTTCACCAAATGCCATTCCGCATATACCGTCTCCCGAATAGGTTGTTGGTATCGCCCCTGAAATCGGGATTGCTGATGCATGATTATGTATCCAGTGTGATATTATTGAGGATTCATCTGTAAACTTTTCCGGCAATTCGAGGTTTTCCACCATTCGCATTTGTTCATATATGCGAATACCTGTCGCTTCTTTATCATCAAACGCCTTTGCAATCTCTTCATAAAGCTTTAAGTGTTTTATATGTTCGTTTGCATATCGCATTTCATAATCTGGTTGAGAAAAATATCCCATAACATATTTAAGACTATCTAAATTTTCTGCAACTCTTGTAGCAAGATCAAAACCCTCAACGTGAGATGCCGGAACCTGAAAGCGGTTGTGAGGATAAGAATCCGCCTCGGTAAATAGCTCGACACCTTGATTTTTACACCATTCATACTGAAGACGTGTTATCTCAACAACAGTTTGCAACATCTGGATATTATGTTTTTTGCTGGTATACCAATATGGTGCGCCTGTAAAACGTAAGAAGGGTTTTGTGTTTCCTGCAAGAATTTTCGTAAGCTCTATTGCGTCAACACCCTCCAAATCAAAAGATGTTCCCCCTGCACAAAATCCCATTCGCATCTTCGGATTTATTTCATCCGCCGCATCTCTCAATCTCTGACAAAAATATCTTAAAGTATCACCCTGCATTTTTAGCCACACGTCACGATATCTGTTTTTGCCCCCTGTAAAAATCTTATCCGCAAGCTCTTCACGTGTAATATTTTCACCCAAAAGCTTCTGATATCGCTCCATATGTGTATCGCAAGCACAGCCAATACCCGGAGTTGCAGAAAGGCAAAGGTCATCATCAAACTGAAGCATCTTCGTTCCACTCTTTGCAACATATCTTACAAAATTGCATATTGTCTCAATTAAGTTTTCATCAGTAGGACAAAAACAATCATCATGGGATTTTCCTGTTATTGACACTTTTCTGGTAAAATCTTTGCAAATTTCATGATTAAAATCTGCAACAGGGCCTCCATAGCCAAGAGTGCTTATCCAAAGAGCCGTTTCAAATCCATGGTTTTCTAAAAGGTCTCTCTTTTCTACATACTTTTGAAAAACCTTAGCTTTTCTTTCGGGCTCGTTAAAAGCCCCACCTCTGCCGGTAAGCCCCATAAACACCCTGTCAACCTTCATTTCCTTGAATGTTTTTATGTATTTATTTATATCCGCATCCAGGATTGAGTTCATAGAAACTGATAATTTTCCCATTTTTTCATCCTCCTAATTATGCCCCTGCATAGCAACGGCTTAATTTCATAACAAATTCATACTCCTGACTGTCTATTTAGAAATGTTTACTTTTATTTATTATATCACATTCTTTTATCAAGCAAAAGATACAATTTTTTTCATTTTTTCACTATATTTCTCATCATGAAATTTATTTCATTTCTTTTGTGGATATTATTGACAAAACCAAAAGAATATTTTATGATGTAATTGGAGGTGTAGATATGGTTTTACAATATAACATCGATAAACTGAACACGGTGCTTGAAGATTTCTACCTTGCCACCGGGGTTAATATCAATCTATTTAATGAAAACTTTGAACGTATTAATACACGTAAATATCCTCTGCCGGACTACTGCTGTGCTATTCAATCAAAAAACGCAGAACATCGCCCATGCAAAATCTCTGACAACACATTACTAAAACAATGCCAGTTGCAAAAGAAAATGGTGATGCACCACTGTCATGCAGGACTTCAAGACATTGCTGTGCCGATTCTGTATGAAAATTCTATTCTGGGCTATATCATTTTCGGGCAGTTCAAAACCGAGATGGATTTTTCCAAGATATATAAAAAAATCAGCAATCTTCATTTGGATATGAATGAAATGGAGCAGTATTATGATAAACTCCGCTATGTTGATGATAAAAAAATCCTTGCTATTACAAATATTGCAGAATGTGTTGTGTTGCACATAATGACGGAAAATATGATAAAACCTTACTTATTTTCCAAAATTGAACGAGCTACGGAATACATACACGAGCACCTGCACGAAAACATCACTATTAAACAACTATGTAACGCAACATACTTATCCACAAGTGTTCTGTATAAGAAATTTCGCAGCAATTTTGGATGTACGGTCAACGATTATATCAACAACAAACGTATAGAAAAATCTCTGAATCTACTTGTGAAAACAGAAGTACCAATCGAGGAAATTGCTGCACGCATCGGATTTTCCAGCGCATCCTATTTCAGTCGTATTTTCAAGCAGAAAATGGGAATATCACCAATACAGTACAGACAATCGAGTAAAGGCTAACCCTTAGTGGGTTTCACCTCTCTGTCCTTAACCTCACCTTTTGAAAGCTCCATATAGCTGTCCTTTACAAACCTTGGTGCAGCTTTCGGATTATTCTCATCAACACTAAGGGCTAGTCACGTGTTCGACTCACGTAGAGGGTGCCAAAAAAGGACAGATTCCGTACGAAATCTGTCCTTTTTTCAATGACACTGCATAGTTTACTTTTTTCAGTAATTATACGGTATTTTTATTTCTTCATTCATAGAAGAAAATAGTTTGCTAATAAATTTGTCTTTAATTTTTTGTTTTTAAAAATATTCAAATTAAGGACATTTCCCTACCCCCTGCGCCCAGAGACAGGCTCCGCAGGTGGGGAATTTGTTATACATACAATCCTGACTATTTTCAAGTCTGTCATCACAACCGTCGCATATTGTGCAATCAGGAAATTCAAAACATTTCACCTTATCACGGAACACCGAATATTCCTCATCATTCCATATTTCATAAAGAGATTTTTCATTTACATTTCCAAAAGATTTGCCCATAACACGGCGTTTTTCCTCATAAAAATAAGTATATGAGTTATGGAGAAGTTGCATACACGGCACAACCTCTCCATTCCATTTTACAAAACAATTATATTCCTCAATGAATGGACAATAATTAAGCTTTCTTGGGTGATAATTTCCAAAATCCACCCGTCTCTGTTTCCCGATTTTAAAACCTGCATCATAACATGATTCTTCAGTCTTAACAGGTGATGATGGCACGGCATAGCTTAAATTGACATAGTCAAATCCGATGTCATCTGCAAAATCATTGATTTTCTTTAACTCATCAAGATTATCCTTCATGACAACATAGGTAAGTCCCGTTTCACATTTTCTCTTGATTTTGTGGAAATACCCAAGATTATTTATGATCACATCAAATCTTGACCCTATGTGAATTTTTTCATATCCATCCCGGTCAAACCCGTCAACAGATACCCAGAGAGTGTTAAGTCCTGCCTCTATAAGCTTTTCGGACATTTCACAACTGAGCATTGTCGCATTAGTGAGAAGCTCAGTCTTTATATTTTTATCAGAAAACTTGCGAACCATTTCTGTTATATTTTTATGAAGCAATGGTTCGCCCATACCGCCAAACATCACTGATTCAATACTTATGTCGCCTTCTAAAATATTTAAAAAGGTTTCATCCGTCATAAATCCCGACTTTTCATCAATCCAGTTATGACGAAAACACATATTGCAATTTAAGTTGCAAGCTGATGTTGGCTCGATATACAATTTTCTGATACATTCAGACATTTATTTCACATCCAGTTTCCATTCTTCTCTTGTTCTGAATTTATTCTTGAACTTTTTGTTAAGAACACCCTTTTCTTCCAGATGGATATAACACGCTCTGTCGCAGGCATTTCCGCATATTGAGGATATGTAATTATGCATAATTGGTGGATAGTATGAAATATTATTCATAACATCTTTCGCATCCTCGGCAGAAAGTTGTTTTTCACCGTTTAAAATTTCAATTCTGTCCTCTCTGTGAGGAAGAGCATGGCTTGACATAAACGGATTTTTGGACATATTCGCCCCTGCGTAATAAGCGGCACACTGCCAAGGGTCTTTTGTTTTATCCTTTATCGCCTTACCGGGGCAAGCTTTAATACATTCTCCGCAGTTATCGCAGATATGAGCCTTAAACTCAGGTGTTGGTTCAAGTTCAGCATCGGTTAAGACAAAGCAATATCTTTGAAGAGGTCCGAAATCATCTGTTAAAAGTGTTCCGCTCATACCAATTTCACCAAGACCGCATTTTGCTGCACTCTCTTCATAGTTCATCTGGTATTCTGCTTTTTTCCCACGATAAATCTTATTATAAAGAATTTCAGGGTTTGTGCTGTCATCTTCCTGCATTACCACCTGATTTTTCTTTTGCGGAAGGGCAATATATCCTTCTTCTTCCAAAATTCTTGCACATCTGAGAGCCATCATTGGCATAACCGTTTCTTCAAGAACTTCTATTGCCATTGTTGTGTAATGATGATAAGCTGTACCTTCTTCTATTCCTCTGTGTGTTCCTCTTAAAATTCTGTAACCAAGACAAATTACAGACTTTGTTTCGGGAAGAATTTTAAAAATGGGGTCGTTTTCATCAAATCGGCTTGCAGGTGCAATACCAATCATATCAGGGCCAAGAGAAATATTTTTAAGTTCGTTTATTTTGTTAATCATATTCTGCCCACCTCCTTAAGATGTTTAAAGCAAGCATAATCGCATTTCTTTCCGCAAAGGCACGGAGAGTAACCATTATAAATAGGCAGAAAATCAATCTGCTTGATTATTTCTCTCGCTTCATCTGCATCAAAATGTTTATCTCCATTTAAGATAGCTTCTCTTTCAGGATTATCCTTTAAGAAATCATCCGTCATAAAAGGATTTGACTTGTGGGCACCTTTATAATATACCGCACACTGCCAACTGTCAAGTCCTTTTTCGGAAATTGCATTTCCAACGCAGGCTTTTATACATTCTCCGCACTTGTCGCAAAGTTCCTCTTTTATAAGTTCATCTTCCTCAAGTTCCATATCTGTGACTATAAAAACATAACGCATGCAAGGACCGTATTTAGGATTGATAACTCTTCCGTTTAAGCCTTCTGTACCAAGGCCGCACAAAACCGCCGCCTTGTTATAGTCAAGAATAACTTCAGGGGCAGGCTTACCCTCACCAACAGGCTCAGAATAAGACACCTCATAAACATCTGTAATTTCAGGGTTTGCGGACTTATCTCCGCCAACTTTCATATTAGGAACACTTCTTTGGAGACAGGCGTCATATCCTGCATCCTCAATAATTCTCGCCATTTTACATAAGAAAATAGTCGCAAGCTCTTCGTCTATGTATTTTACACCCACTGAGGTATAAAGATAACTCTGATTTCCGTTTTCCATTGCTCTGTAAAATCCGCTGGGGATATAGAACCCAAAACCAATGACTGATTTTGCTTTAGGGCAGATTGAGACAGGATTTTTCTTCGGGTCTTCGTCTTTAAATCTTTCAATCCCTGCGATTCCGCAAACTGCCGCACCGTATTCCAGTGCCTTTTCTTTTATAAATTTACTGTCAATATTCATAATCCACCCTCCTATCTTTCCATTTTCCAAGGCTTACCTGTTCGAAGTGGTTCTTTGAACTTTCCTTCAAGGCAACCAACTTTCTCCAGAACGCTTTCACAGCCTCTTATACATCCGCCACATTTCGCCATAGCATAACCAACCCAGCTTGGTGCGTACTTTTCAAAGGCTCTTGCCGCAGCAACTTCGTTTTCCGGTGTCATTTCAACCTTACTTTCAAGGAAGTCTGCATTTTCATCAAACACATGAGCCGGCACAAATGGATTAAACGCCTTTCCGCCTGCAGTATAAAATGTATTACAACGCCATACATCAATATCGCCCCATGTACATTCTTTTCCAGCAACATTAACGGTTATACTCTTTGATTTATCCGTCGGTATACATCCGCCCGGACACTCTCTTGCACATTTCATACACATTTTGCAAAGCTTTGGTCCGTCATAAAGTGGGTCCGGTTCAAGTTCTGCATCTGTGAACAAAAATACAACTCTTTGTCTTGGTCCGAATTCAGGAGTTAAGAGCATTTTACTCCAACCAATTTCACCTACTCCGCAGGCAACAGCACAAAGTCTGAAATGAATAAACAAATCAGGCGGAATATTCCCCTCTCTTGTTGCACGGGTATGAGGCATTGTTCGTCTGTCACCCGTTATTCCGTTACCTGATGAATCCATACTGAACGCTTTTTCTTCTGGAGAATAAGTTTGTCCAAGCTTTCCATCCATATCCGATTGAATACTTCTCGCACCGGTATTTCTGTATACAAAAGCTTCATAGCCTTCATCTTCAATCATTCTTCCAAGCTCATACAAAACTGCAGGACCGAACATCTGGTTTGTTCCACCATAAGCCATTGACGGATACTGGAAAAACTGTGTTCCTTCCTCAATTCCTCTTTGAACACCTCTCGGAATACGAAAAGCAAGGCATATTATACTTTTCGCATCAGGATACATAAGTTGCGGATTCCAAAGGTCAGGAGTATCGTTAAATCTGTCCATCGAACCGATTCCGCAAATATCAGCTCCTGCCGCAAGTGCCGCTTCTTTTATCATTTTACTTGTGAGCATTTTCGCACCTCCAAAATATTATATATTGACTTTATCACATAAATATAATATAATCAATACAGAAAAACAATTAAAATCTGTCAAAAACAAACATTTACCCAGGTGGTGATACTTTTGATTGTAAAGGATTTGAATCCGTTTATCAGAACAGCGTTCATTCACTTGAAATTCCCTCTTGATATTTTCGTGACCTGTGCTGATTGCCGTTTGTTTTATATTCTCGATGGAAGTGGGGAATTACAAGTCGGAGAAAAAATCATCAATTTTAAAAAAGACACATTATTTCTATGGAAGAGCGGAACAAAATACAAATGGGATTTTTCAAAAAATAATATTTCTGGTCTTGCAATTATCAACTTTGACTTTGACCAGAGTTACCGTTATATTCAGACTCCGCTTGAACTGATTACGGACAACAACCTCGATAATATTCTGCACTATCCTTCATTTGAGGATGCTGAATTGCTTAACAATATTATAGTTTTTGAAAATGCAAGTTTGTTTCGTAATGATATTAGCGAAATTATTAAAAACTTTGAAAATTCAGCTCTCTATTCCAAAGAGCTTGCTGAATCAGAGCTGAAAAAGCTGATAGTTAAAATTATTCAGCATATCACGGAAAACTCCAACTCTGTGTCAAAGCTTTCGCCAATTCTTGACTATATTCATGAAAATTATAATACGGAAATATCAAACAAGACTCTTGCTGAGATAATCAGCTATCATCCTCACCATGTTAATCTTTTGATGAAGAAATACATGGGAACAACTCTTCATTCGTACATAACTCAATACAGAATGAATGAGGCACTTAAAATGCTTTCAAATACGGATAAAAGTATTGAGGCAATAGCAACGGAAACGGGATATAAAAACCCCTCTCATTTCCACAAAATTTTTAAGCAGACCTACGGACTAAGTCCGTCAGAATACAGAAAATCTACTAATGTTATTTAGGAGGAAAATTATGAAATTTTCAGTCGGATATCAGGTAATGACAAATTCATCCTATATGGAATATATCGCAGAAAACAAGGAACATATTTATGAGCTTTACTTCTCCTGGGGAGATATTCCCAACGGCAGAAACAGTATGCTTTTAAACCGTGAATTATACCCCTGGCAGGCACAGCAGAAGCAAATTGAGGACTTATCTTATATTTCAAAAGCCGGAATAAAGCTCAATCTTCTGCTCAACGGAAACTGCTATGGCGAGAACAGTCAGTCAAGAAGCTTTTTCATCAAAATCGGAGAAACAATCAGTTATATTGGTGAATGTTTCGGGTTGCAATCTGTAACAACAACCTCACCGCTTATTGCGAAATTCATTCACGAGAACTTCCCCGGTCTTGAGGTCAGAGCATCTGTTAATATGAAGATAGGCTCTGTTATGGGAATGGAATATGTTTCCGACTACTTTGACAGTTTTTATATGCAGAGAGAATATAACCGAAACCTAAAAAAAATCAAAGAACTTAAAGAATGGTGTGATAAAAATCAAAAGGGTTTGTTCGTATTGGCAAACAGCGGATGCCTCAGCAACTGCTCGGCTCACACTTTCCACGATAACCTCGTTGCCCACGAAGCGGATATTGCGAAAATGGATAACGCATATGATTTCAAGGGAATATGCTGGGACTTTTTAGGTAAAAAGGAAAACAGAGTTTCAGTAATCAGGGATACAAATTTTATAAGACCTGAGGACATTCATTTATATGAAGAATATTTTGTTGCAGCAAAGCTTGCCACAAGAGTGAGTAAGAACCCAATTAAAACATTAAGAGCATATATAAACGGAAAATACAGCGGTTCAATAAACGATATTTTAGAACCTAACCATAGCGGAGCTATCTATCCCGATTTAATAGAAAACAGTAAAATCCCCGAAGATTTTGCAAAACAGGTTATGAATTGCAGTAAAAACTGTAACACTTGCGGGTATTGCCAAAAAGTCCTTGAAAATGCAACAATTACGCTTGATTCAGATATTTAATTTGCAATAACTTTATTGTTTTTGAGGTTAATTTTTCGGACTGAATCTGATAATATTTTCTTTCTGGATTTTTCCACACCTTTAGTTACCAAAAAAGCGCTAAATACTAACTTTCAGTATTTAGCGCTTTTTCAAAACAAACAATAGTTCTTTCAGGTTGGCAAAAATATCAATTATTAAAATCAAACACACATCTTCCGCCGTCGAGTTTAAGATATGCGTCAAAACTTTTTCCGCTCTTCGGCGAAACAAAGCCTTGTATTTTGTATGTTCTGCCATCTTTTAAAAGTTTCCGCACATTTTCAAGAGAGACTACTCTTCCGCAAATAACTCGACTTACCGCAAATTTACAGCCTTTCTCGCGGTATCCCATACAGCCATAGCCAAAGCCCGTCCTTTTCACCACTTCACCGCAAAGAGGGCACACTCCCGCTTCATCGCCGAAGAATCCGTCATCAGTATCCGTCTCAGGCGTTTCCTCTTTCTTTACAAAAACCTCTTTTATCTCGTTTTCAGCAATTCCAATACTGTCATCAATAGTAAATTCACCTCTGAAAACTTTCTTCAATGCTTTGCCGACTTCTGCCGTCTTGTATTTATCCATATTTATATGCATTCTGGAAAGAGATTCAATAAGATTGATTCCATCGGGGCGTATTTTATAAACATCCTTTTTAAGCTCAATATAGTTACTTCGTTTTGCATTGTCTATGATTCCCGTTCTTGTCGCCTCTGTACCAAGTTCAAGTCCCTCAAAAATTGCCTTGTATTCCTCACTGTCATCCTCTTCGTCCATCTTTTTCTTATCCTCTCGGAAAGGATTTTTGAGATAGTTATTAAGCGTTTCGATTGTATAGTGCTTAGGCGGTTGCGTCTCTTTCTCAGTGGGTGCAAACGCTGTATTCACCCTATCACCCTTTTCTAAAAGAGGTAAGACCTTATCCTTTTTTGAATAATCGTCATATTTTGTCCAACCCGGTTCTACGATAACATTGCCTTTCAAGGTAAACTGCTCGTACCCTCCCACATCAATTACAATTTCCGTCTTTTCAACAACGCATTCCTCACTGCAGAAAACTGCAACAAAACGACGCATAACTGTTGAATAGACAGTAAACTCATCTTCGGAAAGGTCTGTTTTTTTCGGAATTTTATATGTTGGGGTCAGGGCTGAATGTGACTCAATCTTTGAATCGTCAAATATATTTTTACCGTCCTTGAATTTCACGGGATAACCGATTTTAGCAACTGCCTCTAAGATAGTTTTTATCTTTCCTTTTTCTGCAGTTGCAAGATACTCTGAATTTGTTCTTGGATAAGTAAGATAGCCTCTCTCGTACAAGTCCTGCACAATTTTAAGGCTCTTATCCATACTCATTTTGTATTTCTTTCCGAGCACATTCTGTAATTTGGTCAGTGAAAAGAGCTTGCCTGGCTTCATTGTGTCCTTCTTTTTCTTTTTTGAAACAACAATCGCCTCGGAGGCATTATATTTATCACACAGTGCCTTTGCATCCAAGAACTTATCCTTATCAAACTGTTCTTTGCTTGTAAGCTCCACTTCCTCGCCGTTTGTTTCTGCCTTGCTTATGCACGCATAGTAAATATCGCTCTTAAAGTTCTTAATCGCCATATCACGGTCATATATCGCCTTTACAATCGGAACAATAACTCTTCCCACTCTCAATAGTTTACCGTTTTTAAGCGTTGCATAACGGGTCAGGTTTACCCCGTAAAGCCAGTCAATATAAGTTCTCGCATAGCCTTCGTTCGCTAAGTTCTCATACTCTGTTTCGTCTTTCATTTCAATAAGTGCCTGACGGATAGTTTCAGGGGTCTGGTCGGGAAGCCACAATCTCTTAAACATCTTCCCCTCTATGTTTGCCTCACGAACACAGGTGCGTACTATAATTTCTCCCTCTCTGTCAGCATCGCCTGCGTTGATTATCATATCAACATCTTCACGGCTGATTAACGCCTTTATAGTTTCAAACTGTTTCTCTACCCCACTGTCAACCTTCTTTGTCACAGGGTCTTTCTTTAGTTCAAAGCTGAACTCTTTTGGAAAGCAAGGCAAAGTCTTAACTGTCCAGCGTGTGCTTCCGTCGGGATTTGGGCTATAATAGTCAATGTCTCTCAACGAAAACAAATGGCCGAACACCCAAGTAATTATATATTCTCCGCCGTACATAAAGCCGTCGGCTCTTTTCATATCGCCTATACTCGCCGCAATGTTTCTGGCAAGCGACGGTTTTTCTGCTATTATAAGTTTTATGGTAATTCCCCCATTCCCGTTGCCCTAAGGCAATAAATCGAGCCTCAGGCATATCGAGTGTAGGTTTCATTATATCATAAAGAGTCCAAAATTGCAAACCAATCTTTTAACCCGACGCAAACCATTTCTTCAATATTAAATTTACAAATATTGGATTTCTGTTAAGTCTTCTCCTAATTCAGTGCGATAACAAGGGTAAGTATATTTTTGTCATCTTTATATTCATATTCCATACTTTCCGTCATTTTCTTTACCATAAATATTCCAAGTCCACCGATTTCTCTTTCTTCTGCAGAAAGGGTTGTGTCAGGCTCTGTTGCCTCTAAAGGATTGTATGGAACACCGTTATCAACAAATGAAATATACAGTTTTCCATTTCCTATGCTATAAGAAATGGTTGCGATGGTCGCCTTGCTGTAATTTACGATATTTGCATAAATTTCATCAAACACTATATTGATTTTATTTGCGATTTTAGGCAGGATTTCAAGCTTATCTGAAAGTGAATCTGCAAAAGCACATACTGCTTCACGAGAATCACTATCAGGAACAACCGAAATACTTTCATCCCCTAAGATTGCATCAAAATTGATAGCAAGCATTGTGATATCGTCAAACTGCGGAGCAGTTCCTACAAATTTGTCAACATCTCCCTTTATAAGCTTGCAAAGACTCTCAGGTTCTGCCTTCTCAAGAGAATTTACAAAATCAAGCAGTCTTTCTTCGCCATAAAGCTCGGTGTTATTATCTGTCGCCTCAGTAACTCCGTCTGTATACAGATAAAGCTTATCACCGGGAACAAGTTGCAGTTCATTTTTACGATATTTAATACCCTCCATACCTGCAAGAAGCATTCCGCTCCGGGTTTTCATATACTCAAACTTTTCACCGTTTCTTTTAAAAAGTGGCGGATTATGCCCTGCATTTGCAAATTTCATAAGTCCAGTTTTTGTATCTAAAATTCCAAGCCACGCGGTTACAAACATTCCTGCGTCATTATTCTCGCAAAGCTTTCCATTTGCGATAGTAAATATTTCGTCAGGCTCAAGACCTCTTTCTGCCAAATCCCTGATAACTGTTTTTGCTCGCATCATAAACATTGCCGCAGGGATACCTTTTCCTGATACATCTGCAACAAGAAAAGCGATTGTCGAATCATTGAGCATATAAAAATCATAAAAATCTCCGCCGACTTCCTTTGCGGTTATCATTTCGGCATAAAGCCTGAATGAATTACTTTTCGGGAAAACTGTCGGCAGTGAGGAATACTGAATCTGCTTTGCAAATTCAAGCTCCTTATCTATCCTTGCCGCCGCCTCTTTAATATATCTTTTAAGAGTCCCAACCGTCTGATTGATATCATCAGAAAGTGATGCAAACTCTTCGTTTGAACGAACATCAACCGTTACATTCAGGTTTCCGTTTGTTATCTCGGCAAGACCTTTGTTTATTTTTCTTAAATTATCAATTATAATCTTCTTTATCAGGAAATAAATAAGAACAAACAAAGCCGCAAAAATGAGAATTTCCATAAAGGAATTTACATACACAGAAACCTCTTTCATAAACATTGCCTCAAACTTCGGAATAGCGCCTATGATATAGTAGCCTTCTACAAAACGATATGAACAAAGGTATTCTTTATCATAAACCAATGCCTCAAAAATCTCGCCTTCAGCTACTGCTTCACGGTCGAATGCTATACCGATTTTCTTAAGCTGAGCACCCTCAAAATCACTTCTGTATGTTACCAGATTGAAGTTTTCATCACAGATTGCAACAAATCCCGAATTTCCTACATGACGATTTCTGGACACCGTTTTCACATACTTGTCTATATCTGCCCGAAACTGCGTGCTGTCGTATCCAACCTGAATAAATCCACCATCGGGGAGTGCTATCGCTCCGTATTTTCTGAAGGTAACATCATCATAAGAGGTAGGTCTGTAATCCTGTATATACCTGGAACCTTTGTTTTTAAGGAGTGCAGTTATAAATTCATTTGACTGTTCTCCGCTTGTCATATCATACCCAACATACTCTTCTTTATTTGATTCTACAATAAAGCCTGTTTCATCAATAATATTCACTTCGATAACATTATATTTTTCGGCAAGAGATGTAAGGTTTGCTCCGCTCTTATACTCCGCATTTATACTTTCAGTCTTTTTGAGCAGGTTGTCATTTGACTCGTCCAGAATATCCTGATAAACATCCGAAAGGCTCTGCTTGATAGTTTTGTTAGTCTGCACCTCGCTCATACCCGTCTGCAACACAGAAGAAAATGAACTTGTGGCAATAAATGCAATTACAATACAGATAAGCAACCAGCTTTGAAATGTCTGTGAAATCTGCTTTTGCTCTTTTTTGAAACTAAACTTTTCTCTGCTGATTAAAGATACTATGAAAACCGCAATTCCAACAGCCAAGCCATTGCCGATTACCATAGGTAATGTGCAAATCTTTACAAACTCAAAGGCACTTACTG
The DNA here is from genome assembly GCA_045646365.1 of Clostridia bacterium. Taxonomy (GTDB): domain Bacteria; phylum Bacillota; class Clostridia; order Monoglobales; family Monoglobaceae; genus SIG454. The sequence goes on from JAZRKP010000044.1 coordinate 86,995, forward strand.
CATCGTTCATATTTGTAAAGAATATCATCAGCATATGGAGAACCTCTGTCACCATACCAATGCCTAATCCATAAAGCCAGGTTGGTTTTTTATCGTCAAACATAAACTTTCTTAAGATTGCCGCGACAAATCCTGCAAGGATTGTTGATACAGAGCAAGCAACCTGAGTATATGTTCCTGCAAGATTGAAATATACTGCTACAAAGCGATAAACACCGCCTATAAGTCCTGCTATAATCCCAGCAGGAGCGCCAAAAATAAGACCTGCACAAAGAGGGGCGGCATCTCTGACATTCATTATGGTTCCGCCGCCTATATCAAAGCCACCAAAGGCAGTTGTTGCAAAAATCGCCATAAGACCAAAAAGGACACCTATAATAAATTGCTTGGTTTTATGCGGAATCTTAGAAAACACTGTCTTTTTGTCAAGTATATAGAGAAGAATTGCAAGAAGTGCATTATATGATGCTGACATTATTAAATGTGGTGCCATATTTTCATCTCCTTATAAAGTTTTATCTTCACTCTTATTCGATTGTGAGAATATCTAAAAAGCCTGTAATATCAAACACTTCCATAATACTGTCATTAACACCTGTAAGCTTCATACTGCCCTGTGTGTTCATTACTTTCTGAGCTTTCAGAATCACTCTGAGTCCTGCAGATGAAACATATTCAAGGTTTGTCATATCAAATATCAATTCTTTAGTATCAGCAAGAACTTCATCAAGTTCGTTTTCAAGTTGTGGTGCTGTTTGTGTATCAAGTCTTCCTGATACAATGAGCATTACTGCATCCTGGTTAATTTTCTTTTCAATAGTCATTTCGATAATCTCCTTTTAAATAATTTTACTGTTTCCATGTTTCTATTGGCTCGTATAGGAATGACAATTCCGCCATTGGAGTTTTAAGGCTCTCCGCAAGCCTCTTTACAGCCTTTCGGATTTCAGGGGAAAAATCCATATACCAGTCAACGGTCTCTAATATATACTTCCGTTTAAATTCCTCATCTGTAATAATTGCACACTGTAAGTTGTGCAGTCGGTCTGCCGCTTTTACCGCAAAAGCAATCGGATTTCGCTTTATAGCCCCGATATATGCTGACATTTCGTAGCCTTTTTCTTTGGTCAGCAGTTTTACTGCCTCAAGGATTTGGGAATTTCCATATCTTAGAATTTCTTCCTCTGTCGCATCAGTGTCTTCAAGTAAATCATGAAAAAGTGCCGCTATCTGATAGTTTTCGTCAAAGCCTTGACTCTTTACAATTTCACACACCGCTATGGGATGGGTTATGTAATCATCACCGCCGATACGCTTTTGCCCCTTATGCTTTTCTTTTGCAAACTCAAGGGCAAGCTTTAAGTTTTCAGCATTTGCCATCAGCAGTCCTCCCTTTGCTTAAGCAAGTGTTTCGCCTGTCTTTCAGCTTTTTCCTTTGTACCCAAAGAAATTTTTAAAAATTCTACAATTTTTTCGAAACCATAGTTTTTATTTAAAAGCTCTGCACGGCACAAGAAACGAAGTGCAACACTTGATGAAACAATGTCAAGGTCTGCTGCAGATAATGCTTTTTTTGCAAGTGTCATTGCAAGAGCATAATTTTCTTTTATCATTACCTCAATATCGCCAAGCTTTGTTATTCCAAGGAACGCAAGCTGAGGTATGTAACTTTCAGGGTCAATCTCGCTGATTTCCGCCCCTGCAATATTTGCAATTTCGTGAATAATACTCTGCATTCTTTGATTGTGTAACACATATTCATTCAAAGAAATCATATTGATTGTTACATCATCTGCATCGTCTGTTATAATGCGTTGTCTGATATCCTCTGTGTATTCCTCCATATTATCACGGGCACGCACAAACTCATCATCAGCAAGTTCCAAAAGCCCAGCAAGTCTTGCAAACTGTCGTCTGATTTCTCTCGGAACACCAAAATCACTCTTGTATCCGATATCGTGATGTATCGCTGACCAGGCGTGTTGCAGAATAGTTCTTATCTGAATTTCAAATTTCTTACCGCATATTTCATCGGGCCACTTATCCCCAAAAGGCAAGGAACAAATGTAATGAAGGGATAAATACCCAAAAGTATCTTCCTTTATAAGAGCTCTTTTATCTGAGGATTGTTCCCAGTCAACAACAAAGCATTCTTCAACTTTTTTCCCGATTTTATCAATTTCATCAGATAGGAAACACACAACACGGCAACCAAGAATATCTGTAATATCTTCAAGTGTGTTATAGCTATCGCCTTTTCTTTCAAGCTTTCCAGCAAGGCTTTTCTCCTCTTTGACACGATGCTCAACTGCAAGAACTGTAAGTCCTAAGTCTTTCACCATATCCGAAAGCATCGAGTGTACTGTATCACCAAGTTTTATAAATCCGTCTCTTTGTTTTCTGTAATCTTCTATAATTAATCTGCATTTCAAGTTCATATTATCTCCTCCTTACAACAAACCAAACATATATTTAATTAAGTCATATATCGCGCTTCCTAATGCACCGCAGCAAAAAAGGATAAGCAAATACATAAGCATACTCAGTTTACTTATACTGTTATGTTCCATAGTAAAATAGAAATTATAATGTGCCTTCAGGTTGGCATCTCTTTCTTCTACCCATTGATATGTAATTGCATTATTGCAATCATAGCCTTCCGGGGCATAGTTACGATTAAGTTCTGCCTCAAGTCGTCTTATGCGATAGCAGGCAGATTCATTCATCTCGTATTCATCGCCAAGAGAAATAGTCACCAAAGCTTTTCTTATCCTTTGTTCGTGCAAAACTTCAATTTCGTTTATTTCAGGCGGAAGTAGCCTTGCTTCGTTAATTCTGATGGAATACCCATATTTTTCGGAAACGGTTGGGCTTTGAATCAACGAGTTGATTTTATCAAACAATCCTTTAACATCTATTGACGGAGCAAAAATCTTGTCTAATGTCTTATGCGGTATTCTGAATATCAGATACGCTTCGTCAGATGTTATGCACTCCTTAATAAATTCAAAATCCACTGTAATAACAGTTCCGTATGAAACTGATTTTACTGCCGTGAAATCATCTGTCAGATTTACAAGGCTCACTGTTCTGTTATCATAACGCAGTTCAGAGGTATACTTAGTTTTTTCTGAATTAACTCTGCCATTGGTGTTAAACAGCGCTCTGAGGGCAGACTCGTTTGCCAGCATATATGACAAATCAGTGATTTCGTTTCTCTCAACCTCAAACGGGATGAAAAAGTTTACCGTTTTAGTTCCCCTTGCACCATACACACGCACGCTTATATCAACATAGTTTCTGCCTTTTGGGCTTATCCACTCATTAAGATAGATTGTGCTCCTGTCATCGCCATCTATCCATAATGCCCAACCGTCATCGGCAAATTTTCTTTGTTTACTTCCCACTCTTTATCTCAACCCCTTAATTTCCCGTTTATTCTCATACATAGCATCGTCTGCTCTGTTAAACACATCCGCAAAGCTTAAATCCCTGCTTGAATCAAATCTTGCAAAGCCTTTTGCAATGCTTATAGGAATCTTTTCTCCGTCTGCCTGTAACGACTCATTTATGCATTCAGCATCAAATTTTTCGAGGAGGTCTTCTAAATCTTCAAGGTCTCTGTTTTGCAGAATAACCAAAAATTCATCTCCGCCAATTCTGAAAACAGGACTTCTTTTGAAAATCCCTGACACAAACTGCCCCGCAGCAACAATTAACTTATTTCCCACATCATGACCATATTCGTCATTTGTTTCTTTCAGGTAGTTAATATCAAGCACCATAACACCAAAATCCAAATTTTTGTTCGCAAATTCTTTTTCAAAATCGTCTGCCCACGCTTTATATGAATTAGTGTTCCTGAGTCCCGTCAACGAATCACGATAAGCTAAAAGATGTTGAAGTCTTTCGTGTTCTTTAAGGTGCTGTGTCATATTTTCAAACGCGGTACTCAGCAGTTTTATTTCATGGGTGTTACTATGTATTATCTCAAAATCGTAATCTCCGTTTGATAGTTTCACTGACGCATCTGTCAAAATTTTTAATGGATGCACAATTTTTCTGACAATAAAAATTACTATCAGTGAAAAAAGCAAAGCCAGTAAAAGCACAACAAACAGTATCTTAAAAGCTATATCATACCGTATCCGCCTTATATCGTCATAGCTTGCAGAAATAATCAGCGTCATTCCGTTTTTTAATTCATTTGACACGCTCAGATATTTTTCTGGATTCTCGTGAAGCTTCACATCCTCGGCATGCTCTGAATTATATATATCCGCTCCGTCAAACTCAAGATGAGCAAAGCCATTTTCGTAAATTTTTATCTTATGAACTCTGTCAATCAAAACCGTATAATCAAAATCCATACCCACAATACCTATAAACTCATTATTATAGTATAATGGAACCACATAGGAAATCATAAGTGTTCTGTTGTTCTGGTTATAATACGGTGTTAACCAGATAGGTTTTCCTGCTTCATAAGGTTGCCAGTACCACCCCACATGTCCAGTATCATCTTTATCGTATTGCAATAAATCCGTGGTTTCAAAAAGAACGAAGTCGCCCTCGCCATTCACCTTACTATAAAAGAAACCGCAGGTACTGTTCGAAATTTCAGGAGAAAATCTAAAATAATACGCAATCGCACCATCCGTATGTTCTGCTACATCAACAAACATATCATTAGACAGATTCATAATTTCAACTTGTGTTTCAGGATTTTCTATGTCTGCACCATTTTTAATAAGGCCATACACATAGCTTTCCATAATATGCACAGACTTTTCCATATCCCCGAAATTATCATTGATTTGCGAAACCTCTTTTTCACAAGTGACATCTATGAAATTTTTTGTTTCCTGCTGAACAAAATTATCAACCTCGTATATACTTAAACCGCCTATAAATACAGTAATAGCCAGAATTGCAGATATAATCGTCATTAAAAACTTAAATTGTATTGATCGTGTTTTCATTATGCATCTTTCCTTTGAGTTATTGTGTGAAAATCACTATTACAAACTTACAACAAATCCCCTTATTTCTCCGTCAAAATTAAGCTTTAACCTCTCCTTATCACACATTTCTATTTTGATTTTTGAAACAGTTTCGTCTGTGGTTTCAATATAATCTATCGTTATGGTTTTCGTTTCATCATCATAGGTATACCCTTCGTTTAAATCCGAATCATTTACAGGATTCCCACAGCCACACGAATAAGCAAATGAGCCGTCTGAATTAAATCTTATAGTTTCAATATCGTGTTCCGCCTTTCTTGTCCATGAAATGTCTGTAAACGGATATTCCGAGTAATCAACGGTTTTCCGCGCATCATTCTTCTGGCATGACGAAAAAGCAAATATAATTACCAGCGACAGAATAAATAAAATAATTTTTCTAAATCCTATCATTTCCTACCTCTCAATCATCTGCGAAAGACCTGTCATCTCAAAAACATCATAAACGGTATCGTTCGCCTTTTCAATTCTCATTATTCCCTGGTTTAAATTTATTTTCTTGTATGCACCCAGCAGAACCCTGATACCTGCAGAGGATATATAGTTGAGCTCTGCTATATCAAAAACAAGCTCTTTTGTATCTTCTGAAAGTTTGTTTATTACTGCTTCCAGCTTTGGTGCAGTCATGGTATCAAGTCTCCCTTTAATTTCAAGAGTGACCAGTTCAAAATCTCTTTCTACATTGATAGTCATAAAAATTCTCCTTTTTAGAAAATTTAACACATACATAATACCAAATTCGCTATGACAAACCTATGACAAATTAAAATCTGAACACAAAAATACGGTCAGAATCATCCGACCGTAAATAGATTTATTAACCTCTTTCAAGAAGCAGAGAAAGGGTATCTTCTGCCCAGGAATACTGCGACATATACTCGCCGTGAAACTGCGGTTTACCCGTTTTCAAAAACTTATGATAATCACAGTTGATTCTTGTGGTATCAACTCTGTAATTATATCCGTCCTGACAAAAAACTTTTTCCGCCCCTACATTTGCAAGTGCTTTTTTCAGGTCCCCAACAAGATGTCTTAAATAATCCATATTTTTAACATCATCGGTGTTTTCAGGCCACATAAGAGCGCATATTTGTTTTCCTGTCATTCCTGCCCCGTTCCTGTCAACAAGCACGGCAAAAAGTTCCTTTGCCTTTGTTCGTTTAAAGGTAAGTGCCTCTCCGTTTTTCAAAACTTCAAAGCTCCCAAAGCAGTTAACATCAAGAAGGGCAATTTCAGGATTCTTGCTCTTTATATGGTCAATTTCTTTCTGAACAGCCTCATGTGTTATCGGTTTCATAAGGTATCCGCTGCATCGAAGTTGTATGGCATTCAGGGCATATTCTTCGTATCCCGTGCAGAATACAATCTTGCAATCAGGGTGAATTTCAGTAATCTTTTCCGCCAATGCAAGTCCGCCCATACCACGCATATTTATATCAAGAAACGCCACATCCACACTATTTTGTGAAATCCATTCAAGAGCAGCACTGCAAACAGAAAAATCATATACCGCTTCAATATCAGGCGAAGCTATGACAATATCCGTCAGAGCTTTCAGCATAGGTCTTTCATCATCAACTGTTACTGCTATCATTTTCAGTCGTCTCCTTTGGAATTTTTATGGTCGCTTTTGTGCCCTTTCCTATTTCACTTTCTATTATCAGTGTTCCATTACACATAGCTTCTATTCGACCGCGTATGTTTTTTATGCCCACATGCTTTTTTTCATCATATCCTGCATTCATATCAAAGCCTACACCGTCATCTGTTACCTCTACCACATAATGACTATCCGTTTCATAAGCTGATATGGTTACTATCCCACCCTCTTCAAGACCCATAAGCCCATGCTTTATGGCATTTTCGACAAGAGGCTGAACGGAAAGTGCGGGCAGTAAAAACTCAACAGAGCGGAGGTCATATTGAATTGTCATATCAGGAAAGCGAACCTGTTCTATATCTGTATAGTGCTTAACATGGTTCATTTCCTGAGAAAATCTTATAGGCTTTACATTATCAAGCTCGCTGAAGTTTCCTCTTAAATACAAGCTGAAATTACGGACAAGTTTTGAAGCGGCTTCGGGTTCTGTTGCACAAAGCTGTTCAATAGTTCCCAATGTGTTATAAATAAAATGAGGCTGAATCTGACTTATCAGCGTTGCTATACGGCTTTCCGCAAGTTCTGCACTTAAAATCTTTTTTTCTGTTTCAAGCTCCCTTGCTCTTATTCCAGCATTTAAATTTTGCGGAACGACCTTTAAAAGTAAGATAAGCGATGCGACAAAGATAAGTATAAATACATTTTCCGAGACAATCCCGCCTTGCCACAAACCAAGTCCCGTTCCCAAAACATCAATTATAAACGCTATCATCGGAAGTACAGCGAAAGCACTAAGTATTTTTTCATTTTTACTGCCCACGCAAATATGATAACCAAGAAGAATTATCATCGCAAAGCATATTAAGCCCTGGACGGCTGACCATACGGGCAATGTATCATAAAATCTGATATTGGAAAATGATGGTGCCAGCATAAATGCAGAAGTTGAAAGTAAATCAAAAACAGACAGACATATGCCAACTTTTTTCACTCTGCCTTTAAGCCAGAAAGCTATAACAGAAGTCAGCATCAACATATACAGCATCATAGAGCCAACAAGCATTCTCGTATTAAATTTAATTATTTCACTAAAGAATATAACTCCGTGAGCTTTAAATATGAAGTATACGCCTGCGGAGAAAATTCCAAACCCGACAAGCCACAGATTCCCACTGCCTTTAATATGAATAAGCATAGAAAAAATCGCCGTACCCAAAAGCATAAACGCAAACAGAATCAGGACAATCCCCCAAACTCTATATGCATTCCCACGGTTTAGCATATCTCTTTCAAACGCTGTTCCACCGTAGGTATTCAGGTTGTTCAGGAAATCGTCAACAGCATCAGGATTTCCGAACTGGTGTGGATTTTTCAGTTTAATTATAACCTCATCTTCGCCTTTACACTCGTAGCCGATATACATTTCACCGCACATATCCTCACCGGCACTATCAAGTTCTGCATCAAAGGGTCGGAATTCTTCTCCTCCCTCCGAAATCTCGCCGTTGATATGGTTAAAGTAAAACGCAAGCACAGTTCCCTCAGTTGCATTTCCAACAATTTCTCCAGAGGTTGGAACAAATAACTGGAAATTCCCCTTTAATGTAACAACTCCTTTATCAGCAGGAATATGCTCGCCTTTGACATATGGTTGCCACTCGCCGTCTGCAACCTTATATTCGCCTTTAAACTCCGCTGAAAGATACAGTGCATTCATCGCCTGATTTCCATAATCTCTTCCCGTATATACAAAGAGACAAAGAACAACCATAAGTAAAGATATACATATACCAATAAATATTTTATTCTTCAAATTTTCTTTAATCGATTTCATAACATTTATTCTCCGAAAACATTTTCTATGTATATTTTATCATAAATTGTTCATATCAGCAATAACTCTTTTCAGTATCACAGCAATTTCCGCTCTTGTTGTGTTATCTTTGGGATTTAGTGTGCTTATTGATTTTCCAGATATGATTCCTGCCCCGACAACATACTGCATAGCAGGAATGGCATATTCTGATATATCAAAGGCATCATCATATGAGAGTATATTTGTTTCCTCACCTATGCTTACATCATATCCCTTAAATTTTGCATACAGATACAAAACAGATGCAAGTTGCTGACGGGTAAGCGATGACTCAGGATTATAATCTTTATCATTTTCATAAATCAGCTTGTTATTTTCTGCCCATTTAACCGCCTCAGTATACCAGGCAGAACCTTCTTCTGTCGCTATATCAGCCTTTGTTTCCTCCATATTATAAAGTATCTGCAAAAGTTCTGCCCATGTTATGTTTTTAGTTGGGTTAAAAAACTTGTTTTCATCACCCTGCATAATTTTATTTTTAAGACAAAACGCTACGCCGTCGTGATACCATTCGTATTTTGGGAAAGTGTTTTCCTTGTAAGTAAAGTATGGAACAAGAGCCATGTTAACTTCGTCAAACCAAGTATTTCCATTGGCTCTTCTTACATCAAGCGTATTTACAACTGTGGAACGGATACGCTGACGAACCGTTGGATTTTCAGGATTCATCATTGAACCAACTGCACTGATAACATAATATTTTCCGTTTTGATTGCCGAGGTACATCATTTCATGACCATTGAAATAGAGAATTGTCCCAAAAGGCAGTGAATTAAAAAATTTAATTTTTTCTTCCTTTGGCATATACTGCATATCTATTTTTGCCATAGGCATCGCTGATTGCCATGTGGTGTTTCTTGCAAGCTCTAAGCCAAAGCATTTATAGACATTCCTCATATATCCCGAACAATCATCAGAATAAAGGCTTCCGCCCCAGCCATAAGTGTTGCCGAGAGCAGATAACGCAACCTTTGAAATATTTGCTTTTGTAAGAGGCAAAAATCCAGCTTGCACTTTTTCATATTCTGAAATCAGCGTCAGCTTTTTGGAATATGTTCCATCATCGTTTCTTACAGGAATCCAGACAACAAAGTTATTGTATGCCGAACGGTTATCTATAAGTTCATTTAAGTTAATATCCTTTGCAAGTTCCAAAACTGTTCCCATTGTCAGCATAAGCTCTGATGTTTTTGCGCCTGTTATGGATGTTTCCGTAAATACTTTATTCCCCCATACGATAAGAGCATCCTCTTCCTCTATATCCCAAGCCGAAATCCACTCCGCCTTGTCTTTGCAAATTGCAACGCATTCCGCCGGAATCCAGCCTGAACAGCATATACTTTTTGCAAGATAGTATTTTCCGTCTTTTGATTTTGATGTGATTACGACCGGTTCATTTACTCTGACGCTCGAAAGATACTGATAATCAAGGTCGGAATCAGCAGGGTCATCCCATATTGCAATACCCGAAGGAAATGTGCGAAGTTCTGTTCTTTTAGTTGCAATACCATAGAGAACTTTCTGCTCTCGGTTTGCATCAGGATTTTGAGTATTCTCAATCATTCTGCTGTAATCTTCCTGAGTGGCTTTTTCCGTGCTTTCAAGGTATGTCCAACCAAGATAATATGTAGCATCCGCCTGACTTGATTTTAAAATTGCTTCATTCAGTGCAACCCCGTCAATAACCTCAGGCTGATTTTTAAGGTCATACATATTTGTGCCTTTTGTAGAAATTGTTTCGCCATTAAGTTTTTCTATTTCGTCATACGACATAAGAATGTCCGTTTCATCTGTCCAATAGTCAGACAAAGACATCTCCCCTGTTACATCCGGCAGATAATATACCCCCGACGCCAAACAATTTAAAGTCATACTCAAAAGCAGAAATACTGCAATAATACTAATTTTTTTCATTCAATGCCCTCCTTGATAACTCTATTTACCCTTTAATTCTATCAGATGATTATTTTCTATTTATATTATCAAAACCGCTATGACAAACCTATGACAAATTAGATTCATTGTATTTACAATTTAGCTGAAAAAAGATAGAGGGGACGGCTTAGATATCTTAATCTAAGCCGTCCCCTTTTATTACTGATTTAATATTATTATAAAGAAATTGTTTCGGCTGCACACATTGGATACATATTTCCATGCCACCACATTATCTTTACATATGAGCCTTCCGCATCATCGGTAAATTCAACCTCAACCGTCTCCGATGCAGGATATTGCTTAATCTCACTCATCGTTCCGTCAGCCCCGTACATTACCGCATAAACAGTTCCTATGCTTGTGTTACCGTCAAGGGATACTGTAAGGGAATCAAGATCTACCCTCATTGTGTTGTCCTCGCTGAAGCTTAAAATACCATCTGCATAATACCAGGTTGAAAAAGCACTTATTGGCAATCCCGTGGTTTTCGCTGTATCGGAAAGTCCTAAATTAAGCCAGTTTGTAACATCGTTCTTAAGCTGAGCATTTGTTACCTTGCTGTTTGCCGTACTTTGAACATATTCGTTTCCAACATAGAAGTTATTAAGGTTTACAGAGCCGTCAATCGCTCTTGCAATATCAAAGGCTTCGCCCGAAGTTGCATTGAGTGTTCCGAAGAAGAAGCAGGAAGCGATTGTTCCGTAGTTACTTGAAACAAGACTTCCCGGATTCTTGCCTTCCACATAGGCGTTTGACCAACAGTTGACAAGCTTTCCGCCTACTCTTAACGATCTGCATATAGCCCCTGCGTTGGATGCATTCTTAACACTTCCCGTTACACCGAGATTTATTATAGTTCCTGTTGTATATGGGAATAAACATTCATCAGCATTTGATTCAATATCAATATTTATAGTATGTCCTGCACCATCATAAAATCCTGCAAAGGTTTGATTGCTGCCAACGCCTTTATATCCTTCAAGACCTGACAAATCTATATTTTTAGTCTGTCTGAAATAAACATCCGCATAATCATTTTCTGCAATCATTCCGTCGGTAAGCTCTTTAAAGTCTTCCGCTGTTTCGATTAAGTATGGTCTGGCACGAGTTCCATCGGGTTCTGAAAGTGTGTTCTCACCGACAGTTATTGTTATAGTAGCAGCCTTGCCGCCGTCCTGGTTAGACTTTGCCATAACACCAAATGAAGTTGCAGTTTCGTTTTTATCGATTAAGAGGAAACCGTCAGATGCGATGGTTGTTCCTTCCGAAACTTCACCCTCTATTGACCAGGTAACCTCTTGCGATGGATTATGCTGACCTGTTACCTTTGCTGAAAGCAAAATGCCGTCGCCCTTATCCACAACTGCACTCTCCGGAGTTATGGTCACCCCTTCAACAATCGGACTTGGAATACAGTGTTGTGGAAAACCGTAATCATTTGTCCAATAAGATATCATACCTGTGCTATAACCAACCTTAGTTGCAACTTCCGAACGGTTTTTGTTTAATATTCCCGCTAATTGAGTTTTTGCCTGTTCTATTTTTCCTTCAATAATTTCATCATGTTTATATTGCAAATTGCCCTTGCTTCCATTATTGATATAATAACATTTCCAAAATTCATATGGTTTCTCATCCTCATTAGGCCTACCGATTGGAACTATATTGGTGCCTATTACTGTTCCGCAGAACGAACAGTTTCCGACTAATCCGTAGTTATATGTTGTAATACCGCCGGCATTGGTTGCTTTAATAGTTGCATTTGAATAAGAGTTTACTATTTTCCCATCTTCGCCTACATAATATGCTACGCCTGCTGCATAACCGCCACTTTTATTAGATGTAATTGTTCCTTCAGTTCCAACATTCATAAGAACACCGGTTACCTTAGGGAAAATAGAAACATTGTTATTTGATGTTATATCAACTATTATCTTCTTTCCGTATCCGTCGTATGTGCCTGCAAAAGTCGCACCATCACCGATACCTTGGTATTCGGGAAATGGTGTTAAATCAATATCCTTTGTCTGACGGATATATTTACCGCTATAAGTCTCTCCTGCAAGCATATTAGCTGTAAATTCCATAAAATCAAAGGCATCATCAAGTATAAACGGATTAGATTTGGTGCCTTTGCCCGTTATTCCGTCGCCCGGGTCCCATTCCGTAACATAATTCCAGTCCTCTTCATCAATTATTTCGGCAGGAACATAGAATTTATTATTGATGCACATTGCGGTTTTGCCGTTTGTGGAAATTTCCACGCCGTCTTTATAGTATTTATCCTGATTGCTGTATACATATTTATCACCGTTGTTGAAGGTAAATTTTCTCTCCAGTGAGTTATATCTTCCTATGGTGGATACATTCACGAAAAGATCTTCCGATAAAGCATCAAGATCAACACCCATAAAATCAGCACACCATGGTGCAATCTCCGTATTGTCAATTATGTAATTTTCACGGGTGCTTTGAGTGTCGCCCAAAACAGGATTTAACCCATCAATCAAAGAAACGCCCTCAGGAACATAAACCCAGACACCAACATTCTGATTTGTATGGCTTCCCGTTGTCCAGGAAATTTTATCTGTATTAGCCCCCATAGCTACCGCATTAATTGCAGTTTCAACATCTTCAGGATTTTCAGGTATAATCATTCCGCCTGTATCGTGGTCAGGAGCACAGATTACAACCGTGTCCGTACGGTCTTTTGCAAAGTCTAATGCAACCTTGAATGCCGCATCAAAAGCGAGGTATTCGCTTGTTGTTGTAGCAGGATTGTTAGCGTGTCCGCCTGTGTCAACCATGCCACCCTCAACCATAAGGAAGAAGCCGTCAGAATCTCCTGAAAGAGCTGTAATTGCCCCTTGGGTCATTTCTGCCAGGTTAGCCTGTTGTTCCTCTAAAAAAACATCATACGGAAAACCCTTTTCACCAATGTTTCCCCAGATTTTGTCGCCGGGTTCAACATTTAATAAATCCTCTTTGGTTTCAACAACGGTATATCCGTTGTCTATGGCGTTTTGTATTGTGGCATATTTAGAAACCTGTCCATAACCTACACCAAGAACAACCTCAAGACCTCTATTTTCTACCTGTTGATAAATGTTATAAAGATCATTTCTGTCCGTTGCGTGAGCTGTAAATGCTGCTGGTGTGGCGTGTGCCCAATGATAAGTTGAAATAATTCCGGTTGCCTTGCCCACAGATTCAGCAGCCTCAACAAGATTTGCCTTTGGGACTCCGTCTTTATCAATGCCAACAAAACCATTTATGGTTTTATATCCTGTCGCCATAGCTGTTCCTGCCGCCGCAGAGTCAGTAACCCCTCCTGTAACAGGTGAAGTTATCATACTTCCCGCAAGTTGTGTTCTCATGCTCATCGGATTTGTATCAGTATAGGTTTTATTCGGGAATTTTTCTGCATTAAATCCGCCTGCAACCTTTACCATATTGGCAAAATCGTAAAGAGCATAGCCACCTCCGTCAGGAATAAGATAAATTATGTTTTTGATTTGACTAATGCTATTGCCCTCCTCAACACTTTCTGATGCAAAAGTGTAAGGAATTGAAATCACAAGAATTGCGATTGATAACATTAACGATAACAACTTTTTCATTTTTTAATACCCTTTCTTTCCTTTTTCTTTATTGTAACATACAGCAAAATATATGTCAAGAATCTAAAACTTTTATTCTTGACATATATTTTACCAAAAAAACATACTTTAAATCCGTATATATTCTAAAACAAGCGTTGAGTTTCCTTTCTATAAACGCTTGGGGTTAATCCTGTTTTTCTTTTAAATTCTGTTGAAAAATTACTAAAATTACTATATCCGCATAATTCTGAAATTTTAGCTATCTGAATATTTGTTTCCCGTATATACCGTTTCGCCGTCTCTATACGATAATTTATTAAATATTGACGAAGGGTTGTCCCTGTATAAGTTTTCATAAGTCTGTTAAGATGATAAGGATGGTAGCCTACAACAGAAGATAGGATATTATTATCTATATCATCGTAATAATGATTATGAATATAATCCAAGATAACATTTATGCTCTCTGAACCTTTGCTTTCAAAAGTGATATGCCGTACAATTTCGTATATAATGTTTTTGAATATAGCAGACGAAACCTCAATATAAAGTTGTTTTTTATATGAAAATTCAGCTAAAATTTTATTAATGTCATCAAGCAAATAACTCATATTATCGATAACAATAGGATTATTGAGAAACTGATGTGATTCAAAAATACTCTTTTCTATAACATCGTGAAAATGAAAGCTATTTGCTTCAACAGGTTCAATTTCCGTAATTATATGTGAATGATTTTGCGTATAATCATAGTTTATACTTATAACCTCAACAACGGAATTTATTTCAAAATAATATTTCACACCAGGTGGAATTATTACAATAGTTCCGGGGGTAAGGGTATATGAAGACTTATCAATATGCAAAATACAATCTTTAGATAACATATAATAAAAATGATAGTCAACTGCTCTTAAATATTCCGGGCGAAGAGCATTTTTTATATTTCTTGCAAATCTGATGTGAGGATTGATGTTATTTAATTCCATGATAATGCTCCATAAATATTTGTTTTTACAAAATTCGTGTTTGTTTTCATTATTGATTATATCATTAAAGTTTGATAAAATCAAGAAAAAAATGAATGGATGGTGGACCTTATGAAAAATTTTTTTATAAAATACAAAGACGGAAAAACTGAAACTGTCGAAGGAAAGATTCCATTGGGAAATGTATCTGAATATGAACTTGTTAAGGATATTGACTACACTAAAGTTGAGTATGTTGAATTTGATTTACACGAAGATACAATCCCTTCCGGCGATGACGGATTCTATATCGTTTCTGCCGGCTGGGGAAGATGCGAAAATCACGATTACGGTATTTGTCTTTTCAAAGAAAGAGAAGATTGCGAAATCCTTCTCAGAGATATATTTATGCCGGTTTTTGGACTTAAACACAATGGAGTATGCCAAGTTGCAATAGTAACAGGAATGGCAACAGATGTGGCACAAATTATAAAAATTGAAAACAACCGTTATTTATCAAAAGTACGATTTGAAATTGATGGGCAAGTGCCTTACGAGAACATAAAAATTGAGATGCATACCATTGACGACGAGAACAGCGACTATTGTGATATAGCTAAATTATACAGAAACTATCAATTAGAACATGGGTTTACAACTGTTAAAGACCGTTTGACCCCAGAACTTAAATATTCAGTAGAGTCTACAAATGTCAGAATTCGTATGGCGTGGAAGCCTGTTCCGTGTACGATTGCAGAACAAACTCCCGAAAATGAACCCGATGTTCATGTTGCATGCACATTTGATGATGTCATCAGAGTTATGGAAGCTTATAAGAAGGCAGGAGTAAATAAAGCTGAAATTTGTCTTGTTGGCTGGAATATGAAGGGTCATGACGGCAGATGGCCACAGATTTTACCTGTTGAAGAAAGCATCGGCGGAGAAGCAGGACTTAAAAAAGTTATAAAAAGAGCAAACGAACTTGGTTATGCTATGACTTGTCACACAAATAGTGTTCTCTCGTTTTCAATAGCCAATAATTTCTCTGAAAATGACATTGCCCTCACAAAAGATGGCCAAAAAAGTGTAGACGATGTACGCTGGGGCGGAGGCAGATCATATAACCTTTGTCCTAAGAGAGCTTACGAAATTTCAATGGAAACGCTCCCTGAGGTTGCCGCACTCGGTTTTCGCGGAATGCATTATATGGATGTGGTTACTGCAACAATTCCAAGAGAATGTCATCATCCAGACCATCCTGTAAACAAAAAAGAGGCAGGTGAATATTTCGCAAAGCTTTATGGGGCTGCACGAGAGATGTTTGGCTCTGCCGGTTGTGAATGTTCTTATGACTATTATGCAAAAAATGTTGACTATACTTTGTATTCTTCCTTTGCTGATTATTCAGATATGAGTGCAAAACATATACTTTGTGATAAGACAATACCTTTTTCACAGCTTGTATATCATGGAATCATCCCATACAACCCTTATGCAAGATGTGTTAATTACGCTATAAGCGATAGTGCCGATGATATGCTTAAGGTTATAGAATATGGCGGAAAACCGCAAATGTATTATTATGCGAAATTTGTCACCGATACAAGTGACTGGATTGGCAAAGGCGACTTTCATTGCAATACTGATGAAGAAATCGAGTTCAGCGCAATAAAATTAAAAGAGACTGCTGATGCTTATGATGAATTGAGTTATTTGCAATACGAGTTTATGGAAAAACACAAGGAAATTTCACCTGGTGTGTTCGAGATTGAGTATTCTGACAAAAGTGTGATTACTGTAGATTACAACAATAAAACCTATAAACTGGACAAAGGAAGTATATAATAGACCTTGAGTCTGCAGAATAATTGTATTTGTTTTAATGTATCATTGATTTAGCAGAAACAAAAAAATAGGGTATTTCCCCTATTTTGTGTAAACTCCAAAATGATAATATAATTTAAGTGATTTTCAAGGGATGAAATCCGTATTTCGGTATTTCATCCCTTAGCTTATATATAGCCTAAAAGCATAGGTATTGCAAGGTCGTCCTCGTTTTGAGGGCGTTAAATTTACCTGTCTTTATCATTTTCATTATAATATTGAATTTTATGTTTATTTCGAGGTGCTTTCATATACCCTCATTTATATCAATTTAAATATCTATTTCAACTTTTTATAAAGTGCATTTGCAAGAACAACCGCAAATATAGCTGCAACAAGTTTACCTGTTATAACGCTAACAACATACTGTTGATCGAATGCAAGGGTAAAGGCGAGATGCCCGGCAAATACAAATGCTCCGGATACTGCAAATGCAGAGTTTAACAGAGCCCCTTTATCATCCATATCCTTCATCATTTTAAATGTAGGTATACTTGTCGCAAGCGAAGAAATAATACCCATCGCTGATGTTTCATTAATACCTATCTTTTCCCCTGTGTATTTTAAAAATTTCTTTAAAATTTTTGAAATAATATGTATTAGCGGAAAACTGCCTGCCATAACACATGCGGCATTAACTATAATCCTTGTTCCATTTTCCAAAGTGTCCGAATATGGTATAATTTTATACCCTGTTAAAAATTCAATAATTCCTGATACTAACCCAACAATTATAATAACTTTTATACATTTTCCCAACACTAAAAATATTTTCATACTTACATCAGGGAACTTATATAGTCCAAAAGATAAAATAACGGAAAACATTATCAATGGGATTAAATTTATTATCAATGCAGTTGCAGGTATTCCCGCAACTATTCCTCCGACAAAGCATCCTATTGGAATAGTTATTATACCGCAAAGTATTCCGTATATCACCGTTTTGTATTTTGTTTTATCCACCAATCCAAGTGCTACCGGAATTGTAAACGATACCGTGCAACCCATCATCGATGAAACTATCATTGCATTAAATCCACCAATATCACCATTCCTGCATAATTCCTGTGACAGAGATGCACCACCCATATCATTCGCTAATAAAGAAGCAGAAATAATGGAAGGATCTATAAATTCGGGTAAAATACAAACAATGCTATTCCCCAGAAAATGCGAGATAGTTGGAGCTAATATGAGCATACCCGTCATAGAAATCATAAGTGTCCCTAACATTGAAATCCCTTTTTCAAATTCTGCACCTATGCCATAACGATTTTCTAAAAGGTAATCTATCGCTCCTATTACCAAAAAAATTAAGATAACAATCGTCAACATATTATAGCTCCTCCTTATAATGAAACAGGAACAAATCCATTTTTCGTCAAAATATAATGTTCTTTAAACCCTGCCTCTTTCAAAAGCGCAATCGCAGTTTCAAAACCATAATCAAGCATTTTTTTGTTATGACAATCAGATGAAATAACGGTTCTAAACCCCAACCTTTTAAATTCTTTAAGCAACGCCAGAGATGGATATGGGTGTTTTCTATACCCTCTTGCCATCGCCCCTGTATTAACCTCATAAAAAGGGATTTTCTTTACTAAATGCTCAGCAGTTTCCACTACAATATCGTGATACTCTTTTGACGATTCATCAAAAAACATTCTATTATCTTTATGTTTTGTAATTAAATCAAAATGTCCTACAAAATCGAAATTACCGTAATCAGGAAGCATAGCTAATGTCTTATAGTATTCTTTAGCATATTTCATACCGTCATTATCAAAATATTTATTTATTACTGAACTGACAACCTCTTCAGATCTATCGATTCCGATTATTTCATTTCCCAACTTAAGATAATGTACAGATCCGATTAAGTAATCATATCCTGATAAATCAATTTCCGAATACATATCAACCTCAAGACCACAGAACACATCTATCTTGTCTTTGTATACATCTTTTAGTGCAAAAACATCCTTTTTATATTCTTCAGTCCCCTCCTGACTCATTGAGTGTTCAGGAGCATAATACATATACGAATGGCCCGAAAAACCAATTCCGCTAAATCCCTTATTTATAGCTTCTTTAATCATTTCCTGCGGAGTATCAACTCCGTCGCAATATATTGTATGTGTATGTAAATTCTGCATTTTATTGATAATCATATTTAAACCCATACTTTCAAAATATTTATTTAGATTGCAATTTCTAACCCATCATATGCAACTTCAATGTCATATTGTTTCATTTGCTCTGCAAGTATTTTATGTTCATCGTGTAATGTGCGAGCCATATGACTTATGCAAAATCTGTCAATATAAGGCAGAAAATCCCTTGATAACAAGGGATTTTCTTTGTATCAACCTTACGGTTTATTTATGGTGGATCTTCAGGGACTCGAACCCCGGACCAACCGGTTATGAGCCGGTTGCTCTAACCAACTGAGCTAAAGATCCATACGACTTTCCTATTATACACAAATTCTTCACTTTTGTCAAGCCTTTTATTAAAATTTATTTTAAATTGTTAAACTTTTGTTATTATAAACTTTTAAATAGGGAACAAACTATATTTGAAGGGAGTTTTGTTTATGAACGATTTTCTTATTTTAAAGGTCGCATCCTACAACACTCTTTACAGAAAAGCTTTCATTTTCTCCTCAACCAATGACTATCCTTTCTCCAAAATTACTATTTAATATGCGGAGCGTTTGCTCCGTATTACATATTCTACAAAAGGAGTTTAAAAATGGCAAAATATACAGTTTCTCAGGCGGAATTTTTAAAAGGGGAGGTTTTAGTCAGCGGAGCAAAAAACGCCGCTCTTCCCATAATTTCCGCCGCTCTGCTTTGCCCCCGGAAAGTAACTCTAAAAAACATTCCGCATTTGAAAGATATTGAAAATATGTGTGATATAATTTCCTCTATCGGTGGTAAATGTGACTTTGAGGCAGGAAACGAACTGGGGATTTCCTTGACCGAGATAACTGACCACAAGGCACCTTATGATTCTGTCAGCAAGCTTCGTGCCTCATTTCTGATTATGGCTCCCATTCTTTCCCGTTTCGGGAAAGTCCGTATTCCTTTGCCTGGCGGATGTCCTATTGGTACAAGACCTGTCGACTTACATTTGAAAGGATTTTCAGCCATGGGAGCTAAAATCAAGCAGGGACACGGCTACATTGAGGCAAAATGCGCTAAACTTCACGGAGCAAATATTTACCTTGATTTTCCAAGCGTTGGGGCAACAGAAAACCTTATTATCGCCGCGAGTATGGCTGATGGAGAAACAATTATTGAAAACTGTGCAACAGAGCCTGAAATTATTGACCTTGCAAATTTCCTCAACCAAATGGGGGCAATTATTCAAAATGCGGGGAGTGATAAAATAAAGATAATCGGCGTTAAAGACCTTTCACCAACAACATATTCCATTATTCCCGACCGAATTGAGGCAGGTACATTTCTTACTGCCGGAATTATGTGTGACTCTGATTTAATAATCAAAAACATCATTCCCGACCATCTTCGGCCTGTTATTGCAAAGTACAGCGAAATGGGAACTGATATTACAGAGGGCGAGAATTTCATTCATATCAAAGGGAAATGCAAAGGGATTAACACTGACATAATGACTATGCCCTATCCTGGTTTTCCCACAGATATGCAGGCAATCGCCACATCATTGCTCTGCACAACCTCAGGGCGTAGTCTTATTGTTGAGACGGTGTTTGAAAACAGGTTTCTCCACATTCCTGAGCTTAACCGAATGGGGGCAAACATTAAAGTTGACGGCAGAACTGCCATTATTGATGGGACAAAGCTAACGGGGGCAAAGGTCAAAGCAACCGACCTTCGTGCAGGTGCCGCTCTCGTTCTTGCAGGACTTGTTGCAAAGGGAAAAACCGAGGTGGAAAACATTGAATTTATAGAACGGGGCTATGAATTATTTGACGAAAAGCTTCGTAGCATTGGCGTCAATATAAAAAAATCTCTGTGACCTATCCGCCACAGAGATTTTTTACTAAATGTTGATAATTATAACTCTGCCCAATCCACCTTTAATGGTTTTTGCATCAGTATATACTGCCGCAGTATAGCCTATATACTCTCTCGCCTGATTAACAGAGAGACTTGTATATCCCTGACCTGCTGTGTGTCTGTATATCTGGATATCGTCTGAAAGTTCAACAACGGTACTTCCCACTTTAACTCTCAGTGCATCAATCGCCGTCAGGTTTCCTCTTGAGGCATTTTTAAGAGGTGAAATAGTTTTAAGAGAGCCACCGTCAAGAATCATTGCAACAGGCATTCCCACCTCAATCTTCACGCCATAAGACGAATTATAACTCTTCTCGGTTCCGTTTGTTATAACTCTATACGAGCCTTGAACACTCATTCCTCTTGAAGAAACATTACTTTCTGTCAGAACGCCGTAAGTATAACCATTATTGCTTACATCCTTTAAAACAACAAAAGAAATATCCTTAAACTCGCCTGTTTCAAGTGCATAAACAATATTTCCGTTGTAAATCTCGTCTATTGCAATATCTTCAATATCTATAATACTCGCAACCGCTGTTCCTGTGTGGCTTTCCGGTTCATAGATAAGTTCTATAATTGTTGCATCTGATGTAAGATAGTAGTCACCTATCTTGTTTTTATTTTTATCAACTTTACCCTCAAGTTTTGAACGGTTTATTTCCCTTGAGAACTGAGCATATCCGTCTTTATCAAAGCTGATTTTCCCTACTGTTCCGATAAGGTTACTATAATCCTTCTTTGTTTCATAAGCGATACTTTGTCCGTCACCGCTTAAGATATTTATATAAGTTTTTCCCTCACCCTTATCATAAACACCATCTTCTATGGTTTTGTTTATCGAGAGGAGAACGCCATATTCACTGTTCCCAACAGAACCTAAATCAACAACATCGACGATACCGCCGTCTTTACCTATAAGAACGGTAAGTCTTGAGTTAAGCTTATATGAACCGCTTTTCTCACCAAGCTTATCCTTTGCGGTCTGTGTTTCTATATTAAGCACATTTCCTGAAATTTCCGCCTGTTCTATATCCGCCTTTGTCGGGTATGCTTCGCGGTATACGCCTGAAATTTTGTCGCAATACACATATATTGTTTTGTTGCTTTCCGATTTATATACAACATCATACGGCTCAATCAGGTTTACAGATGACGCCTTACCGTCACGGATAACCGTATATCCGCCGACATTACTCTCTGTTATATTAAGAGCTTTAAGGCTTAAATACGGGTCTGTGGTTGTTACAACAATCGGGTCTGAATATTTAAGACCTGACACCTTTGACAAAAGCTTTTCGCTGGTGCCGTAAATATTTTCATCAAGTGCGTTATCTATAAGCTGACACGCCTGAGCACGGCTTATTGTATCAAAATCACCCAGATAAATTCCGTCTGTTATTCCAAGTTCGTTCGCTTTAAGCATATAGGCATATGGCCAGTTATCGCCCAAAATGGATGAGTTATAGCCTAAAAGTCTTAAAACAATAGTTGTCATTTCCGCATAGGTTATATTATTGTTTGGCATAAAGTCGCCGTTTGGGTAACCGAGGATATACCCTTTATCCGCAACAGCATTAACATAGCCACAGCTCCAATGACCAATCTCAACATCACCGAATTTCTTTATACCCTTTTTAGCCGTCGCCTCATCATCAATACCGCTCACAACTGCGGCAATTTTTGCAGTTTCAGCACGGGTGATACTTCCGCCCGGATTAAAGCTTCCGTTATAGCCGGATACAATTCCGTAATTACTTAAATTCTCTATTGCCGTCTGGTATGCCGCTCCGTCCGGAACATCTGCATATCTGCCTGCAAAAGCAGTCATTGAACAAAGCATACATAAAATCAGACAAACAGAAATAATTTTTCGCATAATTTTCTTCCTTTCTTAATCTGCGTGGAGTGCGTCAATCGGATTAAGCTTTGCCGCTTTATTTGCCGGTGCCCAACCGAAAAATGTTCCGATTGCCGCCGAGAATAAAAATGCAAAAAGCATAACCGAAATTTGCGGGAATGCATTGACGCCCATAACATTCCCCAGCGCCACCGAGCCTATGGTTCCTATTATAATACCCATAATACCGCCCAGAGAGCTGACCACAATGGATTCTATAAGGAACTGAGTCAGGATACTGGCTCGTTTCGCACCTATCGCTTTTCTTATACCGATTTCCCTTGTTCTCTCTGTTACGGAAACAAGCATAATATTCATAATTCCTATTCCGCCTACAACAAGAGAAATTCCTGCGATACCTGCTGTTAAGAGAGCCATCATATTTGTAACCTCGGATATTGCATCCATCATTGATGCAACGCTTATAACCATATATTCATCTTCGCTGCCGAAGTGTCGAAACAAGAATCCTTTCAGTGCCGTTGTTGCACTTTCAACCTTATCCGATGCTGATGCCCAGATTGTGTAAGATCTTATTCTGTCAGTTTTAAAAAGCGTTCTGCCTGCCGTATACGGAACGATAACTATATCGTCCTTTGAGCCTTCCTCACCGTCTGAAATAGCCTCAAGAACACCAACGACCGTAAATATTTCGTTATTAACCTTAATCGTTTCACCAATCGGATTTCTTCCGCCGTAAAGCTCATTCACGATATAAGCTCCGATAACGGCATTTTTCCGTCTGTTCTCCGTGTCCAGTTCATTTATAAAACGGCCTATAACAATCTCACGGTCATTAACTTTCATATACTCGGAGTTTGTTCCCGTAACGGTTGTTGTTATATTACTGTTCCCGTTTTTAACCATCGCATTCTGTGCTGACATACTGGGAACGACATTTTCAATCAAATCAGGAAACTGCTTTTTTAGTCCCTGCATTTCATCGTAGCTTATGCTTTTCGCCGAGTTTCTGCCCGTTATGGTAACATTTATTGCATTAGCACCCAATGACTCAATAGATTCTGTTATTTGCCCTGTTGAGCCTTGAACAACGCTTACCAAAACGATTACGGCACAAACACCGATTATTATTCCAAGCATGGTAAGAAAAGTACGCATTTTACTTGCGCTGATACTTTTCATCGCCATTTTAAACGCCTGTGAAAAATTCAATTATCTCACCTCTATACATTAACCTCTGATTTATCTCCGTCTATTTCGCTGTCGAAAACAATCTTTCCATCCATAATCCTCACGATTCTTTCCGCCTCATGGGCAATCTTATTATCGTGGGTTATAAGCACAACAGTTTTGCCCTCAGAATGGAGTTCTTTAAGCATACTCAGAACCTCTGCACCCGTTTTGGAGTCAAGGGCACCCGTAGGCTCATCTGCAAGAATTATCGGCGGTCTTGCCGCAAGTGCTCTTGCAATGGATGTTCTTTGTTGCTGACCGCCTGAAAGTTCAGATGGTTTATGGTGTCGTCTGTCATACATTTCAACTCTCTCAAGTGCAGTTTTAGTCATTTCCTTTCTCTTACTTTGCGGAACTCCCGCATATATAAGAGGAAGTTCAACATTTTCCTCCACCGTAAGCTTTGATAAAAGGTTATACTGCTGAAAGATAAATCCTATTTTCTTATTTCTTATAAAAGCCTGTTCATCATCTTTAAGCTTACTGGCTTCGTTTCCGTCAATATAAAAATCCCCCTCTGTCGGCGTGTCGAGACAGCCAATCATATTCATAAGAGTTGATTTTCCTGAACCTGACGGTCCGATGATTGCAACAAACTCATTCGGTTTTATCTTAAGGTCAACTCCATCAAGAGCTCTGACCTCATTATCACCCATTTTATATATTTTTTTCATATTGCGGATATCAATCATATATTCCGCTCCGGAAACAAGTTTCTCTGACACTTATCTTCCTCCTTGCATTCCGCCCGGTCTTGCACCACTCGGCATACCGCCGCCTGGCATTCTTCCGCCACCCATTCCGCCGGATGGCATTCCACCGCCGTGCATACTGCGCATCATACTCATAAAGTCGTTGTTGCTTCCCGAATACTGCAGATAAACCACGGTATCGCCCTCAGAAAGACCTGACTTGATTTCTACTATCATACCATTTGATGCTCCGTATTCAACCTCACAGGATTTGAAATCATCAGGGAACACAGATTCTTCTGTTTCCTTTCCTGTTGAGAGATATACTGTTGCCTTTCCGCCCTGAGCACCATTTAATGCTGCCTCAGGTATAGTCAGAACATCCCTTGTTTCTGAAATCATTATATTTGCATTAACATTCATTCCCGGTTTAAGTTCGCCAGGCTCGTCAATAACAATTTCAACCTCATAGGTTGTTACGCCCTGACCGCTTACTGTACCCTCCGCTGCAATTTTTGAAACAACACCGCTGAATCTTCTTCCTTTCAGGGCATCTGCAGTTATGTTCACATTCTGACCAATTCTGATCTGTCCTATATCCAGCTCATCAACAGATATAGTAAACTTCATTTTGCTCATATCTGCAACAACCATAAGAACTGTCTGTGAATTTGAATTATCAATTTTATCTCCTGCTTCAACATTCTTTGTTATAACTGTTCCCGAAATAGGAGCTGTTATATTATAATCATCAAGCTTCTTTCTCTCAGATTTCATTGAAAGCTCAGTTGTTTTCTTATTATTGGCAAGAGAATCATTTGTAAGAACGGCTATTAACTGTCCTTTTTTAACCTTGTCTCCGCTTTTAACCTTAAGGCTTGCCACCTTGCCTGATGACTCCGCACGAAGAGAGGTTGTTCCTCCGCTTTCAACACTTCCCGATTTAGCGGAATATACTGTGCCTGATGAAGTCTTTACCGAACCAGCAACAGTTACGCCCGAAGAAAGTGCTCCAGGATTTGAGATAACCACCTCAATCTCCTTAAGATAACTTCCGTCTGTTCCTGTTCCTGCATTGGAATCCATCTTATATGTAACCGTCCCATCCATACTCATCATATAAGATGCACTTGTAACAACAACATGGTCGCCAACTGAAATCTTATCAAAATCCGATGCTGTAAACGGAATTCGTACCTTTAAATTATCATTATTTATAATTTTCCCGATTTCACCGCCATTTACACTGTCCCCAACATTGAGATTGAAATTTGTCAGTGTTCCTGACGCAGGAGCGTAAATGTTAAGGTCAGCAATACTCTTATTAACCTCACTCAGATTTATCTGGCTTCTCTCAAGGCTTAGCTGAGCATCCTCATCATCAATTCTGTATAATGTATCACCCTCGTTAACGAAATCGCCCTCTTTAAATGGAGAAGAAATAACCTCGCCTCTTACAAGAGCTGTTATCTCTCTTCTCTCATAAGGTTCAACTGTCCCGCTTTGCTCAACAGTTTCAATAATATTACCAATCTGAGCAGTTGCAGTTACTCGCATAGCCTGAACCTGTTCTTCTTTTCCTCCGCAGGAAAATAAAAGAACAACAATCAGCAATATTGCAATCCCTATAAATATAAGCTTTTTCACTCCGAGTTTCTGATAGATACTTCCGAAAAAGCCTTTAAATTTGCCGAAAATTCCTTTCATCATCTTACCTCCTGATTTTTTCTACGGACTATTTTACATTTTCTTTGTGTTTTCTGTGTGAAAATCCCAATAAAAATAAAAAAGTGTTTAAAAAAACACTTCAACCCCCTGCCCCCAATCTTGGGGGATTAAGGTGCACTTTTGTGTAATATAGGAAATTACAACATAATAGTAGTAATTTCCTATAAGATAAAAATATTGCAAGGGGAACACCCCTTGCAATATTCTATTCACAATTTAGTCACCAAATGCAACACCCATTGCTTTAGCAATAGTAACAAGCTCACCGTTTGGATCAACAGCCTTGTTTGCGCCGATAACATTTTCAAGAGAATCGTAAGACATTTTGTTACCTTTAAGTGTAACCATATTACCGAACTTACCGCTCATAAGAAGTTCAACAGCCGCACAACCATATCTTGTTGACAAGATTCTGTCGTTTGGAGTTGTTGTACCACCACGCTGAACATGACCTAATACTGCAGCTCTAGCTTCAAGACCAACAAGTTTTTCAAGCTGGTCAGCAACATGGTTACCGATACCGCCGAGTCTTAATGGGTCAGGGCTGTTTTCAACAACCTTTGAAACCATAACTTCTCCGCCCTTTGGCTTAGCACCTTCAGCAACAACAACGATTGCGTAATTCTTACCTCTCTTGATATTTTCTTTGATTGAATCTGCAACCTTTTCAATGTCATATTCAATTTCAGGGATAAGGATTGCATCAGCTCCGCCTGCAACACCTGCTGACAAAGCGAGGAAACCTGCATATCTTCCCATTGCTTCAACAACTAAAATTCTGCTGTGAGATTCAGCTGTTGTTATAAGTCTGTCAATAGCCTCTGCGCCAACGGAAACAGCCGTGTCAAAACCAAATGTTGTATCTGTTGATGCAAGGTCGTTATCGATTGTCTTAGGAACGCCAATAACCTTAATACCTTTTCTTGAGAAGTCACGACCGCTTGTGAGAGTACCATCGCCACCGATGATAACCAAAGCGTCAATACCTGCCTTCTTAAGATTTTCAACACCAACATCAGAATAGTCCCCGTGATGTTCAACACCGTTTTCATCTGTAAATGTGTAATCAAAAAGGTTATCCTTATTGGAGCTATACAAAATCGTACCGCCCTTTGGAAGGATATCTGCAACAGTATCTAATGTAAGATTAACAAACTCGTCTCCGCCGAGGAATAATCCACGGTAACCGTGTTTAATACCAACAACCTCAAGACCATACTTTAAGATAGCTGTCTTTGTAACCGCTCTGATAACTGCGTTAAGACCCGGGCAATCGCCTCCACCTGTCATAACACCAATTCTTTTAATTTCACTCATAATAACATTACCTTTCTTCCACAAAATTACATCACGAAACCGTCTGTGGACGGGCGGTTCGCCTAACCGGATTTTATTTCCCGGATAATCTGCTTATTTTATTTTTCCCAGCAAGTCAGTTATATACTCGCTTGTCAAAAATATAACATTCATATTATATATTATATTATGATTTTTTTCAAGTATATTTTTAAAAATTTTACAAATTATTTAAAATTATGTAAGATTTTTCTGTTTTTTACGCTATTTTATTAACCTGAGGCACGATTTGACATATATTACTCATAAGAAGTTTTAATGAAAAGGAGATAATCTTATGCAAGATATAATTCCCCTCTCTGACCTCCCTTTAGAACAAAATAGCAAAATTGCGACAGTTCTTGTCAATTCTCATATTAAGCAACGGCTTCTTGATTTAGGATTTATTCAGGGAACTGATATAAGCTGTGTTCTGAAAAATCCTGCCAATGACCTCTTTGCTTATCTTGTCCGCGGAACAGTTATCGCCCTTCGCAAGGAGGACTCATCAAAGATTTTTGTTACTGTATAAAAGGAGGGCAATATGGGACTCACAGTTAAATCAACGGGATACGGGACATCAAAATCCGTACCCGAAATTTCTAAGGCATCACCAAACGATAAAATTATTGCCCTTGCAGGAAATCCTAATGTTGGGAAAAGCACGGTTTTCAACGCCTTAACAGGATTAAGGCAACACACCGGGAACTGGCCCGGCAAAACTGTTGAAATTGCCTGCGGTGAATACAACTATGATAAAAGTAAATATATAATTGTTGATATTCCGGGAACCTATTCGCTAAAGTCACGCTCCCCTGAAGAAGAGGTTGCCCGTGACTTTATTATAAGCGGTATTCCCGACGCAACGGTTGTGGTCTGTGACGCAACCTGTCTTGAGCGAACACTTTGCCTTGCTCTGCAAACTCTCGAAATAACGGATAATCTCATTATCTGCGTCAATCTTCTCGACGAAGCCAAACGGAAAGGTATTTCCGTTAACCTTGACAGAATCGCCGAAAAGCTTGGTGTTCCAGTCATTGGAATATGTGCAAAAACCAAGTCAGGGTTAGCTGAACTTACCGAAAAAATAGCCGAGGTTTCCCAAAACGGAAATCTCTCCCCCACTAAAATCCGATACCCTAATACAATCGAAGAGGCTATCAAAATTTTATCCGAATTTGGTGTTTCCCGAAAGACAGCAATTTCATATCTTGAGAAAGATACTGTTCCCGATTCGGATACCGAACAGACTGCTCTTGAAAACGCCTTTTCCTATCTTGCACAAAATGGGATTGCAGAGAAAAAAATCCCTGAGATTATTTCTTCATCTGTGGTTCTTTTTGCAGAGGAGATTTGTCTGGATACTGTCACGCATAATTATGATAGTTACGGGGGAGTTGACCGAAAAATTGACAAACTGCTCACAAGCAGACTTTTCGGCTATCCCGTTATGCTTACTCTTCTTACATTTATATTATGGCTCACGGTCACGGGGGCAAACTATCCATCGGAACTACTGTCAACTCTGTTGTTTTCTCTTGAAGATAAGCTTTTATGTTTTACAGAATTTTGTCATTTCCCTCAAATAGTTTCAGAAATGCTTGTCTTCGGGGTTTGCCGTTGTCTTTTCTGGGTAGTTTCTGTTATGCTTCCGCCTATGGCTATATTTTTTCCGCTTTTCACTCTTTTGGAGGATTTAGGTTTTCTGCCCAGAATTGCCTTTAATCTTGACCATATTTTTAAGAAATGTAAAACCTGCGGAAAGCAAGCACTTACAATGTGTATGGGACTTGGCTGTAATGCCGCAGGAGTTGTCGGGTGCAGAATTATCGATTCACCCCGTGAACGGCTCATCGCAATCATAACCAACTCTCTGATTCCCTGCAACGGAAAATTTCCCACCATAATTTCCGTTATGACAATGTTTTTTGCATTCAGCATAACGGGCAGTTTTAAATCCCTGTTTTCTGCCTTTGTTTTAACCGCAGTAATCGGGCTTGGTATTATACTGACCTTTGCTCTCTCCGCCTTTCTGTCAAAAACATTTCTTAAAGGTGAGCCGTCTGCTTTTTGTATGGAGCTTCCGCCCTACCGAAAGCCACTTATTATAAAGGTTCTTATCCGTTCCATTCTTGACAGAACCCTGTTCGTTCTCGGCAGAGCCGCAATAGTTGCCGCTCCGTCAGGACTTATCATCTGGCTTATGGCAAACATTTCTGTAAACGGCACTTCTTTATTGGAATACTGTTCGGCATTTCTTAACCCTTTAGGCTCTCTTATGGGCCTTGACGGAGTTATGATTATGGCATTCATTTTAGGTTTCCCCGCAAACGAAATAGTTATGCCTATAGCTATTATGGCGTATATGTCAGGCGGAACTCTGGTTGATATTTCCAACCTGTCAGCTCTCAGGGAACTTCTTATCGCCAACGGCTGGACACCTATAACCGCAATATGCACCGTCATTTTCTCTCTTGTTCATTTTCCTTGTTCGACAACCTGCATTACTATATATAAGGAAACAAAAAGTGTTAAATGGACTACACTCGCTTTCATTCTACCAACTCTTATAGGAGTTATTCTGTGCATTTTGGTTAATTTCATCTGTCAAATCTTAATATAATTCTAAAAAACCGCACAAATTGCGGTTTTTTTATATTTCCCTCTTGACTTTATCACTTTAGTATGCTAAAATGATAAAGTATTTTAATAAGGGGGGTTGGATTATTATGACAAAACTTCATAATCCGCTTACTGACAGGCTCTTTGAAGCCATTTTAAAACTTGAGAATATTGATGAGTGTTACGCTTTTTTTGAAGATATATGCACTATAAAGGAAATTACTGATATTTCACAGAGACTTGATGTTGCAATTATGCTGAATCAAGGGAAGAGTTATCAGGAGGTTTCCAAAGCAACAGGAGCGAGTACCGCAACCATAAGCCGTGTTAATAAATGCCTTAACTATGGTAGCGGAGGGTATGAAACAGCTCTTAAAAGACTTTCAGAGGAGGACAAATAGATGAATATAGATAATTTTATATTGAAAAACGACGAAAAGGCAATCTTTGCACTTCGCTCGCTTTACGAAAAATACGGATATGCTCAGTTCAAAATGAGTAAGTTTGAGGAATACGACCTTTATGTGCGTAATAAGGACTTCCTTGTTTCCGATAATATTATTACTTTTACGGACACAACAGGAAAGCTTATGGCGCTTAAACCTGATGTTACTCTTTCCATTATTAAAAACAGTGATGACGACAAAAATTCACTTCAAAAGGTTTATTATAACGAAAATGTTTATCGTGTTTCCAAAGGCTCTTATTCCTTTAAAGAGATTATGCAGGTTGGTCTTGAGTGTATCGGCAATACTGACGAATACTGTATTTACGAGGTCTTATCTCTTGCGGCAGAAAGTCTTAACAGTATTTCGCCTGACTTTGCTTTAGACATATCTCACCTCGGAATAATTTCCGATGTTATTGACTCTCTTGATGTTTCAGCATCAGACAAGCAGGAACTTTTAAAGTGTATCGGCGATAAAAACTCCTATGGTATTACTGCAATCTGTGGTGAAAAGGGTGAACTTTTGAAAAAGCTTGTTTTGACCTATGGAAGCACTAAAAAGGTTATGCCTGTCCTTAACGAGATTTTTCCAAATGAAAAACCACAGGCAGTTAATGAGCTTATAACTATCGTTTCTGCCCTTGAAGAAAAGGGTTACGGGGATAAAATCAAGATTGATTTCTCCGTATTAAACGATATGAATTATTATAGCGGAATAGTTTTCAAAGGTTTCATAAACGGTATTCCAACGGGTATTTTATCGGGCGGACAGTATGACCACCTTATGAAGAAGATGGGAAGAAAATCAGGAGCAATCGGTTTTGCGGTTTATCTTGATATGCTCGAACGACTTAACGAAACCGAAAAGGAGTTTGATGTTGACACAGTTGTTCTTTATGACGATTCTGCATCATTATCCGACCTTTCCCGTGCCATTGATATGCTTACATCCAACGGGAAAAGCGTTATTGCAGGGAAATCGGTTCCCGAAAATCTTAAATATAACCAGCTTTTAAAATTACAGGAAAAGGGGGCGCTTACCATTGAAAACAATGCTTAATATTGCTCTTCCAAAAGGACGACTTGGTGAAAAAGTATATTCTATTTTTGAAAAGGCAGGTTTCCCATGTCCGTCTATAAAGGAAAATAACCGTAAACTTATTTTTGAGAATGAGGAGCTTTCCCTCCGCTATTTCTGGGTTAAACCCTCCGATGTTGCAATTTATGTTGAACGAGGTGCGGCGGATATTGGTGTTGCAGGAAAAGATATTCTTTTAGAATATGAACCTGACATATATGAACTTTTAGACCTCAACTTAGGAAAATGCCGTATGGCGGTTGCCGCAAAGGCTGATTTCCGTGATAATCCGCAGAAAACTCTGCGTGTTGCAACTAAGTTTGCAAACATTGCCAAGAATTATTACACATCTCTTGGTCGTGATATTGATATTATCCACCTTAACGGCTCAATCGAGATTGCACCGATTTTAGGACTTTCCGATGTTATTGTAGATATTGTAGAAACAGGCACCACTTTAAAAGAAAATAATTTAGAAGTAAAAGAAACCATTGTTCCAATTAGTGCAAGATTGATTGCAAATAAGGCAAGTTATAAATTTAAGTCAGAGCAGATGGAACGAATTGTGGGGAGACTAGACATATGATACAAATTTTAAAATA
>JAZRKP010000045.1:0-5636 GCA_045646365.1 Clostridia bacterium
TTAAAAACCTCCATGATATATTTTTAGTAATGCGGTCGCCAAACCATTTACTATTATATCATGGAGGTTTTTCTATTGCTAAAGCTTTTCATCTTCCCCCAGTAGAACTGGGGGTTTATTTCCACGCCTTAAGGCACCAAACAAAGAAATGGCTTAAACTCAGTGTTTAAGCCATTTCTTATGTGGCAGGGGCAGTAGGATTCGAACCCACGACTTACAGTTTTGGAGACTGTCGCTCTACCAGCTGAACTATACCCCTATACAAAATACTAATACATTATATCAGTTTTCTTAGCTTTTGTCAACCTATTTTTAAAAACTTTTTATTATTTCAATATTATTTGACTTTATACCCCTTTTTGTGGTATCATATAATAAGACACAGA
This sequence comes from Clostridia bacterium, assembly GCA_045646365.1. Taxonomy (GTDB): domain Bacteria; phylum Bacillota; class Clostridia; order Monoglobales; family Monoglobaceae; genus SIG454. Next base: position 387 of record JAZRKP010000045.1, read on the forward strand.
AAGGACTGATTTTATGAACGAACTTGAAATAAAAGGGCGTATGGCAAAAGATGCGGCGTCTTTTTTAGCTTCCGCCTCTGCTGAAGACAAAAACCGTGTTCTTCTTGCTATGGCAAAGGCAATATATGAAAATTCTGACTACATAATAAAAATAAATTCAGGCGATATATCCGAGGCTCGCCAATCAGGGCTTAACGAAGGCTTTATAGAAAGGCTTACTCTGACTCCTTCACGAATCTCAGCTATTGCAAGGGGTATTGAACAGGTCGCTGAGCTTCCTGACCCTGTGGGAACTTTTGTTTCCCGTGACAGGCGCCCCAACGGTCTTGAGATTGAAAAAGTCCGGGTTCCGATTGGTGTTATTGGAATAATCTACGAATCCCGTCCTAATGTTACTGCTGATGCGGCGGCACTTTGTTTAAAATCAGGGAATGCCTGTATTTTGCGTGGCGGAAAAGAGGCTCTCGGCACGAACCTTGCCATTGTTAATGTTATGCAGGACGCTCTTATAAAAGAGGGATTCCCTAAAGGTTGCATCAATCTCGTTGAAGATACTTCAAGAGAAACAGCAACTGCTCTTATGCGGCTTAACGAATATCTTGATGTTATTATCCCAAGAGGTGGAGCAGGGCTTATTCGTGCGGTTACGCAAAACGCAACCGTTCCCGCCATCGAAACAGGAACAGGAAACTGCCACATTTATGTTGATAAATATGCAGACCTTTCTATGGCAAAGGATATTGTTATAAACGCAAAAACTTCCCGTCCGTCGGTTTGTAATGCGGCAGAAAAGCTTCTTGTTCATAAGGATGTGGCAAGCAGATTTCTTCCAACTATGCTTTCAACACTTCGTGGCGAAGGCGTTGAAATTGTTGGTGACGAAAATGTGCTTTCAATTGACCCGACAGCGACTCCCGCAACTCCTGAGGATTGGGACGAAGAATATCTCGCTCTGAAAATCGGAGTTAAGGTTGTCGACAGTCTTGAAGAGGCAATTTCCCATATAAATGCTCACGGAACACTTCACTCCGAAGCCATAATTACCGAAAATCTTCTGGCATCACAGAAATTCCTGAAAGAGGTTGATGCGGCGGCGGTTTATGTCAATGCCTCAACCAGATTTACAGACGGTTTTGAGTTCGGGTTTGGTGCAGAAATCGGTATTAGCACCCAGAAAATTCACGCCCGTGGTCCAATGGGACTCACCGAACTTACAACAACCAAGTACCAGATTAAAGGTAACGGACAAATCAGACAGTAAAGGAAGGAAAAATTATGAATATACTTATTGGCCAGTCAGGAGGTCCTACCTCCGTTATAAATTCCTCATTGGCAGGCGTTATCGCAGGAGGGCAGGCATCCACAAAATATGATAAAATATACGGGGCAATCGGTGGTATTGCAGGCGTTTTAGAGGATGATATTATCGAACTTACAGATTTTTCTCCCGAAAAAATTACACTTTTGAAACAAACTCCGTCCTCATACCTCGGCTCTTGCCGAAAGAAACTTGGTACGGACGAGGAAACATACGAAAAAATATTTGGTATTTTCAAAAAATACAATATTGGCGCATTTTTCTACATAGGCGGAAACGATTCTATGGATACTGCCGACAAGCTCAGCCGATACGCTAAGGAAAATGGAATTGACATTTCAATTTGCGGTGTTCCGAAAACTATTGACAACGACCTTGCTGTAACAGACCACTCTCCTGGATTTGGCTCAGCGGCAAAATTTGTTGCAAACACAGCAAGAAGCCTCGCCCTTGACACCTCGGTTTACAAAATGAAATCAGTCATAGTTCTTGAAATTATGGGCAGAAACGCAGGTTGGCTTACTGCCGCGGCGGCACTTGGCAACGATTCCGATGTGTTGGCAACAGATATTATTTGTCTCCCCGAAAGAGTTTTCGACCCCGATAAATTCCTCGAAAAAGTGGCAAAGAATGCAGATAACGGCGTTGCTCCGATTATTGCAATCTCTGAGGGAATAAAAGATAAGGACGGCAACTACCTGGGCGAAAGCTTGTCCCTCAAAGAGGCAAACGACGGCTTTGCTCACGCAGCATTGGGTGGTGTTGGAAGAATTGTCGAAAACCTTATCTCAACCAGACTCAAAATCAAAACAAGAACAATCGAGCTGTCCACACTCCAAAGATGCTACGCTCAGGAAGCCTCCCTCTGCGATGTGCAGGAAGCATATGCACTTGGCTTTGAAAGTGTTAAGTATGCAGAAAACGGACACACTGGCTTTATGCCTTGCGTGAAAAGACTTTCTGATTCACCATACGAAATCGAAATCGTTCCACACCCTGTTTGTGAAATTGCAAATGTGGAAAAAATTGTTCCCGACAGTATGATTACGGCAGATAATATGGGTATTACAAACGAATTTATCAAATATGCCCGCCCACTCATTACAGGTGAGCCTGACCGAATTTACGAAAACGGAATTTTGAAATTTGTCAAAAGATAAAAATATCGGATTTGTCCATTTGTGGCAAATCCGTTTTATTTTTTCCTGAAAACATCCCCAAAATACAGAAAATTTTACATAAAATGCCCAAAAACAGAAAAAAACAGAAAAAATCGGTAAAAAACTCTTGCTTTTTTCTGTGTTTTTGTGTATAATATAAAATATGGTATTATATTTCCCAAGGAGGATTTTTATATGTTAGTAAATATGAACGAGGTTTTAAGACCGGCGAAAAAAAATCATTATGCCGTTGGTCTTTTTAATGCAGTTAACTTAGAGCTTGCCCGCGGAATTATCAATGCGGCAGAAAGCCTCCGCTCCCCTGTAATTATGGGTACCGCGGAAGTCCTTCTCCCTTACGGTCCTTTGGAAGAAGTTTCTTATTACCTTATCCCAATGGCAAAAAAAGCGTCTGTGCCGGTTGTTGTGCATCTGGACCACGGTTTATCCTATGATACTTGTATAAAGGCGTTAGAGCTCGGTTTCAGCTCAATTATGTACGATTGCTCAACTGACTCTTATGAAGAAAATGTACGCAAGGTTAAGGAAATGGCAGATATTGCCCATTCTTACGGTGCAACAATCGAGGGTGAACTTGGCCATGTAGGTGATAACGAAGGCTCTGCAGAAGGAAGTGACCACCTGGAAGACCCTTCAAAGTTCTTCACAGATCCAAAACTTGCAAAAGATTTTGTTGATAAAACAGGCGTTGACGCTCTTGCAATCGCAGTAGGTAATGCCCACGGAGCATATAAACTTCCGCCGAAACTCGACTTTGAGAGAATTAAGACAATCGCAAGCACAGTTGATGTTCCATTAGTTCTTCACGGCGGTTCAGGTCTTACTGATAACGATTTCCGCCAGGCAATCAAAGACGGTATCAGCAAAGTAAATATCTTTACAGACATCAATGTTGCGGCTGTTGAAGCTGAATTCAAGAAATTCCAGAGTATGGACAAGGGTCTCATCGACCTTATCCCTGCAGCAGTTGAGGCAGTTAAGCAGGAAACAATGAAAAAGCTCCAACTCTTCAGCAGTGACGGCAAAGCAGGTATGACATCAGCACCAAGCTACGGCTCAAGCGATATCGAAATGATAACAAAGCTCGTTGCGGAAGAAGTTGCAAAATATTTGAAGAAGTAAATACATAAAGCCACCCTAAGGGTGGCTTTTTTAATGGATGGACATAGTAAAAGTCATAAATCGCGAGAATACTGGATTTTCTCGCACCCGATAGTATATGTAAATATTATAAATCGGCAAACTAATATTTTAAATTGTATGGACTTGACACGAACTAAAACACAACGGCACCATCCACTGTGTTATGCTTGACCAAAATGTTTCTTTATATAAGCCAAAAGAATTACCCCTAAAATCGGGAATATAGTAGCTATCAGCATACCAAACTTAAATCCAACCTGTTCCGGAGTTAATGACAATGCAAGTCCAATGTTTGCTGCCCATTCTGACACTGAAACATTATCAACAATAACTCCAAGTGTTTGCGGAGCAAAAGATGCCCCAAAATCACCACCCGCAGCCATGAGAGCATATGCCGCCACTCCAACCTCCGGAACTTTTTCTTCCATCAATATCAAAGTTCCCGGCCATAGCATAGATGTGCAAATACCAACGACTACACAAGCAATCAAAGAAATAATTGCACTTGGCGATATCGCAACTATAACATAACACACAACTGCACCTATCATACTGAAAGTTAAGACCTTGTAAATGTTCTTTCCGTATTTTGCATAAAAGGTTCTTGTAAGGGCAAGAAATATAGCAAAAAATGACATACCAAAAATATCGCCCCATACCTTCGGCATATTTAAAGCATTTTCAGTGTAAACAGAAATCCAGTTAGACATTGTATTTTCCGCACAAGCACCCAAGAAAATACAAGCCACACAGAGCACAAGGCTTTTCGTTCTGTGTTTCGTATTAACTGTTTTTACCTCATCCTGTTCCATATTCATATCAGGAAGTTTTGCTATAAAAAGAAGGACTGAAGCAAAAATTGGAGGCACCGCCCAAAAAAGAGTTAAATACATCCAATGTTCTTTGCCTACAAACTGCAGAAACAATGTGCTGACTATGACAACACCTACAAAGCCATATCCATAAAGCGAGTGCAAAACACTCATATCACTTTCCGGATTATCAGAAGGAAGTGCCGCAACAGTAGGACTTACCAAAACCTCACCAAGTCCTGCTGCTACCGAAAAAATAAAAGTTCCAATAATAAGACCAATATAAGCGTATTGTGGGAAAATGAAAGGAACTAATGCATATGTACAAAGCCCCATTGCTGTAATAAGTGGCATCAATCGAATTGTTTTATGTATGTTGAAGTATTTGCTAAAAAAACTGAAAATCAAGTCGATACCAAATTGGGTACAAAAATTTACTAGCACCAATGTTCCAAGAAGTGTATAAGATATTCCGTACATTTCTCGGAAAGTTGCAAATAACAGTGGCGGCAAACTAAATACCGATGACATTGCAAGATATGTAAAATAGCATGTTAATTTTGTTTGTTTGTAGTTTTTCTTATCCATATTATAACCTCCGTTAAGGGTTTGATTCTTTCGATAACATTCTGCATGATTCGACTTTTGTCAAGTCAGGGTAAAACTATATATCTAACGCTAAATAAATCAATACCTAAGTTCATTTTATCACAATTTTAACCCCTTTGCAATAAGCACACGGAATATGTAACATACTTGTAATAAATAAGAATATAAAAAAAGACCTGAACAAGTG
>JAZRKP010000046.1:0-1384 GCA_045646365.1 Clostridia bacterium
CCTTAAACTCCATACTTACGCCTCCTCAAATAAAAACACATCTTCGATCTGCAAGCCAAAGTATTTGGCAATTTTGAACGCCAGCTGCAGCGATGCGTTGTACTTGCCGTTTTCCAATGAGATCACCGTCTGCCGGGTCACACCCACAGCCGCGCCCAGTTCGTCCTGGGTAATATTATTCTGCTTACGCAGCTCTTTAATTCGGTTATTCATCCAAACACCTCCAAAAGGTAAAGCAAGCTTTACATTCCTTATTATACACAGATTTTATAGAATGTCAAGTCCCCTTTACATTCTTTGGAACAAAAATGCACCCCCTTTTAAAGTGAGGGGGTGAAAAGTAATTTTAGGGGTGCATTTTTAAATCAGAGGGGTGCAAAGAACAATTCCTAATTCTTGTGCCAACTCTTCAAGGTAAGTTAGGTGGCCTTTATTAGCACAGTATGTCGTTACATATCCATTTTTAGTCGCAATAATCGTTTCGGTTTCATTCGTTTTCGCATTACGGTAAATCATTCGCTCGCCTTTTTTTAGATAAGTCTTGGTGCCTTGTTCAAGATCATGATTATATTTTACGAGTGCGTTTTGATAATAAGCATTAAACAAACGAGTTGCCTCGGTGACATCTCCTCTTCTGCCAATAATCATTGCTTCTTCAAGTAGAATCAATTGATTATTGAATTGGTCAAAAAGAGCATATTCTTTTCTGTGATTTAAGATTCCATCACGACTGTTGAGAACCTCAAAAACAGGGATAACATATTCTTTCAGGCGTTCAACAATATCTTTTCCTATTTTATAGGGATCATTCTTCAAATCATAAGATGTATCTTTTCCGTCAACAAGTGAACCAAGGCGGGTGCGTATATTACATTCATATTCATGATAGCATTTCTTTAGGGACTCTTCTATGCTGAATTTGCGTTCCGCACATTCAGGGACACGAATACCAAGGTTTATCCAAAGAATGTCATATACGCCTTTTGACGGACAGCCATTTTGAAAATTTACCACTTGCGAAATATCGTTATCAACAAAACGATGGAGCGTTCGACCATGTTTTCTAAAGCCTAATGGTTTCAAATGTTCATATACAATCTTTTCAATGATATCTACGGATTCAGTTGATGTAAGCTTATTCGTTTTAAACACACGGAACATTATATCACCACCTTAAACTCATTATAGCACAAAAAGAAAATAACCGCAACTTGTATCAAAGTTGCGGTTATTCTTTGGCGGAGGAGAAGGGATTCGTTTAATCAATGTTCGGCTCCGTCCAGCCGTCGCCGGCGACGCTCATCCGCGTCGCATCTAGATTATTCGAATCCCCGCACCTCTTTCACCAATAAGAAAAACCACCCACAAGGGGTGGCTTTTCTTA
>JAZRKP010000047.1:0-10148 GCA_045646365.1 Clostridia bacterium
TGCCAAAGTTTCTTCAACAATATCTGCGTGTTTTGCAACACTTGTTGTTATAACAACAATATCCAAATCCTGCTTTAAAAGTTCTTTATAATCCTCCCAGATTTTAAAGTCAACATCCTGTGGGAAGTTTATTCTTTTATAAAGGTCAATAGCCTCATCCTCACCATTAGGGAACGGTGCTATACCCACAAGCTCTATTTCATCATATTTGACGAAATCGTGGGACAAATTATGTATATGTACATGTTCAAAGCCTATAAAAGCTGTTCTTAACTTTTTCATTTTCTGTCCTCCTTAAAAAGTTGTTTCAAGTTTTACAGTTGCGCCCGTTTCAATAGCTTCAGGAATTTTGCACATAATTTCAAGAACATGTCTTGCGTGTTCAGGTGACAAAACAGGTGTTGAATCATTTTCAATCGCTCTTATAATATCACCAAGACAACAACACTGGCTGATAAGCTTTTTCTGATGAGTTACCCATTCCATCGGCTCAATCCAGCCTCTTATACCCTTTTCAGGACAGTCCATATATACTTCCGGCATCGGGTTTGTCATATATGGGCGAGTAAATGAAATTGTTCCTCTTTCACCAAACACTTCAATCTGCGGTGACTTTGACGCTTTTTCCGAGAAGCCTGTTTCAACCATTGCCATTTTTCCTTCGCCATAATCTAAGGTTATAACATAATGGTCAGGAATTTTATCAGTTTTTATCTTTTTACCGTCAAACGCACCGGAACGAACTTCACGGACAGGAGTTGTCACCTTCGCCATACAAGCAAAAGCTTTTGCAGGACCAAACAATGATGTTACAATCTGGAGCCCATGAACACCCATATCAACCAGAGCGCCTGCGCCCGGGTCAAAGAACCAGGACGGGTCACAATCACGGTACTGGAAATATTCCGGACCGCCGTGGGATAAATTACATTTTACATAATATGGGTCACCAATTGTTCCGTCTCTCATCATCTGTTTTGCTATATTTATATCAAAACGCATAGGATGAATCGGAACACAAACAAACTTAACCTTTTTCTCTTTCGCAAGTTCAATCTGCTGTGTGAGCATTTCAATATTCGGAGCCGCAGGCTTTTGCGATATGAGATGCTTTCCTGCACCCAAAACTTTCATATTTATTTCGTGATGAGCCTGAATTGATGCCGCATCAATAACAATATCAAAATCACATTTCTTAATAAGCTCATCAACGCTTTTATAGTGATACGGGATATTATATTTTTCGCAAGCCTCAATAGCTCTTTCTTCAATAATATCGACTGCTGCAACACATATTGCGTTGGCTTCCTTTGTAATATTTGGCAAATACTGCGCATGGGCGAACATACCACAGCCAACAACCGCTACCTTCCATAATTTTTCTGACATTCTTATCACCTCATATATTTAATTTTTATGCATAAATTTCTACTGTGTGAGTTTTATTATCATTATATTTCGGAATTGAATTTCCCTCAATACTTTCGCCGTCGACTATCATAAGCTTTTTATCCGAATTATTATAAATCGTTATATCATAAACACACCCTTTATAAACTCGCTTATAATTCACTTTATCCCAAGATGTCGGCAAACAAGGAGCAATCACTATTTTATCATACTCAACCTTAAAGCCTACCATATATTCGGTTATGAGTCTATATACCCAGCCTGCAGTTCCTGTTACCCAGGAAATAAGGGTTTGTCCCTTTCTCGGATGTTCAGGTCCTAAATACATATTGGTCAGAACATACGGCTCTGCCCCTGAATTTTCTGAAGGATTATGCTCACTGTCAGGCATAACCTTAAGCAGGGTTTCATAAGCCTTATCAGGTCTTTTTGCAACAATATCACTTATCAGTTTGAATGTGCAACCGTGACAATAAGGAGCGCTGTTTTCGTGAACACCCGGAACAAATCCTGTTATTCTTCCGACATTTTCGTCATAGGTTCTGTAAACGGGATAAAGAGTAAGTGTTCCGTTATCAGACTCTAAATATTTATCAATCGCCTCAAGGCACTTTGCCTTTTTCTCTTCATCAGCCAATCCTGACAAAATCGCCCACGCCTGGCTGTTAAGGTAAATCATACCCTCTTTATTTTCACGGCTTCCGACTTTCACCCCGTCATCCGTATAACCCTGGATATACCATTCGCCGTCCCAAGCGTATTCTTCAACAGCCTTTTTAACCTTTTCGGCTCTCTCACGCATTTCCTGTGCAACAGCTTCGTCCTTAACGATAACTCTTGCAATTTCTTCCATTGCATTTAAGGCATTATAAAGGGCAATTGAAACCCAGGCACTTTCGCCTTTTCCGTCTTTACCCATTCCGTTGATTGAATCATTCCAGTCGCTTGAATGGATTTTAACAATACCATGGACGCCCACATCTTCACAGGAATATCTGACAGCTGTCAGCATATGTTCCCAAACGGTATCTTCGCCCTCGTCAAGATATTTAACCTTTTCGTTGAGGAAGTCGTAGTCACCTGTTTCCTTTAAATATGCATTAACAGTCGGTGCAATCCATGTTGAATTATCCGACGCAATTCTCGGATTTAATGGCTGCCAACCTCTTATACAAAGTCCTGATTTATAGATATTCTGCAAGGTTTCGTAAATTTTATCTCTTGCAAATTCGGGTTTAAATGCACAGCATCCCCATGCGTCCTGAAGCTGATCACGGAATCCCTTTCCCTGACCTCGACCGATTTCAGCGCAGAGCATAATCTGAGCTTTGAGCCAATAGTTCGTAAAATAGTTCAACTTCTCGTCAGGAGTTTCTATTATTGAAATATCCTGTATCTTCTTATTATTTTCGCGCACCTTGTCAAAACATTCGTCAATAACGCCCTCTGTGGTTAGTCTGTTTTTGATTTCAACAGCAGTTTCCTTTTTGTCACAAACGCCGAGAATAATATTTATAACTTTTTTCTCTCCTGCAGGAATTACAATCTCATGCTGGAGAGCAAGGAGCATTCCTTCACTTGCCGCTTCGCTGTTGCTGACTCCTCTGTCGATTGAATCGGGTCGGTCATATGTTCCGAAAGCACCCAAAAATCCAACTCGGCTCGTGTCATAACCCTTCGCTTTAACATCCGAAGTCATAAATCCGTTATACCATGCGTGAGGCTTTGCATCATCAGGATTCATAACATATGCCATATTTTCATCCGCAAATATTTTCCCGTTTACCCATGAGCGATAACCGTTCTTTCTTGTGTAGCCCTCTAAAGAAACATCTGCACAGGAGAAAACAACCACCGTTTTTTCTTTATCCGTTTTATTCTCCAAAGTAAGCGTCCAGATTTCTGCTGGGTCATTCTCGTTTACAAACAATCTCCACTGTGCCAAAATTCCGTCTTTTTCGCCAGTTATATATGTATAGCCTATCCCGTGTCTGCACTCATAAAAATCAAGTTCTTCACGAACAGGCGACCAGCCCGGCGACCAGTGTTTTCCCGTTTCATTATCCTTTATATAAAGATATCTGTTTCCGTCATTTACAAGATAGCATCTGCCTCTGCCCTGCTTATCCATATAAAAGGATGTGTTTTTCTGATATGCACCTTTTCCTGTTCCAAAATGATTTACAGCCGCCAGATACTTTCCGTTTTGCATATAATTCATCTGAAATCTTCTTGGCGCTTTGGGTTTTGTTATTATGTATTCAGTTCCATTTTCGTTAAAATATCCGTAGTTGCTCATAATGCCTCCTGTAATCCAAAAATTAACGATAAACTTTCGTCATCACAGAGCGGAATCATTGTTTCGTCCCAGATATAAGCTCTTACATAGGATATACTGCTGTCAACATCGATATATTCACTCTCCGTATCAGCTGTTTCTCCAAGCTCCTTAAGAGTCGTCATATTCACATCAACAAGGGTTCCGTCTTCTTTGTATGACGCAAGATACATTTTATAATTGATGCCGTCAAAACCGTATTTGTTTACGATTTCCGCAACCAAATCAACCTTTGTTTCGTTTTGTGTAAGTTCAATTTTGGCTGTAATAAGCTGATTTTTTGCAAGTGCCGAAACAACTGTTCCGTTAACTTCTTTTCCGCCCTGATTCATAATCAGTTCATAATCGGAAATATTTTCATCTATTGAAAAATCAAACTTATAATTTCCCTCGTCATCTATATCCTTTTCTTCCATATATGCAATATTTTCGTTCCAGTTTAAAACATCGTCAATGCTCCAGTTTTTCTTTTTAAGAATAAGCGTAACCGGTTTGCTGCCATATTCATAAGGCACTTTACCGCTGACTATAACATCCGTTTTATAGGAAACTGCTTCAAGCATTTCTTCGTCCTGCCATACATATTCAATACTGTTTATTTTCTCAACAAGCTGCTGAGCCAAAACTTCATGCTCTGCTTTTGTCGGATGCCCTGCTTCGCCTGTGGCTGTACACGGGTCAAAATAGAATCTGTGGAGTCTGTTATCTGTTGGAGAAAGCTCACCAAACACTGTGTCAACCGCTCCCTGATAACATTTGCTTGGTCTTGAACAAAGCAATATAGTCGCCTTTGGATAATATCCTCTTAATTCTTTAATAAAATCTCTGTACGCATTTGTTACTAACTCTGTCGGGTTTTCGACTTCGCTTTTTGAATCGCCAACCCAGTCATTTATTCCCAGAAATACAACAACTATCTGCGGGATGAACTTACTGTGGTCCCAAAGTTCATGTTCGCCTGTACTGTCAGGAACATCGCAGTATTTTGAAACTTCAGGAAGCGTGCTGGTTATGCTTCCGCTGTTGTTAATCGCAATACCTTTTCCCGAACGGGCAATAATATTCGCTTCCGCACCGAGAGTTCTTGACGCAATACTTGCATAGGAATAATAGTTATCTGTATTTTCCGCAGATTTACTTTCTCCCTCTGATAAATTTGCATAGCCAACTGTGAAGGAGTCGCCGTAAAATTCAATTTTCCTTCTTCCTGCCACAGTTGGAGTCGGAACAGTTCCGTTAACCTTTATATTTCCAAAATATGACAATCCGTTATTACCTTCACTGGAACGGAGGAACTTAATTGTGTGTTCTTCTTCCGTAAGCTCCGTTGCAATGTTATTCCAGCCAGATGAGAGAGCAATACGATTCGGCTCACCACCGTCAACAATAACATTAAAATATACGCTTGATGTCATATAACTTACATAAACATCCGCCGATGTTCCCGTAAATTTAAACTCAAAGCCGGCTCCGGGCCAGTTTATTGCAAGACCGTATGTTTCATTAACTTCATTTCTGCCTATAAATCTCACATATTTTTTGCTTAGGTTATACTCAGCCTCTTCCGCCATAACCACCATACCGGTGCTGACAACAGCCAGCACCAGTATGAGAAGCATTGATAAAATTCTTTTTTTCATTTTTCCCGCTCCCTTTTAACGATTATTTAAACGCAATCTCCGCTGTAACAGGTAAGTGGTCACTGTATACAGAATTGAATATTGAATCAAAGTTCATAATTTCAAGTGTCGGGGAAACTATAATCTGGTCAATACAGTTACTTCCAACAAAGTGTCTGTCTTCTGTATTTCTCAAATCATCGTCTTTTAAAGTTGTTGTTATAAACTTACCGTTATGACCGTTTCCCAAAACATATCCTGCATCAACGAATTGCTGATGCTCATATAATCCTGAGTTGGAGTCCATACAAAGGATTGCGTATTCATACTTATTCATTTCCTCAATGAGAACCTCACGGGACGGATTTCTGAAATCCACTCCACCCAATGAGAAGTGTGAGTTAAATATTGCAACTTCCTTGCCGTCGATTTCAATTACAACCTTAGTATATCCGCGCTGACTTGCATCTCTTCCATCAAGAGCTGTCGCTAAATCACCCATTCCTGTATCAACAAACGGAAGCTTTGAATATATTGCCTGACCCTGATATACATAATCCTTATTATAAGATGACTTGAAGTTATAGTCATAATATTTTCCGAATACCTGTTCTGTTGCAGTTACAGTTTCTTTATCGTCAAAATAGTGAGCGTGTTCTTGTGCACAGAAAACATCTGCATCCACCTCGTTTAAGAAATTGAGGTATACTTCAGTTGCCTCGTCGATGGTTGCTGTCGGAACACCTGCGCCTGTTCCCTGTGAATACTTACCTACATTATGGCACAGGATTTTAAATGTTGGTTTATAATCTTTTTTAGACTCCGCAAGAGGACGGAGGCTTCCGTCTGACTCCATAACAAACCACTTAACAACCTTTAAGTTATCGGTATTTGTTGTAAATGACAATGGAGTTTCCTCTGCATTTGCTGTAACATTAAATGTTTTCGCACCAACTAACACATCATTTTTGTCGTAAACCGCTCCGAATACTGTTACAGGCTCGCCTTCCCAGTAATTTCTTTTCTTCGCTGTTGCTGTTGCTGTAACAACTCCATTTTCTTCTGTGTGAGATGCGTCAACAATATAATATCCGTCAGGATATGACTCAACCGTACCAACAGAAATATTGTCAATATAAATCGGCTCTATGCCTCTAAATCTTACCTTAACCTGAATTGCGTATGTAAGATTTACTCCCGAAACCGGATTTATCGGAATTTTCACCCATGTATCATATGGAATATCTCCCGCATAATACTTTGCTGATTTTGCAAGTACGGCAATCTGACCGTCGCTATTATAGCTTGCGAGCTCAACATAGAGATACTGATTTGTGGTAGTTGATGGCCAGTATGCCCAGAAATATCCTGAAACCTCGTCGCCCTGTTTACCCATCCAGAATCTGTTTGCATAAAATGCACACATTGTTGAGTTATCTGTTGAACGAAGCTCTACACAATTTTCTCCGTTCTGTGCAGGAATTTTATCTGTTGTCAGAGCGAAAACACGACCATCGCTTGGTCCGCCGGAAACTTTCCATATTGTGTCGTTATATGTAACCTTTGTTACGCCATCTTTATCCGTATACTTTTGTGGATTTGCAACCGCACCCTCAAAATCAAAAGCCTTCGGTTGCTGACGAATCATATCATACTCAACATATTCTGTCGGAATATTCGGTCTTACTGCAACATTGAATGTTGCGATATTATTCTTTAGTGTTGTTCCAAGTGCACTCTTCATACCTGCAGTTGCTGTAACTGTGTGAGTTCCTTCTGTAAGCTCGCCGAAAACTACGCTGAATTTTCTTGGGCTTACCTTTGTAACAGTTAAAGGAGTTACAACCCTGCCAGCCGCATCCTTAAATACAAGAGATACATTTTCTCCTGCTATTGTATCACCAAATTCCACATAAGTTTCACTTGAGTTGCTCGGTATATCTGTTGCAGATACATCATAACCTGATTTATTATAGCTTACTCTGTAATTATCCAGGAATACCACAGATGGGTTAAGTCTTAAATAAACTGATGAAATTGTTGCATGCTTTTCTGCGATTGCATCAGTTAATGTTACTGTATTAAACAAAGCACCGTCACAGTAGTTTGTTACAGTATTTGCATCAAGGTCAATAACTGTATCCCAGCGATAAGTTGTGTTGTCCTCATATGTGAATTTTGTCCCGCCTGAATAATGCAAATCAGCCTTCGCCCCTGCAATAACTGTGGAATCTGCTGTTTCGCCTGTGCCCATTCCGTAAGTTAAAAGATTTCCGTTGTTTGCATCATTGTTGATATAAAGCATCTGCATTCTTTCTGTGTTAATAGTTGAATCAAATGCAGCATCAAAGCTTATTGTGATTTTACCCTCAGCCACAGGAGTATTTAAAGCATAACCGATATTACGGCGAACATTTGTTGCCCCTTGCGTATCTGTTGCATAAATACCGGTTGAAGCATCACCAAAACCATTTGCCTGTGTCGGGTAAATTTCTGCGCCACCGTCCATAGTCCAGCTTCCGTTTGTTGCATAATTTCCGTCTAAATAATTCTGGATTGCTGAATCCTTAAGGTCTTCAAAGTCAATATCGAAATAAGCCATCGCAGGCTTAACTGTAAATTCTGCAAATGTGTTTGCAGGAGTTGTTCCGAATAAACTTGTATAGTTTTCGTTTACAATTTCAATTTTATATTCACCTGCAACCCAGTTATTTGCTGTCATAACATTGAATGTGTTTCCGGCAAGCTTGTTTACACCTGTAATTGCAACTTCTTCTCCGTTTGCATTTGTAATTTTAAAATCAGACGCAACAGGAGTTTCCATCGGGTCAGTAAATTTAACTGTTACGCCATTTTCCTCTGTTATAGCATCGTTTGCAGAAAAACCGAAATTCTTCGGATTTTCAACAAGCTTAAAATTATCAATCGCAGCAACATTTGCATTTAAGTTAAACTTAATACTTGTAAGTCCAACGCTTGGCAAAGCTTCATCTGAATATGTATAAGATGTTACATACTCACCATCTAAGAAGAATGTTTTTGTCTTTGTGTCAATATCGAACAAAACATCAATATGATACATTCTGTCATCTTTTGACGCATTGAATAAAATTGAGTTCGTACTGCTTCCACCTTTGATAATTCCAACAGACGGGCCATTGTCTCCGGTCGGGTTTTCAAGACCTAAAAGCTGTATATATTCTGCGGAAGGATTGTTGTTGAAGAATGTCCATGTTTGTCTTCCTGCTGTTCCGTTTACATTATATCTCATATCACAGCTTAAAAGAATTTTACCTGTTATGATAGCGTTATTGAATGTATATCTGTTAAACATACCCGATGTCGCAACTTTTGTAATTTTAAAAGCATTTCCGTCTTCGCCCTGTATGATTTCACCGGCAGACGACATACGATTCTGCCAGTAACCATAGCCGTGTGTTTCATCAGCCTTTGGAAACGCTTTATCGGTTGATGCATAATCCTCAAAATCTATATTAAAATGTACTTTTTCGGTTAATGTTGGTGTTTCGGTTGTATTGTCTTCGGTTGTTGCTTCGCCCTCGGTTGCTTCCTCCGCAAATACGGAAACCGGCATTATCATTGTCGAGAGCACAATTGTCAAAACTAAAAGCCATGATAAAAACTTTTTCATATTATATTCTCCTTTTAGACTATGATATTATTTTGTTACTGAAACAATAAGCGGTGAGAAGGTTTCTCTGTTCCAAACAAATCCGCGGACTGTGTACTGGGATAAATCCTTATCGGTCGTAAGAGTAACAGTCTTTTCTACATCTGTTGCACCTGCTTCAATTTCAAATACATCAGCTATACATTCCTCTAAAACTCTGTCTTTATATACGCCGATTATAATGAACGCTTTTTGTACGCTTTCTGCTATGTTTGAAACTGTGGCTGAAAGAGTAACTCCGCCCTCTGCATCTGCAAATTCAAGATTTGTTGCATAAAGCGTTTGTGCAGGTCTTTCAGCAACATTAAATGTTGCATACTCAATCTTTGCAGTATTTTCGATTGCACTTGTCTTGCCTTCCGCCAATTCAACTTTATATGTTCCTTCCATTAAATCCGGGAGAACAACTTTATATTTTCTTGGAGAAATCTTTGTTATCGAAACAGGTGTTACAGCATTTCCATCAGGGGCAGTAAAGATTAAATCACTGTCCGCAAGAACCATTGTATCGTCAAAGTTTACGATAGTTGAATTTGAATATGTGTCAATATCCGTTGCAGTATATCCAAATGTGTTTACATTATGTGTAACCTTAAAGTTATCAAAGAAAGTAATTGCAGGTGATAACAGAATCCCTATGTGTACAGGATTTAATATATAAGTTGATGTAACACCTGTAATCGTTGAGAAGCAAAGACCATCTTTATAGTTCTTTACTGTTTTATTATCAATGTCAATAACTATATCCCATCTGTATGGTTGATTGTCTTCAAATGCAGTCTGCTTCGCTCCGTCGTTTGCCTTCCCATTGGGCATTGCACCCTTTATATATCTGCCACCACCACCGCTTGATGTATTTGTATATCCCATAACCGTACTTGCATTTGTACTGCCATCATACAAATAAATTAGCCCTGATCTACTCGAATATTTTGTATAATCAAAAGCTGCATCAAAGCTTATTGTAAGAACGCCACTGTTTATTGTATCATTAAGTGTAAAAAAGCTCCTCTGAGTCCCGCTTGATACTGTACTGTATGCCCCGTTACTTGTATCTCCCGTAAACTTATATGTATTACTCGGGCTTAGG
>JAZRKP010000048.1:0-1115 GCA_045646365.1 Clostridia bacterium
ATATTCTTTCTTTTCTAATAATAAAAGTAATGCTTCAACCATTAAAGAAGACGAAAATGAATTTCTTGATTTATACATATTGGTTCTCCAATGATTCATTAAATGTAACTAAGATTGATAAAATTAAATATTCAATTAACCAATTAACCTTATGTCAGCATATTTTAACAAAAAAAATGAGAGAAAATCAACAACACAAATAAAAAAAGTGTTGATTACGAGAAGCAAAAGAAAGCAAGATGCCGATAAAAGACTAATGATCAAATTCCAATTTATCGAACTAATTTGCAATAGAAAAACACAAATTATAAGAAAGGCACCCGTGTCTGAGATTACTCGGACACGGGTACCGTATTCTTTGGTTATGAAACCAAATTCTTCAGTATGTTCTTCTGCTCCTGTTTCACCTGATTGTCCCACCATTTTAAAAAATCATCAGTGCGGACTCGGTAACGGTTTCCCAGTTTGGCAGCTGGGATCTGGCCGGTTTTCAGCAGCCGGTCCACTACAAACCGGGATATTTTCATGATCTTGGTCAGATCTGTTACGGTTAAAAATGCTCCATATTCGGAATAGATCTCCGCGGGTGTGAAGGCTTTGTTATTCAATTTATGCGGCCCTCCGTTTCTGTTCATGCTTATTTATAAGTAATCTCCTCCGTTCTCTTGTTTTGCGTATTTTCACTGTTATAGCGGTCGATAATATCTTGGGGAATACTGGCAAGCAATCGTTCCTTCTCCTCCAGTTCCAGCAGCCGTTGTTTCTCCTGCAACTCCTGCAGGACACTCTGAGCTTCGGATTCCAGCTGTTTCTCCAGAGAAGCAACCTCTGCTTCAAGATCCTTGTTTTTTCTTGAAACTTTCACCAGCTGGGTCTTGAAGCTTTCTGCGCCCCGGATGTACTTGTCCATATCTTCCAGGATCTCCGGCAGCAGGATTTTCATGTTGAATCCACTGACGCTCCGGATCTTATCCATAATGGCGTTCCGCTGCTCCGTCAGGTGGACCGCCGTCTTGTACTGTTGAGGTGTCAGATGCACCCGTCCGGTAGAACTGGCAGACTCGCCCCGTTCAAAGTCGGGATATTTCTTTACCATGTGGGCATGAAACTCATCC
>JAZRKP010000049.1:0-40922 GCA_045646365.1 Clostridia bacterium
TGACAAAGAAACAATATCAGACAATGGCGAAAAGGTTATCACGAAACAAAGCGTTCCCTTTTTAAGATATTACAATGTTTACAACATTAAATATGTTGAGGGAATACAAAGTAAGGTCAAAGAAAGTACATACAACCATAAACCGATTGAAAAGGCTGAACAGATATTAAAAGGCTACACAAAAGCCGAGAATATCAAAGTTAAGCACATCAAAGGCAACAAGGCTTGTTATAGTCTTTCATCTGACAGTATCACACTTCCACCGCTTGAATGCTTTATTCGTGCGGAAGAGTATTATTCAACGGCGTTTCACGAAATATCGCACAGTACAATGACCAGACTGGGAAGAAGTACAAGCGGTCATTTTGGAGATGCAGAATACAGCAAGGAAGAACTTATTGCTGAAATGTCAGCAAGTATGTTGTTAGCCCATTGTGGCATTAACACACCAGCCAGCGAAAAGAACAATATAGCGTATATGAGAAACTGGCTGAAAGTATTGCAAGACAATACAACTTGGCTTGTATCAGCCTGTAGTAAGGCTCAGAAAGCCACAGAATACATTTTAGAAAAGTCAAAAAATAATATTAGTAAAGGAGACACAGAAAATGACAAATCTAAATAATACAACTAACTGCACGAGCAGACAATCAATTTTTATCAAGGCAAGTGAAGTATGCGAGGTTATGGAGATTTCCAGAGCCTCTGCATACCGCCTAATCAAACAGTTAAATGACGAACTAGCAACAAAAGGTTATCTTGTTGTAAATGGCAAGACTAACAGAGATTATTTTTACGATAGAATTTACAGAAAGGCGTGTTGATGTATGGCTTACAAGAGAAAAACTTACGATGTTTGGGAACTACAAGGCTATTATGACGGATGGGCGTTTATTCTATATGAATTTTCTTTCAAAGAAGCGAAAAAACAATTAAAGGTTTATATGGAACACGAACCAAACCTATACAGAATAGTTAAAAAAAGAATTAGATACGATAAAAAGGAGAATTAAAATTATGAAAACTTATTCAAGTAGTATTACAAAAGCAGGCAATGGTTATAAGGTATTTTACAGATACCAAACCCTTGAGGGAGATGTTAAAAGCAGTACAAAAAGGGGCTTCAAACTCAAAAGAGAGGCTCAAGACTGGCAACAAAATGAACTCCCTAAACTTATTCAAGAGTTAAGAGCCGAGAGAACTCCAAACGAAAATATGACAATGAAAGAACTCATTGATGATTACATCAAAGATTTTAAGGTTTCCACAAGAAACAGCACAGCAGAAAACAAACTTCACATCATCAATGAAAAAATCTTACCATACTTCAACAAACAAAAGGTATATGACATAAAGCCCTATGACATCAAAGAATGGCACAACAAAATAAGGACTTTGCGTAAACCAAACGGAGAAGCCTATGCTACTACATATTATTATTCTATCAATGCACAATTAAAGGCGATTTTCAATTATGCAGTAATGTATTTTGATTTACCATCAAACCCTGTTTCAAAAACAAAGCCCTTTGGTTCAAAAAAAGCACCAAAGCGTAGAGAGTTTTGGACTTTTGAAGAATACTCAAAATTTTCAAACGCTATACAGTTATACCCTGTTTATTACTATGCTTTTGAAACATTGTTCTGGACTGGTATCAGAATGGGAGAATTGATGGCTATCAAAAGAAAAGATATTGACCTTGAAAATATGACTTTGAAAATAGAACATAGCTTTTCAAAGGCTGAATTTGAAAACGGAGATGTAAAAAGTGTCAATGCATACCGAACAATACATCTTCCCCAGCAACTCGCAGAAGAGTTAAAAGACTATATTGACAGTCTTTACAATCTCAAAAGCGATGACTTGGTTTTTCCAGTTTCAAAAAGTGGCTTACATAGAGTAATGACCGAAGGCTCTAAAAGTGCTGGTGTTAAGCGTATAACTATACATGGGCTCCGTCATAGTCATATCTCACTACTTTTGAATTGTGTTGCTGGCGTTTCAGGCATTTCTGTATCTGCAATTTCAGACCGAGCGGGACACAGCACCACAGATGTAACAATGATATATTCCCACGCTTACGATAATAGCGACGAACTCATTGCAAAACAATTAAACAATATGATGAAAGGGGGTGCAGTTGATGTCAGCAAAGAACACGGACAAGCATAACCGCTGGAGAAATATTACTATTGGTTTCAGAGTTTCCCCAGACGAAGCATACCAGATTGATATGGAAGCAAAAACCTCTGGGATGACTAAACAAGATTTTATTACAGCAAGACTGCTTAACAAAGAAATTGTTGTGCGACCTAACATTCGTATTCAACATTATCTTGAAAAGTATTTGTTGGACTTGACAGCCGAACTAAAAAGGCTGTCAAGCATTCCACAAACAAGTGATATTTTAGATAACATCACTTATATTATAAATTTAATTTCAAAAATGACTGATAAAACAAATAAAAAGGAGAACGATTATGAGTAAAATATTAACTTTTAGAGGACAACAAAAGCAAGAAGCGTTAAAAAGAATGGTAAAACTTTCTCTTGAACCAGACATTATTGTTGAATTTTTTGAAAACAATACTGTATATCTTTCTCAACAAGGCGTTAAATTCTTTTTGGAAGATGACGAGAAAAAGATTGTTGAAGAATTTGAGAAAAAGTGGAACAGCGTTGTTTACTATGTTATTAAAGAAAGCACAGGCGTTGGTGAGTTATTAACATTATTCTATGTATCAGAACATACAGACGAATGGGACAAGGACAATGCAGATATAGAGAGAAATTTGCAAAATTGTTATGTTAAAAATTTAAGCAACGAACAATTTAGCGAATTTGGTTATATTGGCTTTGTAAACCTTTTTGGTAATTTAATAAGAACGAAATAATTTAATGAAAGGACTGATTTAACAACTATGGGTTTAGATAGTTATATTTTTAAGACAACCAAACAACAAGCAATGACAAAAAGAAAAGAAATTCTAATTGCAATTAACAAGGATAGGTCTGCTGGCATATCTGCTGGCAATGGATTTGTGATATTCCCAAGCTTTAGTTATTCAGAAAACATACATAAATTAAAACCAGATATCTATTGGCGAAAATATAATCACATTTCAGCTTGGCTTTCTGAAAAAGTCTTTAATAACCCAAAAGATAATATCAAAAAACAGATTGGAGTTATTACAAAAAATGACTTATCAGAACTTAAAGATGATTGCGAAAAAGTCATTAAGCATTGTATTACTCCAGACGGACAGATAAATCTTGATGAAGAATATTGTAAAAACATTTTCCCTTGCATTAAAGGTTCTTTTATGGGAAGTGCTTCCTATGATGAATTGTTTATAAAAGACATAAAAGATGCAATGAATGATATTGATAAATTACTTTCATCTTCAAAAAATCCTAATGTCAGATTTATATTACTAATGGATTATTAAAATGCAAAACTGCTCTACCAGAAATGGTAGAGCAGTTGAAAACAAAAATATTCAATTAAATCGCTGCAGTCATTTTGCAGTCAGAACGCATTTTCAAATTGAGAAAACGCCTTATTTCAAGGGTTTTGACGATTTCTGGTCTTATTCCCACTCGATAGTGCCGACGGGCTTTGGTGTTAAGTCGAGAAGCACTCTGTTAATACCCTCTACTTCTGCTGTGATTCTGTTTGTTATTTTGTGAAGAACTTCATATGGAATTTCTTCGATTGTTGCACTCATTGCATCTGTTGTGTTGACTGCACGGATAATTGCCGGCCAACCCTCATATCTCTTATCATTTCTTACGCCTACGCTCTTAAAGTCAGGAACAGCTATAAAATACTGCCAAACTTTATCCGCAAGACCGCAGATGTCAAATTCTTCTCTTAAAATTGCATCAGCTTCACGAAGAGCATGGAGTCTGTCTCTTGTTATTGCACCAAGACAACGAACGCCAAGTCCCGGGCCAGGGAATGGCTGACGGAATACCATTTCATCAGGAAGTCCCAATGCAGAGCCTACTACTCTGACTTCATCCTTATATAAAAGTTTAATAGGCTCAACAAGTTCCATTTCCATATCTTCAGGGAGACCGCCCACATTATGGTGAGCCTTTACGCCGTCACTTTCAAGAATGTCAGGATAAATTGTTCCCTGAGCAAGGAATTTAATATCTGTAAGCTTGGCAGCTTCTTCATCGAAAACTTTGATAAATTCTCCACCGATAATTTTTCTCTTCTTTTCAGGTTCAGCAACATCCTTTAAGAGGTCTAAAAATCTGTCTGTTGCATCAACATAGATAAGGTTTGCATCGAGCTGATTTCTGAACACCTCGATAACCTGTTCGCTTTCACCTTTTCTCATAAGTCCATGGTTAACATGAACACAAACGAGCTGTTTGCCTATTGCTTTAATCAAAAGAGCCGCAACAACAGAAGAGTCAACCCCACCCGACAAAGCAAGAAGAACCTTCTTATCTCCAACCTGCTCCTTAATTTCTTTTATCTGTTCTTCAATAAAAGCATCTGCAAGTTCCTTTGTATTTATGCGAGCCATTGATTCAGGACGCTTAATAATTTCCATAATTTTCAAATCCTTTCTTAAAGCAAAATTTAAACTTAATAGAATAATAATACCACAAAAAAACGCTCATTTCAAGTATTTTTCATCAAAAAATGCTATTTTATTCAATATTTATGAATGGCAGACTTTACAAATAATAAATTTTGTGATAAAATGAATATGTCATCCATTATGAATAAAAAATAATCTGGCTATGCGTTGGTAAAAACGCAGGCTTGATTCGTTTATGCTAGATTATTTTTTATTAGTATAATTGGGTGACACTAAGAGTCATAGCCTCGTTTTTCGTGCGTTGGTTATGACCAGCGCACTTTTTTTATTCGGAGGGATAATATGAGTATTAAAGAGGAACTTTTCAAAAGCATCGCCCTTGAGGTACTTGCTGACGAGATGCGGAACATTAAAATTGATATAGGGAATGTCGAGGACACTCAGGCAATAAAAATTTTATCTGAAATCCAGGAAATTCTGCACAGAAACGACGATGATTTCTACATTGTTGAAGATATTGTCCGCACTTTTGAAAAATATCATATAAATGCAGGTCCCTGCCACGATTTTTAATTCAAATAAATAAAACCACCCATCCGGGTGGTTTTATTTATTTATAACGAAGCTTTCAAAGCGCCAACTTTATCAAGTTTTTCCCACGGGAGAGAAACATCTTCTCTTCCGAAATGTCCATATGCTGCGGTCTGTTTATAAATCGGGTTTCTCAAATCGAGACTTTTGATGATACCGCTTGGGCTTAAGTCAAAGTTCTTATAAACAATCTCGCAGAGTTTCTCCTCAGAAACTGCACCTGTTCCGAATGTGTCAACTCTAAGCGATACTGGCTGAGCTACACCGATTGCATAAGCAAGCTGAACCTCGCAAGACTTTGCAAGACCTGCCGCAACGATATTCTTTGCCACATAACGAGCTGCATAAGCGGCACTTCTGTCAACCTTCGTCGGGTCTTTTCCTGAAAAAGCACCGCCACCGTGACGAGCGTATCCGCCATAAGTATCAACGATTATTTTTCTACCCGTATGGCCTGAATCGCCCTGCGGTCCGCCGATAACAAATCTGCCTGTCGGGTTAATATATATTTTCGTTTCACTATCCATAAGCTCGCTTGGGATAATCGGCTTAATAACATTTTCAATTATTTCTTCTCTCAACACTTCCATTGCAACAGTTTCATCGTGTTGTGAAGAAACAACAACGGTGTCAATTCTCTTAACTGCGCCATTTTCGTCATATTCCACAGTAACCTGTGTTTTCCCGTCAGGTCTGAGGTATGCGAGCGTTCCGTCCTTTCTAACATCAGTAAGGCGTTTTGCCATTTTATGAGCGAGATAGATTGCCATTGGCATATAAACCGGAGTTTCGTCACAGGCAAATCCAAACATCATTCCCTGGTCGCCGGCACCAAGACCTTCCCCGTCATTTTCGGCTTTAAATTCATAGGCTTTATCCACACCCATAGCAATATCGCCTGACTGCTTATCAAGAGCAGTTATAACCGCACAGGTGTCACAGTCAAAACCGAACTTTGCTCTGTCATAACCGATTTCTCTGACAGTTTCACGAACAAGGTTTTGAATATCTATATTTGCAGTTGTGCTTATTTCACCAACAACCATAACTAGACCCGTTGTAACAGTAACCTCACAGGCAACTCTTGCCATTGGGTCCTGCGCATAGATTGCGTCAAGAACTGCGTCTGAAATTATATCGGAAATTTTATCAGGATGTCCCTCTGTAACCGATTCTGATGTAAATAACTTTTTATATTCCATTTTTATACCTCCTCTATTGCATTCAATATATCCTTATGGATTTCTTCTAAACCTTTGTTTGCATCAATTATCTTTATATTCTCCCGTGCCTTAAGCTTGTCCAGAACATCAATAAAATTCTGCCGTATTCTTCTCATAAGCTCGGTGCTCTTCTCATACAGTTCTGCCCCGTCACGGCTTGTATCAATCCGCTCCTTACAGGTATCGGGATTAACATCAAGAAAAATACATAAATCAGGTGTCAGAATTTCGGGACATTTAAGATTTATATCCATAACCCAATTCATATCCGACGCTGTTCCCTGATAGGCAAAAGAAGAATAATAGTATCTGTCGCAGATAACCGTATACCCCTCGTCAAGTTTGGTTTTTATTCCAAACTCGGGGTGGGTTATGTGTTCAAGCCTGTCTGCAAGAAACAATGCCGCCTGAAGATACATATTCTTTTCAAGGCTTTCGGAAAGTATTCTGCGGATATATGCACCCGTTTCATAATACTGCGGTTCTGCAGTAACATAAACCTTCTCGCCTCTGCTCTCCAAAAACTCAGAAAGCATTTTAATCTGCGTACTCTTTCCGCTTCCATCAAGACCTTCTATTACAATAAATTTATTTCTCATAAATATTCACCAAATAGTATTATACATAATTTTTTGTCTAATTGCAAGAGATTTTGTAATTTATGTTGCTTTTATTTCGAAATTATTGTATAATTTACTTAATCAGCTCTTTAAAGGGAGGTTTTTTTGTGAAAAAGAATGTAAATGAGCGTGGACTTTTTAACGACAACCCTGATTTAATAGAAAAATGCGAAACCTGTGCTTATGCAATTATGCTTGAATATTCAAAAGACTGTCTTTGCTCTAAGTTCGGTCCCGTTCCACCTGAATACAAATGCAAAAAATACAGAATTAACCGTTTTTTAAGACGCCCGCCAAAAAAGCGTGAGCTTAATATGTCACGGTATTCAAGTGACGATTTTTCAATAGAATAATCAATTCAGATTCAACCTTGGAAATCAAGGTTGTTTTCGTCTTTATACCCAATTATCCTGGCAGGTACACCGCCCACAATAGCATTTTCAGGAACATCCTTAACAACGACTGCTCCTGCAGCCACTAAACTGTTATTGTGCATTGTTACATCGCCAAGAACCTTTGCTCCGCAAGTAACAGAAACATTATCTCCCAAAACAGGAGAAAACTCACCTTTATATCCAATGGTCACTTGTTGATATATTCTGCAATTCTCCCCTATCTTTTTTGCACTTATTATTGTTGCAAAACCATGCTGAATATATAGTCCGCCACCAATATCCGTCGTGTATATATACAAGCTTTCCATAGGCTTCCATAATACACGGGCAATCAAATACTGCAACATAGATGCAGCCGAATAGGACGGGTGCTTAAAACGATGCTGTATAAGATTTCGGAATTCTTTTTTATATGTCAGATACCAATTAAGCGATTGGAAAAATCCCATTTTCATCCCGTCAATCTTCTTCCATCTATCAACATCCATCTCTATCAAACGCCTTTGAGGAGAGCATAACACACAAAAATAAACAGGGAGTGTTCTCGGATAGTTTATTATCTCCAACAATTTTTTAGCTAAGTTTGACATTTTTATTCTCCCCTTTTATCAATGCATATGTTTTGGCAGGGAAAAAGAAGAAATTCAAAAACTTAACCCTTTTCGCAACCTCCGCAGCCAATACTGAAAACACTAATCCGCAAACAGTTCCCACAACCACATGTATCCACCACTGTCCTATATTCATACGAAGCAGGATTATTCTTATTCCTGCTGTAAATATCGTGTGTAGCAGGTAAATCTGAAAGGAATATTTATTCACAAAATCAAGAAAACGGGCGATAAGTTTACAGCTCTGGAGTAATGAAATAAACATAATACTTGAATATATTCCAAGCAATATCATCATTTCCTTGACAAACGGAGCTTCTATTTTATTCAATAAAATAAACACAACTCCTATTGCTATATGCAGCAACACAACCAACCATTTAGCCCATAATGCAATTTTCGCAAGGCTTTTGAAATCCACGAAAGTGCCGATACCAAAGGCAAGTGCTGAATAAAACACAACATCAAGTCCTCCAAGCGGGACTCCTAAAAGCGGAGCTAAATAGCCTATTGAAACGGCAATAAGTGTAATCAGCCAATTTTTTAATATACCCTGAAACATTGCCCACATACAAAACAAAAAGAACAGTGCATATAAAAACCAATACTGCGCAATAGGTGTTCTCCATATATAGAGTATGTCCGAAACCGCAAAGCCGGTGTTCGCCTCCCCCACAAGGCTGTTTATCAGCACATAAACAACTGAAAAAGCTATGTATGGCACTCCGAGATTATAAAGCTTATGCAGAATAAACCGCCATTTGGTTTTCTTACTTTTCCATTCTCCCGTATACTTATACACAACACCGCTCAGAAACAGAAAAAGTGCAACATGAAAAGACCATATAAACTTTTCCATTCCCCAGAAAAACTGCGGAATATTCACGCCGGCAACTCTTATTCCCATAATAACATGACCAAACAAAACCAAAAAGCAGGCATATCCCTTTAGTCTGTCCACAAGTACATTTCTTTCCATACTACACCTCCATAAGACCGTTTTTTATCAATCTTCTTTACTTCTGCAAGATGTCGAAACGATATATTTAGGTCTTCCTTTAATTTCATCATAAATACGGGCAACATAATATCCGATAATTCCGAGGCTTATCATCATAATACTTCCTATAAATATCAGGATAATAATTACGGTTGTCATACCTTCGAGCGCCCGTCCGCAAATTTTATCAATAAGCGCCCAAACGCTGAATATAGCTGTAATAATAAGCATCATAAAGCCAAGCACGGTTACAATCTGCATAGGTGCGGTTGAATAGGCTGAAATATTTGAAATAGCGTATTTCAAAAGACCTCTCGCCGACCATTTCGATTCGCCCTCAAGTCTTTCCTTAACCTCAAACTCAACTATCGTTTTATTGTATCCAACCCAAAAGGAAATGGCTCTGAAAAAGCCTTTTCTTTCAGGAATTCTATTGAGTATATCAACAACTTTACGGTCAAGAAGTTTGAAATCTGAAGCATTTGACATATCAAAGCCTACTACCGAACTGATAATTGAATAAAACTTTCTCGCGGCAAAGCCATGAATTTTACTTTCCTTACCCCTTGTTGTTTTAATCCCCTCAACAATTTCATATCCATCTTGCCACAAATGATACATTTCGACAATTTTTTCAGGCGGATGCTGAAGGTCACAGTCAATAACCACAACGCAGTCACCACCGGCACTTGCAAGGCCTGCCGAAATTGCCGCCTCTTTGCCGAAGTTTCTTGAAAAATGCAGTCCATAGACACTCTTTTCTTTGTCTGCCAACTGCTTTATTTTTTCATAAGTTGCATCCGTTGAACCGTCATCAATAAAAATAATTTCACAATCTATATCAGCTTTTCTCAAAATTTCCCATATGGTATAATAAGCTCTTTCAACAGATAATTCCTCATTATATGCAGGAATAATAACAGACAGCATTTAAACACCCCCCGAATTTTCATCAAACACTTTTTCAAGCATCGCAACAGGCATAGGTTTATAATAATAAAAACCTTGAAGCATATCGCAACCTGCTTTAATCGCAGATTCTTCCTGTTCCTTAGTTTCAACCCCTTCGCACAGTGTTTTAAAACCAATATCCTGAGCCGTGCGAATGATATTCTTTAAGATTATGAACCCTGTTTCCGTAACTGAATTTTGTGTTATAGTTTTATCAATTTTAACAATGGAAATGTCAAGATTTTGCAAATCACCAAAGGTTGTGTATCCGCTTCCAAAGTCATCCAGCAAAATAGCTATTCCCTTTTCTTTAAGGATTGACAGATTATCCATCATCTGCTTTCTCGCATCACCGGTTATGTTTTTATCCTCTAATATTTCAACCGCCAAACACGAGAACTTCAAATTATATTTTTCGGCAATACTAATTATCTTTTCAGCAAACTGCGGTTCACATAAGGTTGTTCTTGAAAAATTGATAGTATACTTATATGATTCTCTTTGCTTTTTGTCATTTGAAATCCATTTACAATTTTTCTCAAAGATATAATAATCAAATTTATCATTTATCCCAACTGAGTCCACCGCAGATAAGAAGCTTCCTGGAGTTAAAACTCCGTCGCTCTCCGAGTTGAGCCTTGACAAGACCTCTGCCCCGATTATCTTCTTTGTTTTCGCCTCTAATACGGGTTGATATTCAAGGAAGAAACGATTATTATCAATTTCCTTTTCTATGTTATTTTCTATTTTAATCTTTTTCTCAAGAGCTTTACCGCTGCTGACATCCCATTCAGCGTACGGGATTTTTTCATTTTTTGCAAGCATACACGCCTGTTTTGCACGGCTTATTGCATCATCAAATGAAACCTGTGTTCCAAATGCAAAATACGAACCAAATCTTATATCAATAATATTTAAAGCACTATACTTTAAAAGACATTTATTAAGACTTTCAAGGCATTTCCCTATCTCCGTCCGTGCCGTTTCCATATCACATTTCAAAAATGCAACAAAGTTTTCTTCTCCGTATGTAGAAACAGCTCCATTTTCACCATCCGAAAACACATCAATCAAAACGCGCTTTAATTCAGAGAAAACATTTGAAGTTTGTCCGTTTGAATAAAGACTGCGAAAGTTTTCTAAGGAAGTGCTTATATATACAACGCATCTGTCCTCACGAAGTTTCCCTGCTTTTTCAAAGCAACTCTCTATCTTACTGATATTTATGAAATCGTTTTCATCTTTTCCATTTGCGGTTTTAACGCCTCTTACTGCAAAATATATACCAATCGCCGTAAGAACAATAAAGCAGAAAACCAAAATGGTTATAATTATGTATGGGTATTCAAATATTTGCATATTTCAAGCTCCTGTTTTTATTTTGAAAAAGTCGGAAATTCCAATGTTCCGCCTGAATACTTAAGTCCAATTTTCTTCGCACTTTCAATACACCTAAGTCCGTCTTTGCGTGCTCTTTTCTTTCGTCCCGGAATTTCCTTTATAAGAAACGGTATCCCAAAGGCGAGCATTCCCTTAATAAGTTCAATTTTTGAAATCCCTTTTCTTTTATATTCTGCCAGAATTTCAAACATTGCATAGCTTAAAGCTTCCTTATCAATCTTCCCTGTTTTGCGGTTAACAATCTTTATCCATTTATAAAACTCGCAGAATTTATTGATATTTTTATTGTCCATAAAATAAACTCCGCTTATATAAAACTCTTCCTGCTTGCTATTCATAACCGAAAGAAGTTCTGCATAGTATCTCTTTTGAATCTCGGCAACTTCTTTATGCTGTTTTTCCAATGTTGTTTCCGTTATTTGTTTGTCGTGAAGTCTGTATATCATAAGATATTCAGGCATAATCCGAACTTCATAGCCCGCCATTATGAACCGTGTCCAGAGTTCCATATCTTCTGTGCAGGTAAAGTTTTTGTCATAGCCAAGACTTTTTATTACATCAGCTTTTGCAATAATTCCAGGATGCAAAATCGGATTTGTTACCAAAAGCAACGCCTTGACAGACTCTGAATCGGTTTTTCCTCCGCATCCGCCTGAGGAAATCACTCCTTTTTTGAGGGTCATAAATCTGCAAGAGGACAACGCTATATTCGGATTTTTCTCCATAAAGTCATACTGTTTTTCCAGCCTTTCAGGGAGGCAGATATCGTCCGCGTCCATTCTGGCAATATATTTACCACTCGCGTATTCCATCCCTTTATTCAAAGATGACGGAAGTCTTAAATTTTCTTCGTTTGTATAAACTTTTACACGATTGTCCAATTTTGCATATCTGTCTAAGATTTCTCCTGTCTTATCAGTAGAGCAATCGTTTATCACAATAAGTTCAAACCTTTTAAAAGTTTGATTCAACACGCTCTCAACAGCTTCCGACAAATACTCTTCACCGTTATACACGCTCATTATCAAAGATATTTCAGGTGTTTCGTTCATTTTTTACCACCCTTTCTTAACCGTTTTATCTCTTTACAGATATATAAAAAGTAAAACGCCAGTCTGATTTTTTGTTTTTTTATCAAAAATATAGCTATACGGCTTTTTAAAGTAACATTTTCAAAATGTGCTTTTTGAATTTCTTCATTATGCAGAGAGCCTGATATAAGACTCTTTATTTCCCTGACCGAACTAAAATGATTCCCCTCTGCCGCCGCCGCAAGAATCGCAAAACACATAAAGCACGAATAACGGGAAATTTGTTCTTCAAAGTCACTTGGCTTTTTTATATTTAGATTCCGAAGACCAACAATAACATCGGCAATCTGGGTAATCTGGCTTGTCTTGAAATTTGTTGTGAGCGAATCGCCTCGTATGGTATAAAGATATATGGCTTTTTTGCTCATATAGACCGTATTAGCGTCAAGATAACAAGGAACAGCACAGCTTAAATCTTCCCCTAAAGAAATTGCAGGGTTCACATTAAGCTGATGCTTCGTGGCAAGCTCTCTCTTTATAGCTTTCCCCCACAGGAAATAGAAAAGATTTTTCATATTTTTATCCGACAGAAGCTTTGGGTAAATCCTCTCTTCCATATCGGCTTTATTATATAATCCTTCCTCCACGAGGTCATCAACAATCTCGCCCACCACGCCATCAACACAGCGTTTATACGAAAATGAAACCATATCCGCATCAGTTTCGCTAATAATTTTATATGCACTCTCCAGCGCATCAGGGCAGATAGCATCATCACCGTCAACGGGGAACACATAATCGCCCACAGCCACTTTGATTCCTGCCTGTCTCGCGCTTACCAGTCCGCCGTTTTCCTTATGAATAACTTTAACCCTTGCGTCCTTTCGGGCATACTCGTCGCAGATTGCAGGGCAGTTATCAGGGGACCCGTCATCAACCAATATAAGCTCAAAATCAGTAAAAGTCTGCATAAGCACACTTTCTATACATCTTGAAAGGTATTTTTCAACATTGTATATCGGAACGATTACAGAAAAAAGCATATTATTACTCCTATCTTGCTCTAAGTGTTACCATAAGTTTCTGCATAAAATAAAGTCTATACTTCATTGCAAACGCAAACGCTGCCTGTTTTTTCGGAAGCTTATGCCACGGATAAGATTTTAATGCGTCCACAATTTTCTCATCATTGCAAATTTTCCCCAGACGCTCCCGAAGAGCTTTATATTTTATCTTTTTATCCCGTGCGTACATAATTTCCTGTGAACATAAAATCCTGCCGTATCCCTGAACGAGTCTATCAAGATACAGTTTATATTCCTCTGTTTTCAACACATCTTCCATATGTTTTTCAAGCTCGGTTAAAAAAATCATTGTCTTTTCAAAGCGATCAATCTTATAAGATTTAGAAAGGGATTCATCGTTTCTGCGGTAACGGTAAAACGCACCGGGAATCCCCACCGCCTTTTCCGCACATTTAATATAATCCACCATAAACAGTGTATCCTCGCTGATGATTTCCCGTTCGGAAAAAAATTCAACTTTTCTATCAGTCAGCACAGAGCGTTTAAAAATATTTTTACACACACTGACTCCATAACGGCTATCATCAGGCTCTTCCGGCAGAGCACCAACCACTCCGAGAAGAAGGGTTTTCATATCGCCCTTTTCAAAAACGGTTTCCTTATGGAAATAATTTTTCTCCACATAATCTCCGGATTTACTGAAGGTATTTCCGCCTACAAAGCTGACTCCCGAAAGGACAAGGTCAGCATCATTTCTGACTGCCGCCTTATAAAGCGATTCAAACATAGCCGAATCAACATAATCATCCGAATCAACAAAACCTATATATTCACCACTTGATGCTTCAATCCCTGAATTTCTCGCATAGCCCAAGCCTGCATTCATCTTATGGACAACCTTAATCCGGGCATCGGTTTTCGCCAGTTGGTCGCAGAGAACAGCACATTCTTCTTTCGACCCATCATCAACTATAATAATTTCTATTTTTTCAAGTGTCTGTGATGTTAAGGAATCTATGCATTGTCTGAGATATTTTTCTGTATTATACACAGGCACGACAATGCTAACTTCAGGCGTTATCATTCTTTTCACCTCTTGCTTAAAATCTCTTGATATTTCTCTGTCAGAATATCGCAGTATTCACCGACCTCAAGAATCCTTTCCCGCATATTTTCGCAGTTTTGTTTTAGAGAATTATAGTATTCCTCATCTTCAAAACATTTTCTGATTGCTTTAGAAATTGCCTCAGCAGTCGGCTCGTTAATGAGCATTCCCGTTTTTCCGTCTTCCACCAGTTCTGCCATACCGCCACTGTTCATAGTTATAACAGGAACACCAAAGGAATGGGTTTCAAGGATATTTAAAGGGCAATTTTCATACCAGACAGACGGTAAAAGCATAAGTTTTGCATTTGCAATCATCAAAATCAGTTCATCCCCTGTCAGAAAACCTTTCATTGTTATATTCGGGATATTTTTAAGACATTCATCGTCAGGTCCGTTTCCCGCAACAACAAAAGAATATTCAGGAAGAAGTTTTGCGGTTTCAGCCAGGAGGTTAACCCCTTTTTCCTTTGAAAGTCTGCTTGCAAAAGCGACATAGGGTTTTTCCTGAGTTTGCTTTTCGGGTATTGGTTTCTTTTCAATAAAATTATGTATTGTAAAGGTTTTCCCGGAAAAGATATTACCCACGCTTAAAAGCTTATTTTCCAAAAATCTGCTTGGACATACATACAAATCAACTTTCTTATATGTTTTAAGAATTGCATACAGTTTCGCCTCTACTGCACCTATAAGACTTTTTATTTTTGAACCGTGGATACAGCTATGTTTGAAACAATTAAGCTTCGAACCGTTCACACATCGTTCGCATGGTTTTGTTTCATTAAAGCTATATAAAAGATGATTAGGACAAATCATCTGATAGTCGTGGACCGTTTGAATGAGGGGAATATTCCGCTTTTTCACGGCGTAAATAATTGACGGGGTAAGCTGAAAATTGATGTTATTCATATGAACAATATCAGGCTTGAATTCGTCTAAAACTTTACCGATTTTCTTATAAGCTTCTCTTGAATATATTATTTTGAACGGATAGAGAAATCTTTTAGCACCTGTTGAATGAAAATCCATATTAGTTGTATAAAGTCCAAGAGAATTCCCCACAGTATTCTTTTCGTCATACATACCGAAATATTCAATTTCGTGGCCTTTCGCTTTCAGTTCCTCCGCCAGATTCAACATATAGGTTTCGCAACCGCCTCTTGGATAAAGAAACTTATTCACAAATAATATTTTCATAGTATTGCTCCCTCTTCTGTTTCTCTGTTGGCATCCGAAATATAGCCAAACATTTTCTCTTCAGTATTCCGCACCTTATCATCAAATCCATTCCCAATCATTATGATAGCAAGAACTGTTGTTAAAAGCGGATAGTTTATCGTGTTATCCGTTGACGAAACTATGACCAGATATACAGTGAGCGCAAAGGTTATGATTGCATTATCAATTTTCCCTTTCGCCCCAAAATAGCACACTCTCACCAATGTCATAGAAATAAGCCACAAAATATATCCCCAGAATCCCAGGTCTATAAAATACTGCAAGAAATCATTGTGTACTGACGAAACACCGACATTCATATTAGTGCTTAACTGATATGTCAGAAATCCGATTCCGCTACCCAAAAATTCGGGAGAAAATTCGTAAAATTTATCAACTGAATTGTAAACAATAACACGACCGCTTGTATCAATTCCTGCCTTTTCAAGCAGTGAGAATACATCAAGCTTTATAATCCAGATATATCCTATAAGCAGAAGAACTAATACCACGGAAAGAAATACAACAACTCGCATTGCTGTGTCTTTTTTAAACCTTGCCCCAAGTTTTAAGATAAAGCCAAACATCAATGAAACTGCGATGGCAATAATACCTATTCGCTTAAACGCCGTAAGAAAACAAAATAAGGTCAGGGCAAGTAATATGAAAAACACAATACTCTTCTTAGGTTTCAAAAGCATATATATAAAATATGCTCCGAGGCAGAATGCAAGCTCGTGGATTTCCGCCTGAACGATTATATCGCCCGTTTCTCCTGCAAAGGTTAAAATCAATGTTATAAATTCTGAGAAGAAATTCCCGATTCCGTTCTGAATCATAATAGTTGCAATCATCAAAATATTTGAAATCAGGATTGCAATAAGGTTATACCATATTCCTTTTTCACCGAAAACATACAAAAACGCCACCGCCGCAAGAGTGAATGACAACATATTATTATACACAAACAAGCCTGACAAACCTCTTGAGATAACCTGTGTATCCACCTGTCCTACAAACCATATAAAAAGAGAAACCATAACGGTTACAATAAGCGGTATGCAGTACACAAGTGTCGCTTTAACAGAAGCTACTCCTCTTGCAATATTCGGCTTATACAAAAATGCGAAAAATGCTGAGACAAATAAAACGAGGGCAAACGCATGGCGATATGTAACAAACAAGCCGAGGTTAATTATCTCTGTCAGAAAATAGTACATAAGAACTGCAACAGCCATAAAATAAACCTTGCCAATGGTTTGAACATATTTATTTTCCATACTTTATTTGCCCCCTTTCTTTTTTTCAGATTATAACTGTTTCCTTTTCAAATGGTTCGGAAACATATTCCTTTTTGTTTCTTATCGCCTCTGAAAGCAATTTCCTTGCAGTCAGATTTTCCTTGAATGTTTCAGCTATACCAACTTTATACTCAATTATAATTTCTTTATATTCTTCACGGTCATTTAGTCTTAAACCAAACAATCTCATTATATCTTCAACAGTAATGTAATCCGTGCCTTTTGCTAAAATCACAAAACTGCCGTTTCCGTTATAAACATACTCCACATCCGTTTTCCCGAAGGATTCTTTAATATACCGTGTGAACATTTTTATAATGTCGTCGCCCGTATTACGGCCATATTCTGCATTGATTGCTATGAGATTAGCTATATCAACAATACAGTATACCGTTCCGTCGTCTAAAAGCTTTTTATCCATAGACTTTAAATACTTATCAAAGTATGCTCTGTTATTAAACTCAGTTAAGTGGTCTGTATAGAAAATGTAATTTATTATATCCCCAAGTCTGCCAAAGACAATAGCCCCACCGCAACAAAGAATTATCAGGAAGAAAAATGCAATCAATGTATAAAGGTTTACATTAACACTCGGTTTAACTGAAGCAGATGATAATACTGAGATATAGCTCGCTCCAAGATATTCGTTATACTCGTCATTGGTTTTCATTGTTTTGCTGTATAAAGCACTCAATTCAGAAACAAGCGACTTGATTTCTGCATCAATTTCTTCCTTGATTGCGGTATAATTTTCATTGTGCATCTGGGTGCAGGTCTGATTAGACTCAATACATTCTCCGCCTCCGCAAGCACCCGTGCATTTCTGGAATGTGTCTATAACATACTGACAATACGCCGTATCTATAACCGAATGTTCTTTCTTTTCGTTATGGTCTCTGAAACTGTATATAAGTTCATCGTATGTTACTGTCTGGTCTCCTGCTGAGATTGGGTTTCCTGTGCCGTCAACTAAATTACGCTCATGGACATTATCAAGAATATACTCATAAGTTATATTGGTATTTCCCGACTCTCTCATTTTTTCCACATAGTCATCAATAACCGCAACTGTATCTTTTACAATACTTTCCTCTTTTGCATTTAATATATCATTGTTGTCAATTCTCGTAGTATAATCAGAAATCAATACTGTTTTATTCTTTGTTATCTGATACTTATATATTTTTGAGAAAAGAACCGAGAGTTTAACATGTCTTAAATAGTTAAATTCGTCCGCAAGGTCATTAAAGGATACGCCCGTTTTTGTGGCTCTGTAATAGGGATTCTGTTCCATTCGCTGATAGAGAGTGTTTAATGTTTCATCAATTCCCGTATCAATCAATTCGACCATTTCAATATAATCATAGTTTTCATTTTCTATATTATCTATGATGTTTTTCGCAGGAGCAACATTGACATACTTCTGGCTGTATTCCGCAAAATACACATCCAGTGTTTCATCAAGAATGGTTCTTGCAAATACATCTCCTTCATTATTTGTCGCCGTGAAAGAAACGATGTATGTACTCGGTTCATAAACATATTCTTCGCCCTCTTCAAGCTTTGCCGCTTTTTGAGCAACCTTATCCTCATCGGGAAGCGGGGTTATTGATATTCTTGATATAAGGCTATCAACCGAATAAATTCCCGTAAGTCCCATTCTGTCAACAACTTTAGACATTACTGCTGATGATTTGATTTCATTAACATCAAGCTCTGAGCCTGTTGGTGTAAGACCTTGCTCCGCCATAGGGTCATTGTAGTGAATTACTTCTGATGCAACAAATGTATTAGAGTTTTTAAGCTTAAAATTTATTGCATATGTTGCTAAAACACAAAAAATAACAATGATTGGCAAAAGCTTTTTTAAATATCTCATAATCTGAAAATTCTTCATTTTTTACCCTCCTGTATAATTTTGTGTTTATGCTTTTGGAAATTTCTTTGATGCGACAAATAACAGTGCCGCCATATAAGCCAAAACCGCAAACAGAGCTATCGTCTTTAGTTCACCAAACAAGGAACTGCCTGAAATGCTTACGGCAATACACTGGTTCATTCTGTAATTAGAGTATTCTCTTCCTGCATTTATTGCTTCTGTTGTGAAACTGTCAATACTCTTATCAATAGATGCAATAAGAGCATCTGCCTCAGCATATACTGACGGGTTTCCGGACGCGGAATGCATTTTTTTAATAATAAGATTATTATCCATAATTTCTTTCTCGTTAGAGGCAACATTATCGCTGAACATTGTCGCCATAACCGAAAGCTCATCTATTCCGACTTTTGTTCTGCCCATATAGTATTTTCCGCTTTCGTCCCATGTTGGAACAAGCACCACTCTTGTCATTTCCTCGGAATACATTTGAATTGCCTGATTGCAAAGATTAAATGAAACACTGTTCTTCTGTTTATCAAAATCTGTGTTTTTATTCTGATAGGAAAGTCTGTCTATATAGTTATCCTTATTTCTGACTATACCGTGCTGTAAAATCAATGATTTAAGGTTTTGTTCAATCTGCGTTTCTTTAAATTGGTGAACCTTTCCTGCTATTGCATTAAAGGTTGTATTATTCGCCGTAACAAAGCTCGGCCCTTTTTCTGCCATTCCGTAGAGATAATTCAAAACCGCAGTTGTTTCTTTATCCAGATAAGTCACGATGTCCATATATTCCATCTTACTATAATCAGGCTTATTCTCTTTACTTGTCAGGCTGAAATTATCTGTATATTTTTCTATGTAGTATTCTTTATAAGCACTTGTTATGAGCGAAATCACATTCTCAGCATCCAAATGGTCAGTATGCTTTGAAGCGTGGTACTCAACAACAAATTCTGTTGAAATATGATAATTTGCTTTATCGTTCACATCACCCTGAACATAAGGATAAACACTTAAACAATTTTTAAGTTGTTTCACCGTTACATCTTCAAAGGCACCCATTTTGATTGCCTTTTCAATAACTTCATCACAGATTATCTCTGCCATATTATATCGTGTTCCGTTGGAATTTTGCGCCTGAGACGCCTCTGAATAATTAAGTGCAATAACCGCCGTAACAGAGTGTTTTGCTTTCATATGATTAAAAATCCCAAACACACCCGAAATAACAACAACAAAAATCAAAATTCCTGCACTTATATACCGTGTGCTTTTAAATATCTTGAAAAACTCACTGCGTGTAACATTTTTTGAGCGAAAATATATTGCCCAAACTGCAACAATGAGCATTATCCCAACCACTGCAAGCGGTAATTTTTGTAAAAATGAAGATAGCATTTATAATACACTCCTTTCCTGCGTTAAAATTTATTTACATCAACAACAACAAGTTCCGGTTGATTGTTAATTCTCAGTATATCTTTATTTTCGAGTCCCGAACTTATAATCAAAGGTCTTCCCTGAACCTCATATCTGCCGTAAACATACTGACCGCTCCGCTCCGGTAAGATTCCTCCTTCATTGGTATATACCGGACCTATAAACGGGATTCTGGCAAGTCCGCCGTGAGTATGACCCGCAATAACAACATCCCCCCATGTGTCAGGCTGATACTCTGAAAATACCAGAGGCTCGTGGATTGCTGTTATTTTAAAATTCTTTTCATTGGAGTAAATATACTCGTCAAAGCTTTCCCCTGCATAGGACCAAAACGCTGACGGATTAGATGTAAGAACGCCATAAACATCCACCTGTGTTGCTCCAACAGTTATGGTATCCGCTTTATTTTTCAGCACTTTAACCCCTGATTCTTCAAGTTTCTTTGTAAGCTTATCTGTAATTTTTAAAAGCTTATCGGGGTCACGGTTATCATCTTTAAACCCGAACTTTTTATCAAGCGCCTTTTGATTGAGCGAAACATCGTAATACATTTCCACCTCATTATTTCCGTATATGTAATAAGACGGAGCAACATCTGAAAGAGCCTTGCACAATTTTATAACAACATCAGTGGATTTTGTTTTTGAATCGACCAAATCCCCTGTATAGAGAATTAAATCGGGCTTTAACTTTTTAACTCTGTCAATCAGTTTACTGTTTTCTTTTCCGTATGAACAATTATGCAAATCGGAAATCTGAACTATTCTTATTTTATTGTTCACCTTAAGACTGCTTATGCTGTAAAATGTCTCTTTGAAATTTCTGTTTTCTATATAATTACAGCCAATTACTGCAATAGACAAGGCTATGCCAACGAAAATAAGGCTGATTAAAAAGAGACTTATCACTCTTATATTTTTTCTGGATTTTGTTGTGTTTGTATATTCTTTCATTCCATAATCAACCTTTCTTTTATTTCTTCAATACCTTTTTATATAACTCAACCGTCGCCTCAGCAACATCGTTCCAGTTATATTTTTTGAGAATAAACTCATCAGTTCCGCTTTTTAACTTGCCGACAAGTTCTTCGTTATCGCACATTTTCTGCAATTTATCCGCCAAATCCTTTATATCACTTTTTCTGAAGTGCATCGCTTTATCTTCTGTCACCAGAGTATTCTCAGGAATATCCGAACACAAAACTGCATTCTCATACGCCAGAGCCTCTAAAAGACTAAGGGACATACCCTCAATATCTGACGGGAGCGTAACTAAATAAGCATTACTGTATATTTCTTTAAGGACATCTCCTGAAATAAAGCCTGTGAAGATAATTTTTGGGTTTCCTGACGCTTTCTGTTTCAGCATTTCAACATATTCATCTGTGTCGCTTGTGTCCCCTGCTATAACGAGTTTTTTATCTGTTTTGACACTGTTATAGGCATCAATAAGATAATGCACCCCTTTTTCAGCAGTAAGTCTTGACACTATGCAGATATAATCGTCTTTTGAAAGTCCGTAAAGCCTTGTTATTTCATCAGCCTCTTTTTTAGCAGGTTTATCTATTCCGTTGTGAATAAGCACGGTTTCACGGTTATATGTTTCCTTAAAATACTCTCCGGCACTTTCGCTTAAAACAATTATTTCATCGGCACATTTAACCATTACCCGTTCACCGAATTTTATGTATTTAGAGGCAAAGCCTTTACCCCACTTTTCCCTCTGCCAGTCAAGTCCGTGAACTGTTGCGACGCAATGTTTTCCGAACATTTTTGGAATCCACATAGCGGCGCAAGGACCTTCGGCGTGGAAATGAACTATATCGTATTTCCCGAAAGATGCGCAGATTGCCGCTGTAAATGATGCGACCATAGCAGAGAGGCCCCTTCCTTTTATTGTCCAGGCATTTTTCAAAGTTACATTACGGTATTTATTGTCTTTCACCGTTCCCACATACTCATTTTCAACTTTATCCGAGGAACGGTTATAGCATATAACATCAATGCCCGATTCTGCTAACAACGGGCATAAAGCCGTAAGAACATTTTCGATTCCACCTCGTCTTGACGGAATAACTTTATGTCCAACCATTGCAACTTTCATAATTCTGTCTCCAATCTAAAAGAGTTTATCTTCCGGTTCCGCTAAGCATAACGATAGGTGTTTTAAGCATTATGAGCAAATCACCGGGGAATGTTCTGTTTTGTATGTAATCAAGGTCCAGTTCAACCCATTCTTCAAAGGGAACATCATTTCTGTTTTTGTGAATTTGCCAGGTACAGGTAATCCCGGGAGTAACAAGCAGACGAAGTTTCTGATAGTCGGTATAATACTGCACTTCTCTCGGAAGCGGCGGTCTTGGTCCGACCAGAGTCATATCACCTTTTAAAACATTGAAGAATTGCATCAATTCATCAAGGGATAATTTTCTTAAGATTTTTCCGACTCTTGTTATTCTCGGGTCGTCTTTCATTTTAAATACAGGGCCTTCCATTTCGTTCTTGTCCTTTAATTCATCAATGATTTTCTCCGCATCAGGACGCATTGTTCGGAATTTATACATATAAAATTCCTTTCCGTGTCGCCCTACTCTTTTTTGTTTGAAGAACGGCCCTGCGCTTGGGTCATCAATACATATAACAATCGCTATTATAATCATAAGCGGAAGAAAACCAAGCAGGATAATTGTTGCAAAAAATATATCAAACAATCTTTTCTTTCTCCAATACGACAAATAGGACCCCTCGATTAGTGCCTCTAATTTCACTCTGGTCTTTTCATCAACCTTTTCACTTTCAATGTACGGCATTTTCATATCCTTCTTTCACAGCTTTTATTCCAAACTCAAAGTTCATAAGTGTATTATACTCAATTTCACGCCAATGCGAATAATAAAATTTACCAAAACTTTCCCGACTTCCGCAAAGCGGATTCTCTCCCGTTTTCAAGTACCCGGGGTGAAATCCAATCTCAATATCCCTACCGTTTTTTTCTGCAAGTTTCAGATAACGCGGAAGTAGTTTTTTTAATCTTTTCTCGCTAAGTTTCCCCGAAAACATTGCCCCCATATAATATGCAGTTTCTATTTTTGAGTTTCTCAGTTCCTTACGGTTTATAAAGGCAAGAGTTTTCAAAACCCATTGTTTAAGCGCTCCTTTCGGAGTGTAAGCCGTATACAGGGATGGAGTTAGGATATACGGCGAAATCGGTTCTGCCGGAACCCGCACACATTTAACATTTATCCCTTCATCTTTTATCACACGCATCAATGTTTTAAAAACAAGCGGTATCATATGGGTATGCTGATGACTGTCTATTGAAACAACATTATTTTCTCCCACACACTCTTTCCAGAATCTTATCTGGCTTTGTATTTCTTTATATATCTGCTTTTCAGCCTCTTCTCTTTTCCCTGAAAATGCAAGAAAAAACAGACCTGCAAACGAATATTTAAACCGCCCATCTTCCGATATAAGCAAATCAACATCCTCAGGATTCGATAAGGGATACCCCTCAACAAGGTTTATATGCAGAGAAATTTCCACACTCAACCCTGACAACCGTTCCTTAAAGTCAACTATTTCACCATTTGGCAAAACGCTTACTTTATTTAACACACCGTTTTTGAGACAGTTTTCTATTCGACTGTTACTTTCTGCAGATATACCGTAATCATCTGCGCAAAAATATACCATATCAGTTACTCCTCATTACCGAGCTTTATAATGATAACATTATCAATTACGGATATTGAATTTCTTTCAGGCCAGTTACCTAAGCTTTCTGCATTTATTTTATCAAGCAAATTCTCTTTTTCTTCGCCCGAAATAAACTTATAATTCTTTCCGCAATAATCATTTAATGCACTGCACAAAACGCTTTGTCCAACCATTTCATCATCCGCTCTTAATATATAGCCATCTGTTGTTCCCGTCATATCAGGCGGTAAGCTTGCGCTATAAGCTTCGCTTTCAGGAAGATGGCCTAAAACTAAAATACTGTCACATTCCTCTGCATCTTCGGTTTGCTCAATTCTGTCTGCTATGCGGATTAAAGTGCCGTAAGATTTTTCATAAGCCATATTAAGCTTATGGTAGCTCACATTTGCAACAATTATCTGATTAAATACAAGAACCGCAGTTACAACAAGAATTGTCCATAATTTTGCCGAATTCAGTTTAATACTCTTAAATTCCGCCTTTTCATACTGTAATATGAAGAACAGGTAGAACACCAAGAACCCCATTTTCATCAGGTTATGATAATCAATTCCGCTATTTATAAAAGCAAGAACACTTGCCCCCACAGGTAATAATGCCACGCAAACGCCCAACATCAGTATTTTGGAAATGCTCAGTTTATTTTTTATCACATCTGTCAGATACAGAATAACTGTTATGCTAAATACAATGCAGTTCACTACACCAAACACGCTTAGTCCGTTTGAAAAATCAAAGAAGTAAAGGACAAACGACTGTTTAATCGTATACAGCGAACCTAATATATCAATCTCTTTAAAAGATGCCGCCGAACCAAAGCCCTGATACTCCAAAGGGGTTGTTCCCGTGATT
Organism: Clostridia bacterium; assembly: GCA_045646365.1. Taxonomy (GTDB): domain Bacteria; phylum Bacillota; class Clostridia; order Monoglobales; family Monoglobaceae; genus SIG454. Next base: position 24,930 of record JAZRKP010000049.1, read on the forward strand.
TTCATAAGAATTGTGTGAACTAAATAGTATAGTCCCATACCCAAAACACCAGTCAGCAAAAACCTGACAATTTTAATTATGGTATCTTTCAATTCACCATCGCCTTTAATCAGGTCAAGACACAGACTTAAAAGCAGGAGCATAATTGTAACTGTTATGTATGCCTGATAGATGCCGACGGATAGAGCAATCAGGATAACTGCTCCTGTATAGCAAGGTTTCTTCCTAGTAATAAGCATTGCCGCAACACAGGAGAGCAAAAATGCAAGCGCATATCCGTCTGCCACATAGTTATACATCATTACAGATGTCACCGTTGGAAATGTTGCAACAACTGCACCAACAAGCACCGCAGTTATATTTTTTCTGACTTCAAACATTTTACAGATGCAGACTGCACCAAGTCCGTGAAATATAATTGCCATAAGTCCTGCAACAAAAGGCAGGTCATAAAAGGAGCTGGGGGCACATACAACAGGGAGAAACCATCGCCCCATTGCGAGCATATTCTGTGAATCATACCGAAAAACAAGGGAATCCCAGTTAGGCAGCCAGTTAGTTATTTTATATAAATGAGCGATAAGCCCCATTATAAGTGCAGATACAAAACACACTTTCCAAACAGGCAAAATGCTCTTTTTGATTTTTTCTATAAATTGTTCAGGCATATTACCACTCCAACCATTTTAATTTATGTAAAAACTTTCCGTATAGCTTATTATACATTTTAACACCGATAATTCGTTTAATCCGTGTTGTTCTTTTCGTTACATCCGATGTCCATGTTGCACTGTAATGATGTATGGAATATGTATTTTCAGTTATAGTCTTTTTACCCGTATAATAATCCATTGGGCAAAGATACTCTTTTGGAAGAAAAACCATATCCATAAAAGTTTGGTCGGTGTTTCCAATATCCATACCAAGCCTTTTTAAAGACTTTGTGTTTCTGTCAGGGCAGGGGGTAAGGTCATAACTCCCGTCCGGCAAAACAAAAGGAACATCCTCATAGTCTTTTAAAAACTCTCCAATAATCACATTTCCTTTTACAGCACCAAAGCCAAGTCCTGTTGCAACAATACCCTTTTCGTCAAATCCCATAAAGCCTTTCGTCTCAAGCAACTCATCAATGGGTTTTATGAGTTCCACATCTGTATCAAGATATATTCCGCCATTATCGTAAATTATTTTGAGCCTTGCAAAGTCACTGACAAACGCCCATTTTTTTGCCTCATACGCCTCACGCATATACCGATTTTGAGATAAGTCAAAATTATCCTCATTATGGCAGATTATTTCATAATCAGGGCAATACTTTTTCCAGCTTTTAATACATTTTTTTGCCATTTTCGGCATTTCGCCTTTACCAAACCAACAATAATGAATTACTTTAGGAATACTCATACTCTACCCCTCCGTAATTCAAGCAGATTTTTAAATGCATCTTTGAAAAATATAAGGTTTGTCAAAATGTATAAAGGTACTATCCAAAGGGAATGGATAATTCCGTTTATAAGAAGTTTAACAAAAGAAAGACCGCTGAAGCTATCCACGAAAAAGATTGTCATTATAATAGCGAAAACCGCTCCGTTTACGAGCCACAGCTTATATGTATTAAACACGCCTCTGCCCAGCACCTTTTTATTGGAATAATAAATCATCATCGCACCGCGGTATAACAGGGCAACAATCGTACCGAAGATTGCTCCGCAAATTCCCCATTTCAGAATAGATACAACCGAAACCACGATATTGATAATCATTTCCCAGATTGCGTGGGAACGGGTTTCCTCAAACTTTCCAGAATATTCAAGGACATGGTTTGACGGCAGTTTCCCGTTTGCCAAGAGATTCATAATAACAAAAAGAATAACCAGATACACATTCGTATAGTTTGCATCATTTATCCCTTTTGTGTATATCTGTATAAGCGGTAATAAGAACACCGCCATAAGCGTATAGATTATAAAGGTTGCCATAATATAAAATGTTTCGTACACATTATACACCTTCATAAACCGCTCTCTGTCTGTATGAAACATTTGCCCGAGAGCAAAACTGAAGCCTGATATCATACTTGTTATGAAAGTCTGTATCTGTGAAAAAAAGATGTTATAAATCGTGTAAACACTAACCACCTTAAAATCACACAAAAAAGATAACAACAACACATCAGTATTATTGAAAACCATTCCCGAAACCTGATGAACAAGAACAGATTTTCTTTGGTGTATTGCTTCATAATCAGGCTCAGCTTTAATATCAAGCCACTTATATCTGCGTTTTGCGTGGATATACACATACAAAAGTTGCAAAAGGTATAATACACAATACACAAACTGCATCAGCAAAAGGCTGTCAGTAAGCAATATAACAAGTATTTTTGCAACATTTGATAAAAGTTGCAAAACCGTCTCTGAATTTGTTATAACATATTTTCTGCCGTCGACCTCAAGAAGTATTCTATACTTGGCTTGAACAAAATAGCTGAAAAGTGCCGGCAGGGCTGTAAATATTATAATTCCGAAAATCACGCCCGGCTCTATACTCGTTGGCACAATATAAGCATACACAAATGCTATTAAAAGAACGATAATCAAATATATAATGCCTATTTTGAAATAATAGTTATGGGTTGCTGAAATAACAGAGCTTACCTTACTGTGATTTTTTTCCGCAACAGGTTTATAGAGTGCCTGTGTTGTAGCCAGTCCCACGCCCGACTCAAGCAAAAACATATAAACGAAAATCTGTTTTATTGTAGATAATACTCCATTAACCTCTGAACCGAAATTTTCAAGATAAAGTCTTGGCAGAAGAAAACTCAGGACAATCAAGACAATCTGATACAAAGCACCCGATAACAAGTTATATTTTATTCTGTTGTCTTTTTTTGCCATCCCAAGCACACCCCCTTACTTTTATCTTAATCTTTTATACTCTGTTGCACACATAATCTTCTGTTGCATTTTCTTTATGTATTATCTTTGCGGGATTTCCTATTACAATGCTATGCGACGGAACATCAAAATTCACGAATGTCAAAGGTGCAATCAACACATCTTCTCCTATTCTTACATTCCCCACAATGACCGAGTTTGCACCAATCCAGCAGTTACCGTCAAACTTCGGCGCGCCCTTTCTTTCGCCACGGTTTTCATATCCTATGGTAACGCCCGTACTTACATTCATATTCTTTCCAAGCTCCGCCTCAGGATTGATAATAACCCTTCCGCTATGTCCTATATAAAAGCCTTCGCCGATTTTTGTCCGTGCAGGAATTTGTATATAAGTTTTATTGGACATAAGCTTTAACCAAACCGTATAAACCAATTTCAGTGGCTTAAATTTACAGCTTTCGGTTTTCCTGAAAAGGGCAATATATTTCAGTTCAACAGGTCTTATGAGCCTTTGAGCAAAAGTTTCTCCCTTTTCGCCATAGTATCTGTATAAATCCTTAGAAAATTTATTATTCATAACCTATCTTCCTTATGAGGCTTTTTCTCCAAAAATATTTTTCTTGTAACAAAATTGTATATGGGAACAAAGAGCATTGCAAAAGCTTTAACCCAGAGATAATGAATCGTCATCACTTCCGCTCCGAGCCACATTACCAGTTGATTTAAGAGCAGACCGCCAATGCTCAAGACAACAAATATAATAAACTCCTTTGCCTTACCACTCTCACTGCCCCTAAAAACAAACAGCATACTTAATATATAATTGGCTATAACTGACACGGAAAAAGACACTGCCGATGCTATCAGGACATCAAGCTGTATTATTTCTTTCAGGAGCATCAAAACTCCTAAATCAATCACAGTTGCAACCGCACCAACAATGCCAAATTTAATCAGTTGTATTATAAGTTTCTTCACCTGAGTTCACCTTTTAAAACTTCTTCATATACTCTCTTGCAAAGTCCTCCGCTTTCGTTTCAGGAAGAGCCTTTGAATAGTACCAACCCTGAACAAGGTCACATTCACTCTCTGAAACCAAAGTATTCTGCGTTTCTGTTTCAACCCCTTCGCATACAACTTTAAGATTCAGTTTATGTATCAATGATATGATTCCCAAAAACAGTTTTTTCCCGCTTTCTCTGTCAGCAAGCAAAAGAACTTCTCTGTCAATCTTTACCACATCAATAGGATACTCGCACAAGCTTATCAGGGATGTATAACCACTGCCAATATCATCAAGCGCAATACGAAAACCAAGTTCCTTCGCTTTTATGATATTATTCCTTGCAACCTCCATATTTTTCTCAATGGAGTCTTCTGTTATTTCAATTAAAAGTTTGCGTCTGTCAAAATTATACTTATCCGCAATACTTTTTATTTTGCTTACAAAATCTTTTTCTGATATAGTTATTCTTGTGATGTTGCAAGATATTGTAATCATACCTAAATCAGTGTCAGTCCATTTACTCAGCTTCTCACAAACCTTTTCAAACATATAATAATCAAACTTTGTTATAAGCCCTGATTTTTCCATCAAGCCTATATATTTCCCCGGCATAATAACTTCACCCGATGAGTCTTCCCACCTCGATAAAGCCTCCGCCGAGGCTATCTTTTTCGTCTTGTTATCGACTATGAATTGGAGGTGCATCTTGAACTCGTCATTTTTCAAACCATCTCCAATTTTATTAAGAAGAGCTGTCTCGTTAGCACGGCTCTTTATGTCAGATAATAAAAACTTAATTTTTCCTAAAAATTTACCACTCATTATTCTTTCCCCACAACATTTTATTATTGATGATTACACCGTATGCAACACACCGTCTTTTATTCTGAAAACAAAAAATAGCTGCAACAAACAAAAGTCTATATCCCGACTCTGTATCATTGCAGCTGGACTGGCATAGTATAAACCTTAGCCTCTTTGCTTTGCGTCACCGGCTTTCGCCGATTTTGCCAAATATTTATCTCCAATAAGTATATTACAATGATTAGCCTTTGTCAAGAAAAATATTACTCTTTTGCAAAAACCCAAAGAGTGTCAGAAACTACATTTTCTGCATCACCGAGCTTATAAACACTTAAAGCAACAAGCTCACCGTTGTTCTTTTTGTACTTGATTTTTGGAATATTTCCTTCCATAAGCTGGTGTTTTAATGCCTCATAATTCATAAAGCTCATAACCGCTCTGTGATAATCAGGGTCTACTGTTTCAGAAACATATTTTGAAAACAGATTTGAAAAATGCTCTTCATTTTCATTGTAGTTCAAGTATGCCGGCATCAAAATCCGTCTTGCTTTATCCGTAGAGAGCGAAACACGATATATTCCATTATATTTTTCTTTTAAAACTGACAGCATTGCATCAATTTCAAGTATTCCCGTTTGCACCTGAACAAATTCCTTTTCCTTTACAAGATTAGCCTCGTTTCGTTCTTTGTTCTGATAATATTCCGCTTTGGCTTCATACATTCTTACTTCCGCTTCTCTTACCATTTCTTCTGTACCGGTATTTTGACTTCTGTAAGACATCCCGATTGCAACATGATAATCTTTCGGTTTTAATTGTTCAGTAAAAATCTCAATACTTTTCTTCATTGCCTCTTGCTCAACATTTTGACAGAATACTAAAAACTCATCTCCACCCATTCTGTATACATTATGGCCATAGAAAACCTCTTTCAAAGTATTGGCAATATATAAAAGCATCTCATCGCCGGCAGCGTGGCCATATTGGTTATTCCGAAGATGCAGTTCATTAACATCAACATAGATACAGGAAAAATCAAGAGGTTTTTCCTCGTCGAAAACTTTTAAGTCGTTTTTGTAGGCAACACGGTTCAGTGCTCCTGTTAAAGAATCCGTTGTAGCGGCAAGCGTTGTTTTAGTAAGATGATTTTTATTATACAACGCCATAGAGAAACACGCCGAAACCTTTTCCGCAAGCCGTCTTACCTGACTGCCTCTCTTTGAATTAACAGAAGCCAGTATCGTAATATGATTTAATTTGTTTATTGTTGAAGAGAAAGAAATCTCCTTGATTTTGTACTCTTTCAGTATATGATAAAATTCAGGATTCGTCACTTGAAGATGCTTATTCGGTTTTATACACAGCACATTAACAACATTTCCGTTTATGTTATGGAAATCAGACGCATAACGGAGTAGCTCTGCTCTGAAATACTGTTTTTCTTTTTCCAGAAGCATAACCTCTTCATACTGAGGCTCAATGTAATGGTAAAACTCACCGTCCGTATCAAAAAACAGAGCAGACCGCGATTTAGCAAATTTACACACCTCAATCAAAGCATCTTGTATATTATTTTGCCCATTCACTGTTTCCAACAGTTTTTTCCTGACATCCGAAGCACACTCAATCACTGCATTCGCCCATTTTTCGTTCAACATCAGTATCAATATGTATAAACTCATTATAGCAAGCATTGTTAAAAATACTAAAATCAAAACACTAGCTATATTATGAGTTTCCGCAAACACCTGTGAGTCATATCTTCCCAATGCAATCATCCAGCCAAACTCATCAATATTTGAATAATGTAAGTGAAGATTTTCGTTTCTGTAAGCAGACTGGAACGATACAAAACCTTTATCATTCGATACTAACTGCTCATATGAAGAACCATCGTTATACCTACGGTCTTTTAAGAACTCAATATTTCCAAGCTTTTCCTGGATAGTGTCTATAAGAATATTCCCAGAGCTTTTCTCGTAAACAAAAAGCTGTGCATCTAGCTCGTCTACCATATTTTTATATCTTTCACCCAACTTGTCAGGCTTTATCGCACCATACAGTATCCCGACAATTTCCCCGTTCACTTCAATAGGAACAGCACTTCTTATAAGTTCATAGTTATCTTTTGTAATATCCGGGATTCTTCCGCTTATGTATATACCTTTTTCTTTTTCTTCCTCAAACGAAATATCCCCGTCAATCTTAATAGTCCCTGTTTTGGTCGAAAAGGTATTATCAGCGTTTAAAATACCTATATTTTCAATCATACCAATAGACCTGAATGACTCAAACAAAAGACTGTAATCATCTCCATCACTATAAAGCTTTGCAGCAAAGTTTGCCATTGTTGCAAGATTTTCCCTGTCGGATGTAAGCTGAAGAATAATATCGTCCTTAATCTGTTTGGTCTGAATATGAAGACTTTCATACGCATTATCCGCTGTTTTATTATATAAATAACCAACCATACCAAGAAAAACCGCACATAATAAAAAGGCGATGATAACCGTATATAAAATATTATTTTGCTTATATTTTCTTATTCCATATTTTATTGCCATAATTATTACCTCTTAAAACAATGTAACGCACAAATGGTTACAATAATCCATTTAGTATTATATCATATAATTTTAATTATTTCAATATTTTTTGATATTTTTCTATAAAAAGGCAAAATTTAAAAAAGATTTATCTGTATAGTTAAAAAGACCACTCATTTGAGCGGTCCAGTGATATTACATATTTGTCATAAAAGTAAAAAATGTTATTACAATTGAAATAACTGTTAAAGCAGTAAAAAATACAACACAGCTTTTGATAGTACTAAGTATTTTTAGTTGTTGAAATGTTATATATTCAAGTCTTTCTTCTGGTGTTAATTCTGGTTTATGTATTGTATAAAAAGCGTTGTCTCTTCATTCAAACCTTGCCTTTGAAATTTCAGTATTACTCAATTGCATACGAACCAAACATTGGTGCCAATGTATTTTTATTCATATAGAACACACGGATACTGTCAGTTGTGCCACTAACTGTTGATTCTAACACAACTTCCTCTCCATAAGCCTGTGAATCCATTGATGCATCTGCAAGAGTAACTGATTCTAAAACACCGCCGGAATATTGAGCCAGAACCAACATTCCTGTAAAGTCTTCATCAGGAACATCAAAACCGCTCAGTTTAACTTTAATGTCCTTTCCTGATGAAATATCTGCCATAGTTTTTACAGTTTTACCTCCGGATGTAACATCCATTTCAGGAATTAAGTTCTTGAAAACAAACTGTTTTTCCTGTAAATTTTTTAACTCGTGCGAGTTAAGATATAGCGTGTATTCTCCTGAGAGTTTTTCAACATTAAATTCAAAGCTGTATTCTTTGCCATCAATTGTATCAGATTGTCCAAGGAAAGCCACAATGCTTTCATCTTCTTCAAAATTTTCAATGCTTGTATCCGGCTTTGTAACCAAAAGCGAAACATAGTCATTTACAGAGCTGGTTTTTCCGTACACAACAACTTTTCCTGTGTTATAGTTCGCTCTCATTGATAATAAATGCGTGTCATCACTTCCAATAAGCGGAACATTCCACAAGTCTTTGATTGAATCAAGTTTTTCAATTATCTGATTTGCTATCCTCTGATCTTCTGCAACATCAGGATGTCCGAAACTTGTGCTTGTAAAATTGTCAAGTTCAAGCATATGACACTTATTTTCTTCGCCTCTTGTAGCATCATTTACGACCGATTTAATAGTATCCAGATACATAGAGTTGGCAAGTGCCATATTGAGAATTGTTGCATTTGGGTATTACGCCCTTACATTATCTAAAAGCGCTGCATAAGCTGTTTTAAAGGTAGCCTGATCAACGGAAGCTGCCGCATCATTTGTTCCAAGCCAGATTGTAACAAGCTGTGGCTGATATTTATAAAATTTATGTTTTTCAAGAGATGACATATTAAATATATCTGCATCAACCTTTATTTCCTCATACCCAAACTGGTGTGACATCGTGTGATTAAGGTTTGAAAGCTTTCTGTTTGCATATACGCCTTTCCCCTGATAGGCAATAACATTATTATCAGCGTTATAATGTCTTGCAACAAATCCTGTATAAGAATTCCAGTTATCTGTATTTTCAGCGCAATAATCTGTTGCAGACGAAAGATGTTTAGAGTTTCCGTAACCGGCAGTATAACTATCACCGATAAACTCAATCAGTTTTTCTCTCGGTGCTGAAGCATTCGGAACGGCATCTGTGCGTATTTTGCTCATTCTTATTGTTCCTCTGCAAGCTTCGGAAGAACGCACAAGCATAATCTTTTTCAAAGACGGGTCACCGCTTTGCTCTTCATAAATTGTGTTCCAACCGGAAATAAGTTTTATTCGATTAACTCTTATCAAGGTGTCACCGTCATAAACTGCAACATTAAAATAGTTTCCGTTATAAGCTTCCGAATTTACCTTTATATCCGCATATACTTCAGCTTTTGAACCCGAAAACTCAAATTCAAAGCCAGAATTGGGCCAGTTAAAGCATCGGAAATTACCTATGATTTCGCCTCTGCCCAAAAAGCGGACATATTGATTTTCTAAAAGTGAATATTCTACATTTTCAGCGCTGACAAAAATCACTGAGCTGCAGATAAGCGCTAAACATAAAATAACGGATAAAAACTTTTTCATAATTAAATCCTCCTAAAGTTTATAATAATTAAATTTTTGTATATTTTCGTTTATATATTCAATATAATTACCGACAAAATGCCGGTTACAACGCTTATGTACTGACTTTTTGATAATTTTCATCAAATATATGACAAAGGAGTCTACTTTCCCTCATGCCTGAAAACACTTAAAACTTTTGCATTTCCAACATCATGTTCAGGCTCGAATGAAATTTTTCCAATGATTAACGAAAAAATTCCTATTATTTACAAATATATATATCGCATGAATAATATATTATATACTTAAATTGACAAAAAGTCAACCACAACTTGAACTGCATCGTTTTTTAGAAATGAATCAGTTTAAATACGAAAAAGAATATGAAAAACGCACCGAGAATTACCAATCCATGTCCACCAAGCTTTCCAAACTTGATTTTCAGAATACCGGATAAATTATTGCCTTGTTTATTACCTAAGGGTTTTCCGTATCCGCCTTCACTTACAGGAAGAGGCTTTTCGAGCACTTTTTTCAACGCTTTTGCTACAACTATGCGCTCATTACCGGACAACTCTTTGAAATCTTTTTCAGCTTCGGGGAGATAGACCAATTTCCAGTTCATTCAAACTCCACCTCACCAATTGCATCCAAATCTCCTTCTGTAATACCAAGTCCTTTATATAAATCTTCGCTTGAAATCAAGTTTGCCGGATTGAAATTCTGCATTCTTTCATTTGCTAAACCTAAAAGTCTTGCATCATTATAGCAAGGATAATCCCTTGTGGTTTAGGATTATTGAATTTATCCCTGTCAGAATTTTAAACAAAAAAAGAAAACACAATTTTTTTCAAAATTGTGTTTTCACTGGCGGAGAAGGAGAGATTTGAACTCTCGCGCCGGTTGCCCGACCTACACCCTTAGCAGGGGCGCCTCTTCGGCCTCTTGAGTACTTCTCCGAATTCATAAATATTAAGTTAAAATAAAAAATGGCGGAGAGGCAGAGATTCGAACTCTGGGTGCTTTCGCATCACTAGTTTTCAAGACTAGCTCCTTAAACCACTCGGACACCTCTCCGTATTTCGCATTATTTTCTGCGACCAATATAATATATCACACTTTTTTTATTATGTCAAGTCTTTTTTTTTATTTTTCTTAATCTTTTTCCTCCTACTTTTTTCTTATTGACAGTTTTTCCTTTCTTTGATATAATTTATTTATGTTTTACAAAGAAATTAAAGCTTTATTTTATATATCGAAAGGATGTTTTGTAATGAAAGAAAAAGCTGATATCAGACCACAGACCATGGGTGAGGAAATCGCTAACGCTATTTCTCACGGAGTCGGAGCCGCTCTCGCAATCGCAGGAACTGTAATTGCTATCGTTTACGCCTGTTTCCATGGTGACGCTATGAGTATTGTCAGCGCTTCCCTTTATGGTTCAAGTCTTATAATTCTGTATATGGCATCCACTCTTTATCATTCCCTGACCAACAAAACTGCAAAAAAAGTTTTTCAGATTATTGACCATTGTTCAATCTTTATTTTGATTCTTGGTTCATACATCCCAATTTGTCTTTGTCTCCTTCGCGGGGCATTAGGCTGGACCTTCTTTGGAATAAACGCCGGCTGTACGGTCTTAGGGGTTGTTTTAAATGCTGTCAATATGAAAAAATTTAAGATTTTTTCTATGCTTGCATACATCATAATGGGTTGGTCCGTTGTTTTCTTCTGGAAGCCCTTTATGAATGCCATTGACATAAATGGTCTTTATCTTCTCCTTGCTGGTGGAATAGCTTACACAATCGGTGTTATTTTTTACAGGCTTAAAAATATAAAATATATGCACTATATCTGGCATATGTGCGTTCTTGCCGGAAGTGTATTTCAGTTTTTCTGTATGTTATTTTATGTTTTCCCAAGATAAGATTAAAAGGTTCATATTTTCATACATTTAAAACTTGTGATAAAATATACAATAATGTATCACTCCTTTGTCAAAATGCAGATATCTACAAACTTTCTGCATAGATTTATCATTGACAAAACGCAAGGAATGTGATATTCTAAATTAAATTCATTCACACAGAGTGTTGATTATGTTGCAAAAGCTCTATCGCAAGGCATAATCAGTGGAAAGGGAATGGGGTGAGAATCCCCTGCGGTTAACTGTCGGTGTGTGCATCGAATGTTTTTATATCCGTTAGCGAAAGCTAGTCATTGGGAAACTGAGAAGGCAGGATATAAAAATGCGGACGAATAAGTCTATATGGTGCGAGTCACAAGACCTGCTTTGATGTTATTCCGTAAGTGCTCATTCGCATAGGGGTAGCGTTTTCAGATTGAGGTGCTGAAATATTATATTTCAGGGCTTTGTCCCCTGTTCTCATCTGAATTGTGATTCATCACAGAAAAACTCAGCTGTGGTAATTTTTCAAAGAAAAATTACCGCAGTTTTTTTATTGTCTGCGGTAAGAAAACCGGAGGTGAAAAACATAACAGACATAACTTCAGTAAAGTTCTAAAAGAAAGGAAAGAATAAAAGTGAAATTTAAAAGATTTTTAAGTGTAATTATTGCACTTGCATTGTTTATGACAACCACACTTGTTTCTGTTAATGCGTCTACAGATTGTGTGGTCACTGATAATGTCATTGATATTACAGATAAAGTGATTTACGAAAAACGAGGACTTGGTGCTGCGAAGGTTATAAACATCAAAATAGGTGACACAGAGATTGAAAGTGCCACAGAAGATAATACAACGGTCGATATTGTCCTTGATGGTAATACACAACCTGACGCAACGATAACTGTAGAATTCGGAACAGCTCTGGATAAAAACATGAACATGAGCGGACATAAAACAACAGTCACATTAAATGAAGGCAGAGCATCTGTTGATGTAACTCTTAAAGGTCAATATTCATCATTGAGCAATTTTAGTGGGACTGTGACATATACCCTGAATTTCTCATTAGGGGAAGGTTCAACGACTCCACCAATAAGAATCACAGATTCTGACAGAAAGACCACATACAGCGGTGTTTCGATAGATATTAATCTTAAGGATTATTTTGAAAATGCAAAAGACTATTTTCTGATAGAAGGAGAGAACAAGATACCAGTTGAAGGGAAAATTTATACCTTCAAGACTTTTGAAGGTGGTACGCACTCTTTGGTGCTTGGTGCCTCAAACGATATTGGGGAATGTCCTGATTTTGTTATGATAACAATAGAAGTCACCGAAATTGAAAGCGGTGCATGGCTTGGAATTACTACATCCAATGGTTGCGTAAATTTTGTAAAATTTACAGATGCAGACGGGAATGATATTTATGGACTTACGGCAACTTTTGAAGATGAAAATATAACTGTAAGCTTACCTCGTACTTATGAAGTTAATGGAAAGATTACCGCCACATTCGATTTGACACAAAACGGCGACGGACTTCCGAAATTATCAACCTCAAATGCTTTTAACCGTCCTAATGATACTAAGATATATACCACTACATTATCAGGCGGTATGGGTAAAAGTACGATGTATCTTTACAATTCTCATCCGAAAGCAACAAGCAACAGCTATACAACCTATACTATAAATTATGCTATTGACAATGAGATTCCTACCCTTGCAGAACACCAGAATGAACCGATGGTGGCTGAAACAGTTGCAGGGAACAGCTTCTCTCTTGACCTTGCACCTATCTTTTCAGATACAGACGGTGATGAGCTTGCATATAGCGTAAAAATAAACAATGAAGATGCAGTATCGGCAGATGCAAATTTCAGCTACACTCCTGAACTTGGCGGAACTTACGAGCTTGAATTTTTCGCAAATGACTTTATGGCAACCTCTGTGGAATCGTACAAAGTTATACTTACTGTAACCAACTCTACCCAAACCTATGATATGTCGGTATTACTTCCCGATGATATAACTCCGGCATTTTATATTACAAACGGCTATGATGAAAACGGAACAGATATTATCGGAGATGCTCTTGCATCCATAAAAGGTGAAATCACAGACGGAAATACAATTTATACTGTATCTGTTCCTGAAAATGTTTCTCTGATTTCTGTCCGTGACGAGAGTTATGGCGGATTGTCTTTCCCTGCATCAAGCGAAAGCACCGTAAAGCTTTGCAAGGTGCAGACAGAAATTATTGATTTCAGCGATAAAGTGATTTCGGGTACTTACAGCGTTTCTTACGGTGATTATAGGGCAGTAGGCGTTAATGGTAAATTCCTTTTGATTCCTGAAACAGAATATACATTTACGGCATCGCCTGAAAATACATCTGTCTATAGTTCCAGAACCGAAACACTTAATATAAGCGAAGCTGACCGTAAACTAACCATAAAAGTACCGTATAAGAACCCCAAAACAGTTATAACAACAACGGGGGCAACTGCAAAATTATTCAAATATTCAAACAATTACTTTGTGCATACGGTATATGAACCTCTTGCAACAGTAGACAACGGGAACGGCACCTCCACTCACTACTTTGCGGCAGACGGCGGTCTTAGTTACCGTGTATCAATGGAGGGAAAAATCACTAAAGCAGGATATATTAAAACAGGAAATTCTGTGACGGTACTTCACTCAGAAGCCGACAAACTCCCGACAGACAGAACCAACTATTTTACAGAAACCTCAGATGCTTCAACTGTCGGTGATGACAGCGTACTCCTCAATATCAATCAGCAAAACCATCTTTCTTTAGGACTTGGCGATGCTAAAACCATAAAAGCATACAGAACTTGGCAGATTATTGACCTTACTTACAATAACCATATCATTGAACCCGATTTCCATTTTAATATTCTTTCGGGCGAAGATGTAATCAGCCTTGAACCTGTTCCCAATCAACCTACGACTAACGGCAGCGGTAATTGGCAAAAGCTTACTGCTATCGGAGAGGGAACAGCTATTGTTGAGGTTACTTACGATGCCATAGAAATAACCGGCAGTTCATTTGACGGTTTGTACGGTGCAAGCGATTCTGCAAGGTGTGGACTTTTTGTAGTTACTGTTGGTGCAGACGCCCCTTATGTTGACTTTGGAATTGAAAGCAAATCAAGTGCAGGCAGTATGGTTTATAGCGAAGCAAACAAAAAGCCGTGGGACAGTGAATTTGACACGCTTTACTTCATTGGTGAAAGCGGAGAAATCAAGCTTTCTCCCTCTTTTGCCAAAGGAAATATAACCGAAGTTGCAGTATCGGGAGATAAGGGTAAAAGCTATACTGTTCTTGCATCGACAGACGGTGTATATACTGCTCCGATTGTTGCGGGGAACAATATTATCCGCGTAACTACTGATATGGGAATTGCCTACAAGATAGTTCGTGGTGACAAAGTTGAACTTAAGGTCAAGAATAATACACATCCGGGCAAGCCAATAAATGCAGGTGATGAAGTAAGCCTTACACTTGTCGGAGTACATACCCCTATTCCGAAAATTGCAGGTACATATAATCCCGGATATAAAAACAATACAGATGGTGATGGCGGAATTCATCTTCATTACAGTTTTGACAATGAAACTGTCAGAAATGAGGGCAAACAATACAACTTCTCTAAGGAAGGCAGCACAGTAAAGTTCACTGTTCCTGAAAATACTGAAGAAACCGAATTTACTCTTACAGACGGATATATCGGTCTTGGTGTAATCGGCGTTACTACTTTCCCTGACGACGGAGAAAGTCACCGTAATATCCCTGATTCCGGAGGCACAACAAGAGGAAACGAAACATCTTTCCACACCCGTAGTATACTTCCGGATATTACAGTGAGTATCGGTATGCTTCCAAGCGATAATACAGCACCGTATATTCGTGAAAACGCACCCAAAACTGCCTCGCTTAATCTCGGTGGTACTTACGCCCTCAGTATGTCAAAGGTTTTTGTGGACCGCGATAATGATACTCTCACATATACTGCAAAAGTTAATGACGGTGAATTAACACAGGTAGAAGATGCTTATTATACTTTTACACCGGACAGTGTTGGCACATACACAATAACCTTTGTCGCCAAAGACAATGAAACAGAAAGTTATGCACATACTGTTACTTTAACGGTGAAAGAAAAGTCAGACTCCTCTTCGCAGGCACCTTCGTTGGAATATGATATTTCAGGTGATGAGATTGACGGATATGTAAATATCAGCTTTACAGACAACGGAAAACGAGTGCAGGGTGAATCTAATGTGACTTATCCAAAAGCTCTTGGAATGATAATCTCTTCAAAAAAAGTACCGTTTATCAAAGGAGATACAGTTGCAGATGTAACTCTCCGTTTGCTTGATGCAATGGATTTCACATATCAGTATACAGGCACTACAAAAAGCGGTTTTTATCTTGCATCAATCGGTGATTTCACTCTTAAAGGCATTAGTTATGATTCCTTTGGTGAATTTGATGCCGGTGTCGGTTCGGGCTGGATGATTACGCTCAACAATCAATTTATTGAATATGGTGCATCCGATTTCTTTGTAAAAAGTGGCGATGTAGTCAAGTGGCAATACACTTGTCAGCTCGGTGCGGATATCGGCGAGCCGTTTTATACGGGAACGTTCTCGCCTAATAAAAAGGAAGAT
>JAZRKP010000050.1:0-1083 GCA_045646365.1 Clostridia bacterium
GTCTAAGCAAAA
This sequence comes from Clostridia bacterium, assembly GCA_045646365.1. Lineage (GTDB taxonomy): Bacteria > Bacillota > Clostridia > Monoglobales > Monoglobaceae > SIG454. The sequence continues at coordinate 13 of JAZRKP010000050.1, forward strand.
ATATTCTGCTTTAGCATAAAAAGCGGATAGTCTTTTATTGGCTGTCCGCTTTTATATGCTATTCTCAATAGATTCCCAAGTGATGGAACCCGCCACCACTTGGAACCCATTCCACCGCGTCACTTGCTCCGCCAAAATAGTGATTTCTCTAAAATACCGCCACTACCCGAAAACGCGGAAATTTTATTTCATCGTTATATGGTCTGTGCACCGCTTTCGTCGACTCCGGCGTTAATCTCTTCGATTATCTCTGAAAGTTCCTTTTTGGTAGATGGCTATTTTAAGCCATTTAAACTTTGCTTTCTTTTTCTCTCAGACTGGTTTTCCTGTAGTGGAGCCAACCGCTCCCAACCCCTGTCCAGAGAATGGCTATTTTAAGCCATTTTTCCGTTTTTGGAATGCTTTCCTGTGGTGGAGCCTATCAAAAACATATACCCTCCACCACCTGAAAACGCGTCAAATTTTGCATTTTTTCAAAATAACCGGATACCCGTTTTGGCCAGTCTATCCTGGCCATCTGCCATTTTACAAAAACCCGAAAACTTGTTTTACCGAGGCAATCGAAGGCACAACAAACAAATAAGCCACCTAGCAAGCAAAGCTTCGCTAAGTGGCTTATTCTGTAATTTTTCACGCTATGTGAAACTCTGTGGCAACAGTTGATAATAATGATACGGTTTCATAGGGTTTCAAAAGGTTTCACTTGAAAATGAAACCCTATCCACAGAAATGAAACCATAGAGCAATTAGAAAGAGACATCATAATAGCTCCGGTACTTCACAACAATGTCCTTTGCAAATCGATATCCGGTTATATCCCCCTCGCCATCAAGCGCCCTGTCCTCGCCAAGGTCCCGTCTCGTGATGTAATACCCTCGGCACATACGGTTTGAAAAATCAGAAAGGCACTCCGCAAAATCCGTTGTGATGCCTCTGACATCTATGTATACATCCTGCCCCTGGTAAGTTGCTTTGCAGAATACATGGAACATTCTGTCCTCATTGTCTCTGATTTCATATACCTCATAACCAAATTCATCATGAAGAGCCAGTGCGAGCAAATTACAGGAA
>JAZRKP010000051.1:0-18449 GCA_045646365.1 Clostridia bacterium
AGTTACCGCTCCATGTGCCGTGCTGATTATGATTAGTATTTAAATATGTGTTTCCTGTTCCTGTTGTAAAATTCTCAAAGTCTATATCAAAATAAGTTTTTACATTCTTAATATTGAAATCAGCCGTTGTGTTTGATGGCAAGGCTCCTGCTGTTGTTGTTTTTTCAGAGTTTAATGTTATGGTATAGTCTCCCGCTGTCATATCTGAAATCTTAAGCTTGTATATTCTTCCCGTAATTGCTTCGACATCTGTAACTGTCAAAGTTTTAAGTTCTGCACCTTCCTCTGTTGTTTCTTCAACTTTTTCTGTTATCACAAAATCGCTCGCAACAGGAGATACGGCATCTGAAAATCTAATGGTTGCACCATCTTCCTCTGTTGTTGTATCATTGGCTGTAAAACTGTAGCTTGCGGGATTTTGAACAAACTTAAAGTTATCAATATAATCTATATTTGCAGTCATACCATATTTAATTGCCGATATACTGAATGAACTGTCTGTCATTTCATACGAATATTTATATACGCCATTTACATAATATGTCTGTGTTTTAGCCTCTAAATCAAGGATAACATCAATCGTATAAACTTTTCCGCTCTCTGCTGTAAAAAGCTTATTTGTTCTTTCATCGCTGTTAACAGCAGTATAAACCGACGGGCCATAGTCTCCGGCAGGATTTTCAAAAGACAATATGTATCTTGTGTTACCATTGTTTTCCATTCTCCACTTTGTATAATCCTTGTTCCCAAACATATTATATTTGATATCCGCACTGATAAGAATCTTTCCAGTTGTTATAGGCGTACCCAAGGTATAGGTAGCGGTTGAACCGCCAGTTGTCAAATGAAAAGCATCTCCATCAATGCCTTCAATTACAGAACCTGCCCCTGAAATTCTGCTAAATTTACCATATGTCAAATCTTTTGATGGCGGGAACAGTGTTGCACTGCTTCCTTCCCATGTGTTGTTAAAATGCACAACCTCTGTAGTGCTGACTTCTTCCGTCGTACCTTCGGTGGTTGTTTCCTCGGCATATACTGCCATTGGAAGAGCCATTGCGGTTACCATCATTGAAATAACCAATAACCATGATAATACTTTTTTCATTTTAATTTCTCCTTTTATAAATATTTATAAATTTTAATTATTAACTGATATTTACCTTACTTAAAAAGCAGGGCAAGGAACAGCTTTGACTGTTCCTTTAATAATTATTCTGCCACAACTTCGATTCTTTCGCTTTTACAAATCGGTATCATTCTTCCGTCTCCGCTCCACACATACGCCGAAATTGAATAAGTGTTATCAGGAATAGAGAGTTCAATTCTTTCGCTTTCCATTCCCTTTGGCATTGACTTTACGAATGTTTTTGCAGAAATCAAGGTTCCCTCTTCATCGTATATTCCGAAAAGCATACGGCAATCCATACTTTTATCGCTGTAATTCTTAACGGTATAAACGGCTTTCATATTATCTGCAGAATGTCTGATAAATTCAATTCCTGCATCAATCCAGGTTGTATCGACAATCGTTTCTGTTATTGTGTCAGAAACATTTTCACCGTTTATATTTATATAAATCTTAAACTGCTTATCGGCAACCTCTGACGGAATTTTAAAGCTAAAGCTATAACTTCCGTCTGCCTTTGAAATCTGCTGGTCATAATACAAAATATCGTCTTTTGTAAGATTATCTATATCTGCATTTTCATAAGTCATCATCATTACGACCTGAGAATTTCCATTCTCTTCCCCTGCTGTTCCTTTAACCGTCACATTTTTGCTTTCATTATCAAGTAAAAACTCATCTTTAACTTCAACATCATTAAATTCAGAGCCCATTTCCACGATATAATCGGCATAAGATATAACTTTGTCAGTCATAAAGTCATAGCCGTGGAGAACAACGCAATCATCATATACATCAATTATATATGCTTCGCTCAAATGGTTTGCATCACTTGACGATTTAGCTGTCGCCGTTGCTTCGTCATAGTAATAATAAGATGGCTCGGTCATTGACGGGATATGCACCATAGTTGCACCGCCAATATTATTTATGTTATGGTTCATAGTATTTGAATAAGCGGAAGCTTTAACATATTGAGCAAGCTGATAATTAAACCCTCTGTGGGAATGTCCGAAAAACGCCATGACATTAGGATATTTTTCATAGAGCATTGTGAAGAAAATATCCATATAGTCCCCATTTTCAAAAGTTCCCCCTGCCTGGGTTCCGTCCGTTTTCGTTATAGCGTGAGCTTTAAAAGGACCATAGTGCATAAACAAAAAGCATCTTTTGTCTTTATTTTCTTCCAATCTATCCTCAAGCCATTCAAGCTGTTCGTGTGCATAATAGTCTATTGTATGAGCTGTATCTTTCCAATCTGTTGCATTCAGGAAAATAAATACATCATTTTCTATTCTGTATATAAAATCAAGTGTATTTCCGTCATAAAATTCAGGCTGTGTATACCCTTCATAATTCACTATTTCATCTTTGGTCAATCTATTCCAGTTTTCCAAATCGAAATCATTATGGGATGCGTCGTGGTTTCCTGTTACTGCAAAACACGCAATATTCGGGTATTTTTCATTAAATGTATTCACCTTATTTTTGTAAAGAGTCCAGTCGTTTATAAGATTATAAGACGAAACATCACCGTCATTTCCAATAAGCGACACGCCATATTCACCCATTTTGTTATAGACTCTTTCAAAATCCCCCGCACTGTTCGGATAGGTGCTGTGACCTATATGGGAATCTGACACAGCCCCGAATGAATAGGATTTATCGCCCAATGGCTTTATTTTATATTCAGGCAAGGTATAGCTTGCAAGAGCATTTTCCGTTTCACCGTCAAAAGCCAGAATTTGCTTCGCGCCGTCAGGGATAAATGTATATCTCTGAATTTCAAATGTTCCTGTGCCGTCAGTTAGATTTATATAGCCTAAATATGTATGGTCTGCTAACTTTTTACCGTTTTCGTCGCCCCAGTAGAACCAAACCGTATTTTCTGTGTCAGATGTAACAGTTATTGTTCCGCCTGCACTTCTGTTTGCCTGGTTTGAAAACACAACCTCCATACTTCCCGTTGCCGCAAAAGCATTTACAACTGGGATTAAACATACAACAAGAATAAGTGCTAAAACTTTGTTTAATTTTTTCATTTTTACACCTCTCTATTCTTCTGTCTGAAAATCAAAGCTTTGAAAATATGCATTCAGCTTTGAAAATTCGTCCCACATAAACACCTTTAAATTCGCATCCGAATCAGCATACGGAATTTCCATATCCACCTCTGTCACCATTCCGTTTTCAAGATAATGAGTCGTGAAATCGTTATCTGTCATATATGAGTCTTTATAAATTCCGTAAGCTAAAATTCCGTCAACCGCTTCGCCTGTTGTATTTAAAACATTTAGTTTTGCAGTTAAAACCGCACCCTCGACTATGTCAGTTGCAGTTGCCTTCTCACCTGCCGAATTTATAAGTTCTATACTTTTTACACTTACCTTTCCGTTGCCTGTTGTTATGGTTTTATTATAATCTGCCATAGCTTTTCCGTTTACATCAATAATCCCCGTTATAGAAAGCGGATATGAAGTATTTGGAGCAAGATAACCGTCCCATGTTGCCGTATAGCTGTTATTCTTGGAACTGTATTCTCCCTCTAAAGTTAAATCACCAAGAGAAATTTCTGTTACTGTTGATGATTTAATTCTTGTGTTAAAGAGAATTTCCATTTTGTTAACTTCTGTCGTAACCTGATTTGCTGTCAGGCGGTTTCCGTCATGGTCATAGAACCAAACCGCTTTTATCTGCGGAACAACTGCATTACTCGCATCATACTGCGGATTTGAGCTAAACTCAAAGCTATTCATTTTCTGTCCGTATATATCACAAAAATCCGAAGATGTAACGGTGTATAGCTGACTATATTCAAGTCCGCTTAATTTAAGCAGGATTTTCCCATCTTTATATTCCTTTGACGCAACTGTCGCAACTGCACCTGTTTGAGAATTTACAATTTCAAAACTGCAGTTTTCTGCCGAGAAATCTTTAGAAAGATTTGACTTTGGCGTAATTTCAAGAGTTGTTCCCACCCCTTCTCCTTTGAGCTGAGCTTTTGTCTCAAACTTATTATTTTCATATTGTCTGATAAGGATATTATCCAGAGCAAATCTTCTTGTCGTCACTGTTGTATCAGTGACTCTCTCTGTTCTGAATCTCAGTTTATTAAGTTGTTTTATATCAAATGAATAGGTCAAGCCAGAATACACGCCGTTAAAATACCATTTAAGTACTGTCTGGTTTTCTCTGAATTCGATAATGCCATCCACATGAACCCATCTCTCATCATCAATAGCCTGACTTCCTGCCGGAGCCCACACCTTAATATCAGGATCGGGGAATTTGTAATATCCAAGCTTTCCGTGTGCTCCGCTTCCGTTCATGACAAGAATCTTATGGTATTCTGTGCCATTATGCAGTTGTATCATACATTCGTGTCCGTCACTTGCCCCCGCGTACATATCAAAGCTTATTGATATATTCTTTCCAGACACCTCTGAGGCATTAACAGGAATAAGAATCCATGCAGCCTCTGTGGCGGAAGTATCAAATCTAAACACCTTATTATACTTATCGCCGTAGCCTGTTTCTACTGCATCATTAGAGTCTCCTCTGCCGCCTTCAAATGAAATTCCTGTTGATGTTGCTTTTTCAACATTCTCAAAATTCGCTTCAAATAATACCGTTTCATCAACTTCCACAGTCTGATCTGTCACAGTAAGGTTATCCAGATACCATATTGAACCTGATTTCTTTTCCGATTTAACACCGAGAAAGTTAAAAGATTCAAACACACTATCGCTATAAGAAAGCGTCGTCCAATCTTCTCCGCCAAGTTTTATCGTTGCCGTCTGTTTATACATATCAATTATGACATCGAAATGCAACCAAGTTCCCGTTGTATAACTCTTCGCGGTTCCTGATGTAGGCCAGTTTGCCGAACCTGAACTATCTGTAAAAACTCCGGATACTCCAGTATCTCTAAAATACATCAATTTTTTTTGATAACTTGTGTTTACCTTGGTATATTCAATCGAGCTTAATTTTTCAGAATCCCCAAGAAAGAACATCAAAACTGAGGCAGTAGATGGTGTTTTCACATCAAAACTGATTTTCGCAACATTATTATCCTCTTTCATAAAGGTTTTTCCAAGATCAACATACCATGTATTAGTAGTCGATGCTGAGGTTTTAAACACCTTTCCATACCTCTCATCACCAGTAGCAGCATTAACAATATTATCTAATACTGCATGAGTTGTCGCATTTTTAATATTACAGCTTCCGTCTTCAAAATCTTCTGTTAAGACATTTGTTTCCGCCGATATTGGCATTTGAAACGAAAGACAGGAAATCATCATAAATGCTGCCAGTAATAAACATACTTTTTTCACAATTTTCTCCTCCTATTTATTATTTGAAAACCAAAACCTCTTTAATTTGTGCCAGATTTGTTCTGACGATAATCATCGCAGGATTCCCTACTGTATCCTCCGTTGTAATTTCGTTATAGTTTCCTGACCGTATTCTGTTCTCCTCTTTTGTTTCTGAGCTATCGTATATAGTCATTGTTATCTCTTTAACATCAAATACTTCGTCTATTTCTTCCGGTTTATTTTTATCTCTATATAGCTTTAACACTCCGTCATTTTTGGATTTAGCATAACCGAATATTACTCTGTCAGTTGTGTTGAATAAGCTTGAGTAATTCACTTCGTTTACATCCGACGCAGCAGCATCCTTTTTATAGGAGAATATTACTTTCCAGTTGGATATTTCTCCCTTTGAATTTATGCCTATACGAAGCACATCTCCCTGTTTTATTCCATCGTTCAGCATTGACTTATCACCATCAATGAATGTTTCGTTGAACCCTCCGCCACCGAAATATGACAGACATTCAACCGCTTCATCCCCGTTGTATGATGAATATATATCATTTACCATAACAAGCTCTGTTGTGGGACTTGCCGAAACAAAGTCCTTTATAACAACAACATTGTCAAAGCCCGACTCTAAATCAAACTTATATGAATTTACAGGATAGTCTGTGTTTATCGAAATATTTGAAAGAGCAGGTGTTGAGAAATCAATATCAGTAGCATTTTGAAGTTCTGCATCTGACGGAACTCCCATAACGATTGTCTGGTCGTTTACGATTATATTCTTACCGAACTTTTTCTGTCTGTATCTTACTCCGCTATCATTTCTGTTGCTTTTAAGAGAGTAATCGCTTTCAGTATCTTCATTATAATAAGGGGTATCAATATAGGATATTATCCCGTCTTTATCCTTAAAGAAAATTACCTGACCCCGTATATCACCGTTAAATCTGTTTAAAAGGGATATTTTCTTTTCTGCTCCGCGCTCATTTTCTCCGTCTATGCGAACCTTTTCCGAAAGGGTATATTCCTTTATTCCGACAGACGGAACAAAAAGTCTTATCATTGCGAAAGAATCCATTCCCTGCTTTGTTGCATAATCGATTACATAAGCACATATGCCCGATATATTTAAGCCGTCAGTTGACATATGAGCAATCTTCCCGAATTTATCGGTCATAAATGTGCCTTCTGTTCCGCTCTTTATGTCTTTTGGGGACATTAAGAGGAAATCTTTGTCAACTTCATATGTATTTCCGTCTATTGTGAGAATGGTCTTATCCGCTTTTTTGCTTACAGATGTAACCTTGCCCGAAACAGAGGTATCACACACATAAATTCTTATATATTTTTCTGATTCATAAACCGTCAGGATGTTATCAGCTGATATATCTGCAATTTCCGCGATTTCCTCACCCTTTTGAATTATGACTTTCTTTGAGCCGTCGCTTTGAATATCAAGAGGTGAAGACGGGTTATATTCATCATATATTTTGTTTTTTACAGTATCAACATAGCTTACTGCAATATTTCTGTATTCTGAAATCACAAGGAGTTCATAGATTTTGTCCCTGTCATTATCAATTAAAGCAAACTTTCCTTTTTTAACGCTCTTAATTGTATTTTCAATATTTCGGGAAACTGTATCACCGTTTTTGATAACGCCAATGCCTGTCGTAATTTTTACGGATGTGCTTTTGTCTCCGCCCTTGAAGTACTTTATTACTCCGTTCTTTTGATCATACTCGTCAAAATCTTCTGCATCAAACTCGACCACATTGTTTTTAATATTATCAATCATTATAAAAACAGTGTTGTGGTGTTTATTGTGGGTTTTCTCATAGTAAAGAGTAACATATCTTCCTATATACTCGAACGGGTCACCCGCGAAGTTATATGTTTCGCCGTTTACAAATATTTCGCCGAAGTCTGCGTAGTAATCAGGATTTATTGATATTCCGTCAACCGCTGTAACTACGCCCTCTGTTTTATGGATATTTTTATAGATTGCAAGAGGGGTATCTTCATCGGAATGAGTATACTGAACATAGTTATCCGAGTAAATCATTCCGTCAAGCATACCTGTATTAACAGCTTCATAGAGCATATTTACTGCATCTTTGTATGTAACATTAGCGGTTAAAATATCCGATGAGATTATCCCTGTCTGTTTTGCAACTTTCATATATCCGGCAGGGAATCCGCCGTAAGCTGTTGCATAAGCTTCATAACCAAGAGTCGACACAAGGATTTTTGCTGCTTCCTGAACTGTTATTGTATCATCAGGTCTGAATTTCCCGTCAAAGCTTGATGATATTATTCCTTTATCAACAAGTCCGTTTATAGCAAACACTGCCCAATGGTCAAGAGGAATATCGATAAAAAGTCGTCTTTGAGATGTTGTTCCGTATTCGCTTACCCCTGCTATTCTTGCTGTATACATAGAGAATTCCGCACGACTCACATAAGCATCATAGTTTCCGGGTATAACAGGCATAACTCCTACTGTTTTTAAAAACTGTGCCTTTTCGGTTATGTAATCATTCTGCTCCGAGGCATAGCTTACGCATAAAAGGCTTTGAAACAGCAACAAAAAGCAAAGTGTTATTGCAATTATTCTTTTCATTTGCTACTCCTCCTATAATTCAAGTAATCCGTATATTATTTTTGCCGCCTCAGCTCTTGTTGAGAAGTCGAAGGGACAGAAAGTATTGTTACCTTTTCCGCTTAATACATTTGCGTTTTTAAGTGCTGAAACTGCCGCTTTTGCATAATCTGCAATTTTATCATTATCATCAAACACGGCTTTGCTTTCGCCGGAGAGATTAACTCCGTATATTTTACCTGCATTAAAAGCGATAACTGCCATATCCTGACGGGTTATATATTGCCCTGAACCAAACATCGTTTCGCTTATTCCGTTGACAATCCCTAAAGCCTTTGCCTGTTTGATATATGGAGCAAACCAGTCATTATCTGAAACATCGGTAAATGAAATTTCGCCAATTTTGGCATCCGGAGCAAAGGCACCTATTACCATTTTAGTAAACTCTTCACGGGTAATATTATTTTGCGGATTGAATTTCATATTTCCGTCGCCGTGGATTATATCAAGCTCTGCAAGGTTTACAATAGCCTCTTTTGCCCATGGAACAGTTTCAAGGTCTGTAAAAATATCAATATGATATTCATGAGGTTTTGTTTCGCTTTCAGGTTTTATATCTGTTTCAATCTCAAGGCTGGGTGTTTTATTGGAAGATGGTTTCCCTCCGCCACCGCCTCCGCCTGAAGAAGAACCACCACCACCGCCGTTTCCAGATGACGATGGAATTTCGTTTATAGCCTTAGCAAGATCGAATATTGTTCCATAATTTTTTCCGCAAATTTGGGACGAAATAGTTGAAGTTACCTTTTTTGTTATTCCGAAATCTTCGGAAAAGTCATTGAGCATTTTTGTTATGTTGCTGTATCCGTCAGGATATTTCACTGCCGACAAAACAAATTCACTTTTTAAAGTTTCATAGAAGTCTTTTTCTGCTTTGAAATTACGGTTGCTCATTCTTTTGGTAAGCTCTGCTCTGAAGTCCGATTTTTCGTTAAAGCTTAAGCCAAGATAATCTGCAACTTCGCTTTCATCAAGAGCAAGATAGTCCTGATATTTCATAATATCATTTACACTTTTATTATTAAGACCGCTTATCGCCGTCATTTTGTTATATAAGTCAATAACTGCATTTCTCTTATCAAAGTCACTCATAGAGTCAGCAAAATTCAGTTTTCCGTTTTGAACTTCCGTATACATAAGTCCAACAACTTCGCTATGATTTGCAGTTTCGTTAAGTTCATTGTAAAGACCAAGGTCTGCTCTTTTGCCGTTAAAATCATCTAACGATGGTATTTCGGTTAAATTGCAAAGCCATAAAACAGCTTCCTTATTCTTTTCCATATCTGTATACACTAAATTTACTTTATCGCTGTCTGTAACATAAACTGTATAAAGTCCGCTTTCTCTTCCTGACATATCCGCTGTGAAATCAAAGCTTCCCTCATCTTCTGTTTTACCCTGATTATGGTAGACTAATATATTTCCATACTCATCCGCATTTGATGAGAGTAGGTTTTCATATGTCATATCAGGAGCTAAAATATCGCACAATATATTCATTTCTGCCTTTTCGCTATCAACAATCCCGCTTACAGTTACTTCCGTATCATTTTTCTGGAATGCAGTTGTACTTGCAAAGGCACTTCCTGTCAGCATTGATGCAGTAAGGCAAATCACACTTACATTTTTAATAAATCCTGTCATATTCTCCTCCTAATCTATTACGGCACAATCTGCTGTCGGGGTTAACGATGTGAAATTATTAAATACGATTCCTCGTATATCCTCATTATTCTCTGCAACCGTGTATTCAAGATAAAATTCGTTATATTTTCCGCTTTCATTCAACACAGGTTTAAACATAACGCTCTTTTGAGCATTTCCTGAAAATACGCTATATGAAAGATACATATTTTCGCTGACTTCTGTTGTATTTGCAACTTTAAGCATAAGCTTAAGTTTTTTCCCTGAAGTTACATCCTGCTCTGTTGCTTTTTCACCGTTTTCTTTTTCCCATACAAATTCCTTTATATTAAGCCTTCCTTTTTCGGTTGAAAATTCCGCAGTATATGGTTTTGCAGAGGTTTCGTCCTGTGTTTTAACATTTTCGTCAACGGTTAAGATGTAATCCGTATCTCCGATTAAGAGTCCGTCAATTTCAGCCGTTACAGTTTTCTCATCTATATTTCCGTTTAAAGCTTTTCCGTTAAGCTTTATTCCGTTTCCGATTTCACCAACGAAAGTATTAAATTCTATTTTAAACTTCGAGATTTCAGGTGTTAATTTTTCCGAAATTTCAAGTTCATCTCCTTCGGCTGTAATTGCGGTTATATTTTTTACTCTTAAGATAACATTTCCGTTTTCATCAACCTCTGACTTTGACATAATGCTTTTATCATCAAATCCTCTGCCGTATTTATCCTTTACATTAAGTGCCACTGTATATTTTTCGTCATAAGCGAGAGGATTTTCAAATTTAACAGTTACCTTGTGATTTTCCGTTGAAACTTCCTTTATTATAACAGTGTTTTCATTTCTATCCGTAACTATAATCTTTTCTGCAGTAATTTCTTCATTTACTGTATCAGGGACGATTATTTCAAGTCCGTCTCCGCCCATTTCTCCTGTAACTTTTACGCCAAAGTCTATTTCTCCAAGCGTTTTAATTGACAGATTATCAAAGTAGCTTACTGTGTTGAATCCATAAAGTCCCCATGAAATAATGTTACTGAAGGGAAGAGTCTCAACTCTGTCTAAAAGCTCTCCATCTATATATGTTTCGAAATAATCTTCATCAAAGTTCAAAATCTGCATTACGCTTATTGGTTTTTCTGCTTCTATGTCCTTATACTGAACATTGGTTCCGCTGAATGAAGCATTTGATTTGAAGTCAGGCTTAGGTCCGCACACCTTCTTAATTGAAGAATCAGCGTTAATAAAAAGTGCAAGTCTTTCCGTATTTGAGTCGTCGTGGAGTCGGATTCTGGGAGCATTATTCACTTTTCCCGAATGTGCTAAGTCGTAGTTAAAAACAACTATACCATCCGAAATCTTTTCCTTGAACGTGAATGTCATATTGATTGCTGCAGTGTCGTTGTCGTTCACAAGCTTTAAGTATGCGTTTTCGCCGACTTCTCCCTTTTCAAGGTATTTATCTGATGGCATTGCTGTCCATGATCCGTTCGCAAGCACAGCATTTAACGCCTCAAATCTTCCGCCTGAATAGTTTTCAAAATCCTGCTCATATAGCACTGTATCTTCATTTTCTGTTGCATAGACATTTACGCAACTTACAATCATACACATAATCATAAAACAAAGAAGTGTTTTTTTCATACTGTTACTCAATCCTTCCGCTTAAATTATTTATTTCTTTTGGGTTTTAAGAAATGGAGTTCGACAAACTGTGCCGGGTCTTTCTCAACAGCAATACCTCCGCCGTATTCAATCCAGCCCCGTCTTGTTCCTGTATCGTTATCGTTTATTATCATCGCCAGATACATAGGCCTGGATATTCCCGGTTTAACACCGTAAGGAAGCATATTTGTCCAAGGCATAGAAAGTTCATAAACAGTTATTTTTGTTTCATCATCTCTCTTTATGGCCAGTTCATAGTTATTAAAGTTCAAAGCCGGGTCTGCACCCATAAAATATGTTCTTTCAATTTTCGGCTGATTATCTTTATCAAGACCAAATCCAATTTCCGTTCTTGAGGCAGAGGTCAGTTTTTCATAAGCCATAGCAAACTGGATACTGTCTCCTGCCCATATTCTTTCAAGTCCGTGTTCATGGCTGTGGGCATCATCATTTACTTTTACACATATGTAGAAATTTTCATCGTCCCATTTTAAATATGCTTCTCCGCTTAAGTCATCAGGACCTTTATATCCCTCGATTGCGACTTTTTGCGGGTCATTTATTTTAACAATTCTGGCAACCGTCCATTCTTCATCATCTATGACCCCGTCAATTTTGGGTTTTGTCAGTGCATAATCAAGGGTTGACAACTTATATTCTCCGCCGAGGTTCAGTGTTGTTCCGTCAGAAAGGATACATTCTGCCGTTAAGTTTATGGATTCCTCCATAAGTTCGGGCAAATGGAATTTTACGCTCTTTGATGACAAACCTGAAACTTCACCAATATTTATAATTCCCATTTTATCGGCAATGTCTTTTGGTTCTGTTACCTTAAGAGTTCCCGATACAGGCATATCATAACTGTTATTCTGGACCTTTAAAACTCCCTGCCATCTGCTGGAGCTTGAGTTTCTGTAAGGCACTACTGACAAGGTTACATTGACGCCCTGTTCATAGGTAATCGGAATTTCGCCTATATAGCAAAGACCACTTTGGTTATATGCCTTAACTCTTATCTTGTCGTTGTCACCGCTACCTAATCTGAACATTATTTTGTCTATATTTTCGTTTGGATTTTCTGTAAGAAGTTTAATCCCGTCAGACATTTCAAATTCATATGTTAACTTTTGCGATGCGTTATCAGAAAAAGCCAGACTGCAGAGGTCATTTTTAATTCCCTTTATATGAAGGCTCTGTGGCATAACCACAGGATTTTTGCCAACTTCAACCTTGCCGAAATCGCCTTTAAGGAAGATTGGATTGTCATTCAGCATCAAACTGAATTTTCCGCCCTGTGCATAAAGGGTTGATTTGTTGCCATACATATCATAGTATTCGCAACTTTCTGCATCTGTTTCGATTGCATAGTTTGCATTTCCTGACAAGGAATACATAGCTATAACATCTTTTCCGTCTGTATCTTTATATCTGAACACATTAACATCCCCACCGCTTTCCCACGATTCAACAAATGTTGCACCTGTTAAAAGGGCATTGTAGTTACTGATTGCCAGAAATACAGGTTTTGCCTCGTATGGGATTTCCTCATTTGCCCAATATCTGAGCAAGCCGAAGTTTTGTTCGTGAGGTGTGCTCACATTATGGTTCTGTGCTGTGTACCAAAAAATCTTTTCGATAAGGTCATGGGAGGTGTTTAAGAGCATCATTCTCACAGCGAAAGCCGCCTGCAAATCTTCTCCAACGGAGCCGCTGCTCCAGCCCGCCTCTGATGCCCATAGCGGTTTATCTCCGCAGTTATATTTCTCCATTAAGTCTTTGACTTCTTTAACCTTTGTAACCCAACCGGCTTCTTCGGGACTTAAGGTACTGTATGGGTGGATTGAAACGATATCCGTAAATTCTCCGCCACCAGCCTCAAATACCTTTTCACACCATGCTGCAGCAGTTCCCGATGGATTAAAGCCTACAATCTGAGCCTTCGGATTTGCCGCTTTTATTTTCGGATAAATAAACTTAAGCATTTTAGCATAGTCTTCAGGCGGCCTTTTATCCAGGTTAAAGGTCTTTGTGTGGTTATATTCGTTCCACGCTTCTATATATACTCCATCCTCACCTGTTATCTCCGTTACCTTTTTGGTAAACTCATAACAATAGTTTGCAAAATGAGTCAAGGCTTCGTCGGTATGCGGAGGCATTTCGTTTGAATATACTTCATTTCTGCCATAAGCAAGGCTCAAAGAACCCATTCCGTATTCTCCGACAGTTTTAAGTCCGTTTATTCTCTGGTCATCAAACTGAAAAACCCCTTTTGCAGTTTCAACATCACGCCAGTCACCGATATTGGCACGGACTGCGCTAAAGCCTGCTTTCTTGAACACATCTGCGGCAAGTTCTATATCTAAAACTCTCTGATAATGAACACACACGCCCCAGAACGGGTTTTCCTTATACGGATAATTGACAACGGAAAATCTTGTTTCCCCGTAGCTTATATTTCCTGTCGCCTTATCCTTAAACTCTGCTTTGACTGTAAAGAAACCGAATTTATTTCCTATCTCAATGTTAAGAGGGGTATTTTCCGTTTCCTCATTCTTAATACTTAATTCCTTACTGCTTGACCAGATAACCTTATCCAAATCGTCATGAACGGAAAAATCGGCGGTAAACTCCTTGTCTTTACCACTGATATTTTTTGTTGATATATTAAACTCTATCTTATCTCCGCCTCCGAAGATATGCCCTCCGGCTTCTGTTTCAAACTTAATATTAAGATAGCTTGCAAATCTTTGCGGGAAGTTGATGTTTCCTTCCTTCTGCCATTTATATGCAGTTTCGCTGTCTACACGGCTTATCTTTATATTATCCCAATAGCTTCCGCCAACTGACTGTTTATCCTGAATTATGTAGAAACTATACATTTCATTAAAGTGTTCAGGAAGTGACTGGCTTGCGAAAAATTCGTTGTCCACATAAAAGTCTATGGTTCTTTTATCAAAGTCTATCCACTGGTCCATCTTATACCAGCGGTTTGCTTCGTATTCTGCTACTGTGTTCTGGTCAATAGACCATGCAACATCGAGTTCATAGAAATGTCCGAACTTTCCTTCTTTCTGGAATGTGTATGTTTTCATATAGTCGTCCGCAACCGTTGCAGTAGCTCTCGGAACTGTATTAAATGCCACATAGTTATATGCCGCACTGCTGGTATTCATCACTTCATATGAAATGTACCACACGCCCTCCTTTATCCCAACAGGGAAATCTATGTATGCACGGGAGGATTTGTCCTGCGTATTCTCCATATACAATGAATTCTTGTGTGTTGCATCAACACTCTTCATACCGTATATACCCGTTATTTCGCTGAGGCCATACAGATTTTCTCCGCTTTCAAAGTCGACTGAAAACGAAATTTCAGCAGATTCAGCCTCCGACACCACAACCGAGGTCAGAATAAGTGTCATAACAAGAAAATATGAACTCCATATTTTAAGCATTTTTTTCATACTGTGCCTCCCATTTTTGTTTTTTTCTGTTTTTTACAAAATATTGTCATTTTGGATTTTCATATAAACGGCTCAAACTTTGTTTATAAAATATTTAGCAGAGAATGTATGCCCATTTATATGTAATAATGTAATTTTCCACCAATAACAATTATAAAAATTTTACTAATTGTATTTACATTATACAATTTTTATGCTATTATAGTAAATGCATAATATGTGTATGTTTTTATAAAATATTAGCATTTTTATGGAGGGAACCATATGTTATACAATTTTACCCTTAAAAATTTCCCAATAATACACCACGCTTATTCCGTGTCAAGAACTACCTCCTGGCAGATTGCGGATAATCACAATATTTTAATCTTTATTTCCGACGGCTGTTGCGAGATCTCAGTCAATAACAAAAGTTACATTTTAGAAAAAGGTGATATTTTCTTTATCCCTGCAAGACAGTCCTATAAGCGCCGTCCCGTAAACGATATCATTTGCACTATGCAATACATTCATTTTACTACTTCTGACGAGCCTGCGCAGATTGATCCTGTTCTTATGCAAGATGCCATAGCCAAGACCAGACAGAGCATTGATGTTGACGCTTTAAGCGACCAGCCAATCAATTATCCGGACACCATTTATCTTAAAAACAGGATCAGCGGAACAGATTATGAAAAGGTTAAAAATCTTATTGAGGGAATAAATATGTTCTCATCAGACAGACATATTATGTGCGGTCTTGAGTCGCAGGTAAATTTATCACATCTTCTGGTATATCTTTCAAATATAACTATCAAGGATTTTCTCTTTGATATAAACATCAAAAACTCTGTGTCTATTCCGAGTAAGCTGAAAAAAGCACTTAACTATATTGTAGTAAACTCCAATAAACAAATCTCTTTAGACGAGCTTTCGGAGCATTGTCATATCTCCAAACATCAGCTTATCCGCTATTTCAAGAATTGCATAGGAACTACACCGACAAATTATATTATTGATTATAAAATTGCACGAGCAAAGGAAATGCTTTTCCACCACTCGCCTCTTTCTATTAAAGAAATTTCAGAGGAATTGGGATTCAGCAATCAGTATTATTTCACTAAAGTTTTTACTAAAACAACAGGCGAAACACCCTCAGCTTACCGTTCACGAACAAGAAATTATAAATAATCAAATGCACATATTATACAAAAGAATGATTATATTTTCCATTTACTGTCAACCTTCTAAATGCTATAATTAATGTGAGTTTACAAACAGAAAGGACTGTTTTTTATGATTAAAGCTGTAATAATCGGCGCATCACATATGCACATAAATGAAATCGCGCTCTACATAACAGAGTGCCCTGATATGGAGCTTTTGGCTGTGGCAGATGTCAAATCTTCTGTTGAGGAAATTCCTCCATTTCGTTATACACCAATCTGGAATTTAAATAATGTTAAAGAGAACTATTGCAGTAATGTATACGAAGATTACAGAGAAATGCTTGACACAGAAAAACCTGACATTGCATTTATCTTAACAGAAAACTGTCAGAAACCTGAAGTTGTTGAGGAGTGTGCAAAAAGAGGCATAAATGTTTCAATCGAAAAACCTATTGCAGTATCCATTGAAGAGGCTGACAAAATCAAGGCAAGCGTTGACAAATACGGCATCGAGGCGGTTGTTAACTGGCCTGTTATATGGCGTGAATATGTTCATAAAATGAAAAACGCCATTGATTCGGGAGTTGTTGGAAAGCCAATAAAACTCCGCTACATAAACGGTCATACAGGACCGCTCGGAAAAGGTGCAAAACACAGAGGCGTTTCCGATAATGCAGAGGAAATGACAGATGATGTTCGTGCTAAAACATGGTGGCATCAGGATAGTCACGGCGGCGGTGTTTTCCTTGATATTGCCTGCTACGGCTGTTTCTTCTCAAGATGGTTTTTAGGTGAGGGAGCAAAGAGCATAATTTCTATGGGTGCTAACCTTAACACACCTTACGGCGACACAGACGATAACTTTGCCGCATCAATCAAATATGACGGCAAAATGGCAGTTATTGAAGGAACATGGACAACTCCAAGAGCAGTTATTCCGTCAGGACCTATGATGCTTTGCACGGACGGCGTTGTTATGTGCACAGGCGGTGCTGAAAATGCTCCTGATGTTAAAGCGTTCGACATTTACGGAAACGAAGTTGAAATTCCTGATGCAAAACTTGATGATAAATTAAAAAATATGCCGTTCCAGTATGCAAATCATATTGTAAACGGTGAAGATATATACGATATGCTGACTCTTGATGCCAATATGGATGTTATGGCAATTTTAGATGCCGCAATCAAGAGCAGTAAAAGCGGAAAAGAGGAAAAAATCCGTGGATAAGGGACTTGTTGCTGACATACAAAGAGCATCATTTCACGACGGTGACGGAATCAGGACAACAGTTTTTATGAAAGGTTGTCCCCTTTCCTGTTTATGGTGTCATAATCCCGAAGCCATTTCTTTTGAAAAACAGGAGATGTTTTATCCCGAAAAATGTATTGGTTGCGGAATGTGTGACAAAGGCTGTTATTCGGGAGCTAAAGTTATCTGCGGAAAAGAAATGACTCCCGAAGAAGTCTTTGCGGAAATTAAATCAGACGCCCCCTACTACACAGGCGGAGGCGGAGTTACTTTTTCAGGCGGAGAACCTATGGCTCAAAAAGAATTTATTAAATCAGTCATTTCCCTTTGCAAAAAGGAGAGCATAAGCTGCGCTATGGAAACCTCACTTATTTACTACGATGAGGAAATTTTCAAAAGCCTTGACTTTATTATGTGTGACCTGAAAATTTGGGACGATGAAATACATAAAGAATACACAGGGGTTTCAAATAAAACTATAAAAGATAATTTCGTAAAGCTTAATCAGCTTGATATTCCCATTATCGCAAGAACACCTGTTATCCCTGAAATAAATCAGCAAATTGATAAAATATTCGAGTTTTTTAAAGGGCTTGAAAATGTGAAGAAATATGAGCTTTTGCCTTATCATCCGTTAGGACTTTCAAAGCAAAAAGCGTTGGGAATAGAAGGAAAAGAATTTACCGTTCCGACAAAGGAATATATGAAGGAGCTTGATAAATATGTATTCATACGAGAATAGACTTAAATCGATGCGCGATACAAAGGTTCGCCACACTCTCTTAAAAAGAGCGCAAAACGGCTACACTGACCTTGACGATTTCGGAACTGTTCCGATTTCCGAAAATTATGAGGTTGAGCCGTGGTATAACAGCTCAAACGGAAGTTTTTACGGTTATGACGGAATGAGCGAGAATTTTTCAAGGGTTATGGATGCCCACGAGGCTTATGTTGACCCTAATGAAATGCTTTGCGGAAGATGGCGTGATATGCTTGTAAATTACCGTGGTGACGTACACTATCTTCCTGATTGGCTTAAAAAGAAGCCAAAGATTATGGAGCTTATGGCAAGTGCCACAGACCAATGGAGCAAACGATGGGACGAGCAGAGATTTCCTTATGATGAATTAAAACCTCTTCAGGAAAAGTACAATATCCAAACAGGT
>JAZRKP010000052.1:0-1222 GCA_045646365.1 Clostridia bacterium
GCCGTTTATGGAGCATAACATTAAAGTTTATTCAGGAACATGAATTCGTTCCGTTACATAGAGAACACAACAACGAAGGCAAGGCGAAAGAAATTTTGCGATACATACACGAACACTATAAGGAAAATATTCGAATCGAAACACTCGCACAGAAAACATATATCAGTCGAAGTGATGTTTTCAGGTGCTTTCAAAAATATACAGGACAGAATCCTATTGAGTATTTGAACGAATATCGTTTGGCCCATGCAGTAAATATGCTTCTTGAAACGGATAAAACAATCACACAGATTGCCTTGGAATGTGGTTTTTCAAGCTCCAGTTATTTTGGTAAGGTTTTTAAAAGCAAATACGCTATTTCACCTATGCAATTCAAAAATAATCGTTCATTAGTAGGAACCTATTAAGGAATGCTTTGGCGATGCTGTGCATAATCTAAAATTCTCACAAAAACGTTTTAGGATTTTTGTTGTCTATCCGACCAGTTTCAGATACTTATACACCGTGGGACGATCCGATCCGCATATGCGGCCGGTTCCGCCACATTCTTCATACTTCCGGAAGCGAAGGAAGGATAGTGCTTGTAGAATATCGTATGGATATCGTCCTTGGTAGTTTGAGGTCTGCCGATGTGCTTGCCTTTTTCGAGCGCATTCATCATCCCTGAATGAACCCTTACTCTTAAAATAAAGAGATTCTGTTCTGCGAATATTTCGCTCAATGGCTTATGGACTAAAAACTGACAAATGAAATGACAGGGGAGAAAGGCAAAAAGGCAGTTGTTAACAGGATTTTTCCAATCGTTGGAAAGATAAAAACTGACAACATTTCTGACAAATACGCAAAAAAAACGCCGCGAGGTCATGGAGAATGAATCCTCGCGGCGTTTAAATTGTCATAAGTGGGGGGGATAAAAGAAAAGAGACTTGCAATCTGCAAGTCTCCAAGAGCTGATGACCGGATTTGAACCGGTGACCTCATCCTTACCAAGGATGCGCTCTACCGACTGAGCTACATCAGCGTGCCTTTTGTTCGGCGCGAGATATATATTACTACAAGTCGGGGGATTTTGCAATAGGGGTTACGAAAGTTTAACAAAGAAAAATGTCGCAGGAATGTATAAGTGAATGTATATATGCGCGGTAAATGCATAATATGCAGAAAATGCAGTTTAATGCCGTTTGATTAAGTGAAATTAACGCATAAAAATAAATTTTCCTAT
>JAZRKP010000053.1:0-1352 GCA_045646365.1 Clostridia bacterium
GCATGATAAGGAGTCTTCATCATTCCAAAAAATAAAAGTTATACATTTGCACGTTCTTCACACTCTTTCCTCGAAAGCATGAAGCATGACTTCTGTCTTGCAGGTCTTCTGACTTACCTCTGTTTACTTTGCCTTCCCACCTTTTATATATAGGCAGTGGCCGGGAGTGATAAGTAAACTCAATCTATGCAGATGAGGCTCACAGCAACGGGACTGTTCAGGACTTTCACCTGATTCCCTTTTCATCCGTTTCCTCGCCATCGGAGGTTGCGGACACAAGACTTTGCAAAATTAGTAAAAGGATTTGAAAAAGTAAGAGAAAAGTGGATATATTTTTCGTATTCTGAAAAAATATATTTTTCTTTGTTTCAACCTTAATTTAGTGTATCGATAATGATGGAAGAAAATAGAAATTTCAGGTCAATGCGACGTTTTAAACAAGCGCTCAGTCGGCAGGAATGTGAGTCGATTCTTGCCAATGCATATCGGGGATGCCTTTCGGTGAATGGTGATGATGGCTATCCGTATACTATTCCAGTCAATTTTATCTATATCGACGGACACATTTATTTCCATAGTGCCGTTTCTGGATATAAGATGGATGCCATCTGCCGAGATTCCAAAGCTTGTTTTATGGTTATGGATGAGCCGGTGAGAGAGGAGAATGACTGGTGGTTTCATGTGCGTAGTGTCATTTGTTTTGGCCGGATTACGGTGTTGGATCATGCTGAAGAGCGATTGACGAAGCTTAGACAATTCGGAGAAAAATACTTTCCGGAGGGTTATGACATTGATGCGGAATTGAAACAACATGCTCATCATACTGCTGTTCTTGATTTTTCCATCGAACATATGTCGGGTAAGCGTGTCAAGGAAAATTAATGGGACGTGTAAATAACTGACCATCCGACCATCTGACCACTCCCCCGTGCGAAAAGTCAACATTCCCAGGAAAAAGTAAACTTTCTTAGGAGAACATGTCAACTTCTTCCGTATGCATAAAGTCAACTTTTTCAGGAAAAACTAGGGGGTATGGTCAGATAGTCAGATGGTCAGTTAAAAATACACCACCTATCTCCAAATGTTAAAATATATCTTTAATTATATATATAATATATTATATATATAATTAAAATTTTGAGTCAAGCTAGAAGCACGGCGTAGAAAAAACTGACCATCTGACCATCTGACCACACGAACGCAGTATTTTCGAGGGATTTCGGCGTTTATGTATGGCGAGGAGAGAAAATGTTTGAAGGAAAACCTCGAATTGTCTTCTTAAAAGGGTAAAAAATACCCCACCGTTTCACATTGGTAGAAGCGGTGGGGATAATTCGAATCATGATTCCATG
>JAZRKP010000054.1:0-51904 GCA_045646365.1 Clostridia bacterium
GGAAATGTTGCTATGGACGCGGCAAGGTGTGCTAAAAGGCTTGGTGCTGAAAATGTCTATGTTTTATATAGAAGAAGTGAGGATGAAATGCCGGCAAGGCGTGAGGAAGTTGAACACGCCAAAGAAGAGGAGATTATATTCTCTTTTCTTACCTCTCCTGAGCGAATATTAGGCGAAGACGGATGGGTGAAAGGCGTTGAGTGTATTAAAATGGAACTTGGTGAAGCTGATTCTTCGGGAAGGCGAAGACCTGTTCCTGTAAGCGGAAGTGAGTATGTTATTGATGTTGACTCGGTTGTTATCGCAATCGGACAAACTCCGAATCCGCTTATTAAAAACACAACACCTGATATTGAGGTAAATCCAAGAGGTTGCATTATCGCTAAGGAAACAACAGGGGAAACAAGTAAAAAAGGCGTGTATGCAGGAGGAGACGCCGTGACGGGTGCGGCAACGGTTATTCTTGCAATGGGAGCAGGAAAATCAGCGGCAAACGCCATAGATGAGTATTTGAGTAAAGCGGAGGGATAACTGTGGTTTTTGAAGAAAAAACAGTATCATCTGAACATATTTTCAAGGGCAGAATTATTGATGTTAAACTGGATAAAGTTATGATGCCAAGCGGTGAACTTGCCGACAGAGAAATTGTCGGTCATCCGGGCGGAGTTGGAATTGTTGCAATAACTGACGATAACAAAATTATTATGGTTAAGCAGTACAGAAAACCGCTTGAAAAGGCGATTTACGAAATCCCGGCAGGAAAGCTTGACCCCAATGAAGAAGTTGAGGTTTGCGGAAAACGAGAACTTCTGGAGGAAACAGGGGCAACGGCAGAAAATTTTGAGTATCTTGGATTTATGTATCCGTCGCCGGGGTTTACTGATGAGGTGACACATATTTATCTTGCAACTGGTTTGTCTTTTGGAAACGCAAACCCTGACGATGATGAATTTCTTGATATAGAATTTTTTGATATGGAAACTGTCAAGGAAATGATTATGAATAACGAGATAAACGACGGAAAAACGATAATGGGCTTTTTCAAGGCGGTGGAAAGGCTGAAAGGAGGCAAATAATGGCTGAAAAGAACAGAGTCAGTGTTAGGATTGGCGGAATGAATTATACCCTGGTTTCAGAGGATGATGCTGAATATATAAAAAAGGTTGCCGCTCTTGTTGATGACAAAATGAACGAAATCGGTTCAGCACATAATTGCCTGACCAGTAACAGTAAAGCGGTTCTGACTGCCATAAATATTGCTGATGATTTTCTAAAGCGTAACGATAAGGTTAGAGAGGTCTTAAACGAGAACGAGGCACTTAAACGACGAATAAGAGAACTGGAATATAAAACAACGAAACGATGAAAAACGAAAATTGTATGGAACTCCTCGCTCCTGCGGGGAATATGGAATGTTTAAAGGCGGCGGTTTGGGCAGGAGCAGATGCAGTTTATTTTGCTGGTAAGCTTTTCGGAGCAAGAAGTTATGCAGATAACTTTTCTGACGAGGAACTGGAAGAGGCGGTTGATTTTTGCCACCTCCACGGCGTTAAAGCTTATATAACAGCGAATACTCTTGTGTCTGACCGTGAAATGCCTGAAGCTTTGAAGTATGTTAAAATGCTTTGTGAAGTAGGTGTTGATGCCGTAATTGTTCAGGATATGGGACTTTGCAAACTCATTCTTGAAAATTTCCCGGAACTGCCTGTCCACGGGAGTACGCAAATGACCGTCCATAATGCAGAGGGTGTTCTCGCTCTTGAAAAAATGGGAATAAGTCAGGTTGTTTTGTCAAGAGAACTCTCTCTGAAAGAGATTGAAAATATAAAAGAAAAAACCAATGCAAAGCTTGAAGTGTTTGCCCACGGTGCTCTTTGTATGTGCTATTCCGGACAGTGTTTGATGAGCAGTGTTTTAGGCGGAAGAAGCGGAAATCGGGGGAAATGTGCTCAGCCTTGCAGACTTGAATACAAAATAAACGATAACCCACAAAAGGGATTTTATATGAGTCTTAAGGATTTAAGTTCACTTGCTCATATAAATGAACTGAAACGGATAGGTGTTTCATCTCTCAAAATTGAGGGGAGAATGAAAGGGGCATCTTATGTTAAAGCCGTTGTGGGGATTTACAGAAAATATATAGATTCGGGAGAAATCCCGTCAAAAGAGGATGTTGAGGCACTTGACAGAATCTTTTTCAGAGGCGGTCAGACCGACGGTTATCTGACAGGGAAGTTGGGGAAAGAAATGTTTTGCTTTGATAAACCCGATAATCCCTATGAAAAACAGAGCAGAAAGGAAATTGAAATTCCTTGCGCAGAGAAGAAAATTAAGCTTGATATTATCGCAGAATTTTCCGAGGGTGAAATCCCGAAAGCAACTGTTATCGGTGGAGATATTTCGGTAACAGCCTGCGGAAATGCCGTTCTTGAAAAAAGCGAAAAGAAGATTGCAGATAGTGAAAACATAAAGGAAAAGCTTAATAAAACGGGTGGAACAAATTGGGAGTTTGAAAATATAACAGTTAAAATCAGCGGAAATCCATTTGTTCCGGTTAGCACGGTTAACGAGCTAAGGCGAAATGTTCTTGCTGAATACGAAACTCGTTTTCTTGGAAAGTTTAAAAGAACTGCCCAATACGAAATTCCTGAGGTTAATAATAAAGAACGGGAAAAGGCAGTGTTTACCTGTCGGGTAAATAATCTTGAACAGTTCAGAATTGCCGTTTCGTATGGCTTTGAGGAATTTTATGTACCCGATTATATTTTGATTAAAAATATCGAGGAGTTTTCACCATATAAGGATAGAATAATTATAGAAACATCTTCCATTATGAAGAATGAGGAAAAGACGAAAAAACGGCTCGAAACATTGAAAAATGCAGAGTTTTGTAAGCTATGCGTAAATAATATATGCATTGCCGATAACACGGATTTCTCTCTTTATGGAGGAATGAGGCTTAACACATTTAATAGCCAATCCCTTGAGTTTCTAAAAGGGAAAGAGTTTGAATCAGCAATATTGTCCCCTGAACTTAATATGGGTGCAATACGGGATTTGAAAAAACCGCTGAAAACAGAGGTTATGGTTTATGGACATCTTCCGCTTATGGTGACGGAAAATTGCATTATAAGAAATAACAATAATTGTCCCTGCGGTAATGATGTTAATTATATTAAGGACAGAAAAGGTGTCAGATTTCCTGTGATTAAAGATGGGGAAGAATGCAGAAGTGTTGTTCTGAATTCTCTTCCGCTTTATATGGGGGATAAGACGGATGAGATTATAAAATGCGGAGCAGAGCGACTTTTGGTTTATTTCACAGTGGAGAGTCCGCAAAAGGTAAAGGAAGTTTGCGAAGCATATTTGCTTGGCGGAAGGTTTTGCGACGAATACACAAGACTGCATTTTAACAAAGGAGTGCTTTGATGACAGTTGCGGATAAAATATTAAGCATGGTTCTTATAGCGGTTTCTTTGATTGTAATCGGATGTCAGGGGCTATGGGCATCGGATGATACTGGGAAGTTGATACAGATAAGTGTTGACGGTGAGATTTACGGGAAATACGAATTCACGGATAAAACCCTTGAAATTGAAACCGAGTATGGGAAAAACACCGTTATGATAGACCGAAACTGTGTCTGGATTGAAGATGCGAATTGTCCTGATAAACTTGATGTTAAAGCGGGGAAGATAGATAAAACAGGGCAGATGCTTGTGTGCTTGCCAAACCGACTTATGGTTGAGATTGTCGGGGGAAATAAAAAGGTTGATAAGGTGACTTATTGATGAAACTGATAGATAAATCTAAAATGAACGCACCGAAAAAGCTTGTTATAACTGCGTTTTTAGTGGCTCTGGGAATTGTTCTTCAAATTGTTGAAGGAATGTTTAATGTTTTTTCTGTTCCGGGAGGGAAACTGGGGATTGCAAATATAGTTTCTCTTGTCGATTTGTTTTTGTTCTCAGGTGGAAATGCGGTTACTGTTGCTATTATAAGAGCAGTTCTCGGAAGCTTTCTCTATGGCGGAGTAAATACTCTCCCATATAGTCTGTGTGGTGCAATTTTTGCAACATATGCAATGTGGGGAGCGAAAGTGGCGTTTTATCCGAAACTTTCGATTGTGGGAATCAGCGTGGTAGGTGCATTTTTCCACAATCTTGCACAGATTATTGTTGCAACGGTTGTGTTTGAAAGTGCTAATCTGTTTTATTATCTGCCCGTTCTGACAATAGTCGGAACAATAGGCGGAGTTATTACGGGTTATGTGGCCCAGTTATTTTGTAAAAAGACAGGATTGATAAAAATATGAAGAAGATAATTCTTGGCTCTCAATCGCCAAGACGAAAAGAACTGCTTGAAAATGCGGGGATTGAGTTTGAAATTCTGACTGCAGACGGTGAAGAGATTGTTGATGAAAATTTATCTTTTCATCAGGTTGTTGAGTCTCTGGCACAGCAGAAAAATCAGCAGGTGTCAGAAAATCCTGCTTGTCCCGATGATGCGGTTGTTATAACGGCTGATACTATGGTCGTGTGCGACGGCGAGATAATGGGAAAGCCGAAGAATGATGAAGATGCAAGACGAATGCTTGAAATGCTGAGCGGAAATACTCATAGTGTATTGACGGGATATTGTATTCTGGACAGAGAAAGCGGAAAAAAGGCATCTGGTGTTGCTGAAACGAAAGTAAAATTCAGGGACCTTGATGAAGAGGAAATTGAAAAATATATAAAGACCGGTGAACCTAAAGATAAAGCAGGTGCTTATGGGATTCAGCTGAGAGCGTCAATGTTTGTTGAGGAAATCCACGGGGATTATTTTAATATAGTCGGTCTCCCTGTTGAAAAAATATGTAAATTATTAAAAGAGGAATTTGAAATATCCCTTTTATGAGATAAAGATAAAATTATTAAGAAAGAGTGATTATTATGCCATTGGAAATCGGAATTGATCTTGGAACATCAAATACAACTATTTGTCAGAAAGACACAGTTATTCTTTCTGAGCCGTCAGTTGTTGCTATAAACGAAACAGACGGAAGTGTTGCGGCGGTTGGTAGTTCTGCAAAGGAAATGCTTGGACGAACACACAAAAATCTTTGTGCTATAACTCCTGTTAAAGAAGGGGTTATTGCGAATTTTGATACAACAGTATCAATGCTTAAATCTTTTATTAAAAAGGTTACTAAAAATTCATTCTTCCGCCCCAGAGTGGTTATGGCTATTCCTGCCTGTGTGTCTGAGGTTGAAAAGAGAGCTATAAAAGAAGCCGGAATGGCGGCAGGGGCAAAGGAAGTATTTTTGATTGAAGAGCCTATGGCGGCGGCAATAGGTGCCGGAATTGAGGTTTCAAGACCTATTGGCTCTATGATAGTTGATATCGGCGGCGGAGTTACGGAAATCGCGGTTATTTCGCTGGGTGGAATAGTTGTTTCAAACTCTGTTAAGGCGGCAGGAAACAGCTTTGATGAGGATATTATCAACTATATGAAGAAAAAATATAACCTGAGTCTTGGAACAATAACGGCTGAAGAGGTTAAAATTCAGATTGGCTCAGCTTGTCCGCTAAAGGATGAAATAACAATGGAGGTGCACGGAAGAGACAGTGTTTCGGGACTTCCTAAGAATGTTGCTGTAAGTTCAGCTGAAATCCGAGAAGCAATCTCTGAAAGCCTTGAAATTATAATTGACGGAATTAAGTCAGTTCTGGAAAAAACTCCGCCTGAACTTGCGGCAGATATATATGAAACAGGTATAGTTCTCTCAGGTGGCGGAGCAACTCTTAAAGGTCTTGGTATGCTCATAAACAAGAATATTGATATTCCTGTTTATATCGCTGAGGACCCGCTTAACTGTGTTGCTATCGGAACAGGCAGAGCGGCGACTGATGTTAAGAAGATGAAAGGTATTTTCCTTGGTGACTAATATTTACTTGGAGCGATTTGAATGAAAAGAATTTTCGGAAACAAAATTTTTATTCTCCTTCTTAGTATAACTGTATCGGTAAGCGTGATTGCAGGGGTTATCAATGCAACAAAAACCAAATCAACCTTTATGGGGAATGTTGCAATGGTTACTGTAACACCAATCCAGAACGCCTGCACATGGGTGGGCAGAAAAGTGAGCGAGTTTTTCGGTTACTTTGAAAGTATGGACAAAATCAAGGCGGAAAACAAAAAACTTAAATCTGATAATAAAAAGCATAATGCGGATAAACAGAGGATAGAACAACTCAGTAAAGAAAATAATGAACTTCGCAGTATGCTTGCTTTGGCAGAGGCAAATCCTGAGCTTGAACTTACTGCGGCAGAGGTTGTTTCAAGAAGTGCATCTAACTGGTACGAAGGCTTTGTTATTGATAAAGGCAGTGCTGACGGACTCAAGATTGGTCAAGGTGTTATAACTGCGGAAAATGTTCTTGTTGGGAGAATAAGTGATATAGGCTCAACATGGGCGAGAGTTACGGCGGTTACAGACTCAGGGCACAGCGTTGGAGCAAGGATTATCCGCTCTGGTGATTTAGGGATTGTTGAAGGCGATGCGTCACTTTCAGGAGGCGGACAATGCAGATTATCGTTTATCTCTAAAAATAATGATATCGTTGTCGGTGATTACCTTGAAACATCCGGGCTTGGCGGTGTCTATCCAAAGGGGATAGAAATCGGTAAAGTTGTTGAGATTAAGTCTGAAGTTCAGGGTATATCTCAGTATGCGGTGGTTGATATATCGGTGGATATTGAAAATGCCTCAAAGGTTATGGTTATAAGGAATACAGTTGATTCAACGGATAAATAGGTGGTTATATGAAAGCAACACTTCATTCGGTATATTTGCTTCTGGCAACAATGCTTGCGCCGACTCTCTTTGCAGTTATTGAAATCTGCGGAGTTAAGCCGAATTTGTTTCTCATATATCTTGTTTTTTCGGGATTTTATGTTGAACAGAAAGAGGCAATTCGGCTCGGACTTGTGTTCGGATTGGTATACGATATTATAGTCGGCTCAACCTTGGGGGTTAACACAATTCTCTTTATGTTTGTGTGTTTCCTGACAGTGCTGTTTTGCGAGAACCTTATAAGACGCAGTAATGCTCTGCTTTCTGTTTTGTGTGTGGCTGTATGGACTGTTGTAGTTGAGGCGATTAACTTTGCATTTTCAGATGTAACCGGTTTTTGGAATTGTGCATTGGTGATAGGGATTGAAGCTCTTTATAACGGAATAGTTATGTTGCTTATATATATACCGCTCAGCAATCTCTTTAAAAGGTTGTACGAAGAAAAAAGGTGAATGAATTGGAAAATAGAAATGTCAGACACAGATATATAATTCTCGGTGTGTTTTTGTTTGCTTTCGTGGTCTTGTTTATCTTTGTCCTTTTTAATCTTCAGGTTATAAACGGCGAAGAAAATCAGGAAAAGATAATAAACCAGACAGAGCGTTCTTATCCTATAAAAGCATCAAGAGGTGAAATTCTTGATACCTATGGCAGACCTATGGTCACTAATCGTATGGGTTACTATATAAGAATTCAGAGTGTTGGTGCAGATGATAATAAGCTTAATGAAACCATAAGCGTTCTTCTTGATATTGTGAAGAAAAACGGAGCCGAATTTGTAGACGAGTTCCCTATAAAGGGGAATCCGCCAATCTTTGAGTTTGATAAAGATAAGGAAAAGCAGATTAAAAAGTGGAAAGAAGAAAACGAGTTTCCGCTGAGCTATTCGGAATCTAAAATTCTGGATAAGCTTGCGGAAAAATACGGCGTTTCAGAAATATATACCGGCGAGATGAGACGGGATATTATCGCTGTCCGCTATGAAATGGAAAAGAAACGGTTCGGGGTGACAAACCCGTATACCTTTGCAACAGATGTATCAATGGAAATTCTTCATCAGGTGTCGGAGCGAAGCTTTGAAATGACGGGAGTTTCAGTTGAAATTGAACCTGTAAGACAGTATGTTAACGGCTCAATGGCAGTTCATATTTTGGGAAGAACAGGTATAATTTATGCCGAAGAATACGAAAAACTTAAAAATGACGGCTATGGAATGAATGATGTTATCGGCAAGGACGGCATAGAGAAAATTCTTGAAGCTTATCTTAAGGGAAAAGACGGCTCTATGATGGTAAGACAGAATAAAAGAGGAAGTGTGGAAAAAGTATTAAACGAAATCCCGCCTCAAACTGATAATTACGCAGTTCTTACTATCGACTCAAAGCTTCAGGAAATTACGGAAAAGGCACTTGCGGAAAATATTGCAGCGGCAAGAGCAGATAAAGGTCCTGATGCACTTAGTGGTGCAGCCATTGCGATTGATGTTAAAACGGGCGGTGTTCTGGCTATCGCCTCTTATCCGTCTTATGACCCGACTAATTATAATGAGGATTATAATACATTGGTTAAGGATAACACAAAACCATTGTTTAACAGAGCTTTAAGCGGAGCATATACTCCCGGCTCAACTTTTAAACCGCTTGTGGCAGTTGCGGCTTTGGAAGAAGGTATTGTTACTCCGAAAAGTACAATAACCTGTGACGGCGTTTATAAATATTACGCTCCGTCATATCAGCCAACTTGCCTTATCTGGAAGAGTGGAAAAACCCACGGACCTTTGAATGTATCAGAGGCAATCGGGGTGTCCTGTAACTGCTATTTTTACGAAGCAGGACGATTGGTGGGAATTGATAAAATAAATAAATATGCAAAAGCGTTTGGTCTTGGTGAGGAAACAGGGATTGAACTTTATGAAGAACTTGGTATCGTTGCAGGCCCGAAATATCGTGAAAAACTTGATATGGCGTGGTATCCGGGCGATGTTTTGCAGGCGGCAATCGGACAGTCGGATAATATGTTTACTCCGGCACAGCTTGCAAGCTATATTACAACAATTTTGAATAAAGGAACAAGGAAACAACTTCATATAATCAAGGAAATAAGAGAATACGAAACAGATGATATAGTCTATAAAGCGGAACCGAAAATCTTATCCGAACTCAGAATAAAAGACAGCACATATGAGGCGGTTAAAGACGGAATGAGACGAGTTACGGGAGACGGAACTGCTTCGGCGGTGTTTGAAAATTTCCCCATTGAGGTTGGTGGAAAGACAGGAACTGCTGAGGTGAGCAGAGGCAGTGATAATGTTTTGTTTGTTGGCTTTGCTCCTTATGATAATCCACAGATTGCAGTTGCAGTTGTTATTGAACACGGTGCGTCCAGCCGATATGCTGCGAATATAGGCAGAGAAATGTTTGCCTCTTACCTGGGGGTTAATGAGGTTTTGGACAGTATCGTGTTACCAAACAGAATTTTAAGATAGAAAGGAAAATGAAAATGGCAGAGAAAAAAGAATTACTCACTCTTAAACTATATAAAAACGGAATGGTGGTTTATGTAAACGAAAATGCCACATATAAGGAAGTTAAAACTGCACTTGTTAAAAAGTTTGAGGAGTCAAAGAACTTTTTTAAAGGCGTGAAGAAAATCGGGTTTAAAGGAACCCCGCTTACCCGTGAAGAATACGAAAAGCTTGCGGATAAGATTTCTGATGTTTTAAAGGATAGCGTTGAGTATTGGGAAAATCCCGAAACACCTGAGCAGACAACAGAGGAAAAGGTTAAGGAAGCAATAAACGCTAGACAAATTCTTGACAGAGCCATGAGTGTAGAAACAGAGGACGAATATACAAAGTTCTATAAAAAGACCTTGCGTTCAGGTCAGCTCCTTGAATCCGAGGGCAGTGTTGTTATTGTTGGGGATGTAAACCCGGGTGCTGAGGTTGTTGCTGAGGGGAATATCTTTGTTATGGGAAGTGTTAAAGGCCTTGTCCACGCAGGAAAAAGCGGTAATCGTGAGGCGGTTGTGGTTGCACTTAATCTCTCACCAACACAGCTTAGAATTGCAGACCTTATAACAAGGTCACCGGAGGGTGAAAGCAAGGATTATCTCAGTCCGGAACTGGCATATATCAAGGATGATAAAATATTTATTGAAGAATTTTTGCAAAAAAGAAAATAATATTTTGACTTTTGAGAATATATGTGATATACTTTATGTGTATGTAGAAAAATCAGAGAATAAATATGTAGAATTTTGAAGCTTTCAGGCTTTGGATTTGGTTTTACTTATGGAGGTAAATTATGGCAAAAGCACAGTCGCAGGTAATAGTTATAACCTCAGGTAAAGGTGGGGTTGGTAAAACAACAACAACTGCCAATATCGGGGTAGGACTTTCATTACTGGGTAAAAAGGTTGTTTTAGTTGATACAGATATCGGGCTTCGTAACCTGGATGTCGTTTTAGGTCTTGAAAACAGAATTGTTTATGACCTTGTTGATGTTGTTTCCGGAAACTGTAAGGTGAGACAGGCTCTTATCAAGGATAAGCGCTATGAAGGACTCTGTCTTATCCCTGCTGCACAGACAAAGGATAAAGATGCGGTAACGGAAGAACAGATGAAAAAGCTTTGTGAGGAACTTAAGGAAGAATTTGATTTTATAATCATAGACTGTCCTGCAGGTATTGAACAGGGCTTTAAAAATGCTATCGCGGGAGCAGATAAAGCTATTGTTGTTACAACGCCTGAAGTTTCGGCTGTTCGTGACGCAGACAGAATAATCGGTCTTTTGGACGCAAACGAACTTGATGACCACTTCCTCTTGATTAACCGTATCAGAACAGATATGGTAAGAAGAGGCGAAATGATGAATGTTGATGATGTTATTGATATTTTAAATATTGAACTTATCGGTATCGTTCCTGATGATGAAAATATTATTGTTTCAACAAATAAGGGTGAACCTGCAGTTGTTAATATGAAATCTGTTGCAGGTCAGGGATACCGTAACATCACTAAGCGTTTAAGCGGTGAAAATGTTCCGCTTATGGAGCTTGACGGCGGTGGATTTTTCTCAAAACTCTTTGGGAAATTTAAAAAGAGATAATAGCGGTAAAG
Organism: Clostridia bacterium; assembly: GCA_045646365.1. Lineage (GTDB taxonomy): Bacteria > Bacillota > Clostridia > Monoglobales > Monoglobaceae > SIG454. The sequence goes on from JAZRKP010000054.1 coordinate 10,960, forward strand.
GAGAATTGAAATGATAGATTTGTCCAGAATATTCGGTCGCCGCAAGGTTAATTCGAAGGATTTGGCTAAAGACAGACTTAAACTTGTTCTGGTCCATGACCGTGCAAACACAGATACAGATTTTTTGGAAAAAATTAAGGATGAGATTATGAAGGTTCTTGAGAAATATATGGATGTTTCTGATAGTGGCCTTGATATTCAGATAACACAGGCGCAGAGTGAGGATGGAAAGTCAACTGTTCCTGCTTTGACTGCCAATATTCCTATTAAAGCAATGAAGAGAAAATAATGACAGGAGGTTTATATTATGAATATTGCACTTATCGCTCATGATAAAAAGAAAGATTTGATGGTGGACTTTTGCATAGCCTATAAGACTATTTTGCAAAAGCATAGCCTTTGTGCAACGGGGACAACAGGTAGCTTGATAAACGAAGCGACAGGAATGAATGTCAGCTTGTTTTTGTCAGGCCCTCAGGGTGGAGATCAGCAGATTGGCGCAAGAATTGCGTATAACGAGATAGATTTGGTTCTGTTTTTCCGTGACCCGCTTACAGCACAGCCTCATGAGCCAGATGTGTCGGCTTTGTTCCGCCTTTGTGATGTTCATAATATTCCGCTGGCAACAAATGTTGCAACCGCGGAGGTTTTAATCCGTGGCCTTGAACGCGGTGACCTTGATTGGCGTGATATTGTTAATCCCAAAAAATAGTCAGATAGAAATATAAAAATCCGTCGCTTTGCGGCGGATTTTTGATAAGGAGCAACTATGAACGAAATATACAACAGAACAGAAATGCTTATAGGAAACGAAGCGGTTGAAAAACTGAAAAACTCACATATTATGATTTTTGGTATAGGCGGAGTGGGTTCGTATGCCGCCGAAGCAGTTGCGAGAGCAGGTGTGGGTGAAATAACACTTGTTGATAAGGATAAGGTTTCAAAATCTAATATAAACAGACAGCTTATCGCCCTTAACTCAACGGTTGGAATTGCAAAGGTTGAGGTAATGAAAACGAGAATTGCGGATATAAATCCACTAATTAAAGTGAATGCCGTGGAAAGTTTTTGTCTGCCTGAAAACATTGACGATTTTTTTGACGGAAAGATTGACTATGTTATAGACGCAGTAGACACAGTTTCTGCAAAACTTGCTATCGTGGAAAAATGCAAAGAAAAAGGGATTGGTATTATAAGTGCAATGGGGGCCGGGAATAAACTCAATCCACAGGACTTTCAGGTTGCGGATATATATAAAACGGAAGAATGTCCTCTCTGTCGGGTGATGCGACGGGAACTTAAGAAAAGAAAGATTAAAAATCTTAAGGTTGTATATTCCAAAGAAAAAGCTATGGTTCGGGATGCAAAAATTGATACAGAAAGCGGAAAACAAATCCCTGGCAGCATATCATTTGTCCCGTCGGTTATGGGATTGATTCTTGCAGGAGAAGCTATAAAGGATATAATAAATCTGTAAAAAATGAAAATATTTTAAAAATACTCTTGCCAAGACGAAAAGTTTATGATATAATATCTTGGTAAGTTTAACGAGGTGTGGCTCAGTTTGGTAGAGCGCTGCGTTCGGGACGCAGAGGTCGCAGGTTCAAATCCTGTCACCTCGACCAAAAATCGACAAGATTCGTTAGAGTCTTGTCGATTTTACTTATTATCTATTCATTCTTCACTATTCCCTAAAAAGAGTTGTCGATTTTTGGGAAGTAATGGTGAAAAGGGAAGAAGTAAGGTTCAAACTCGTAAAATCGAGTTTGCTTTAAAAGGAGAAAGCGAGAATGTTTGATTTTCATATGCACAGTAAGGTGTCATTTGATTCGGAAGAGAGTCCTTTGAAGATGGTAAAGGCGGCGGAGGAGCAGGGGTTAAAAGAAATTTGTTTCACTGACCATTATGATTTTAACAGCGAAAAAGACGGACATCACGACTTGTTTACCATTGAATCTTATAATGAAGCATATGGGAATCTGCAGTCTGAAAAGCTTAAAATCAGAAGAGGTGTTGAATTCGGACTTACACCATGGAACCAAAAAGAACTTGACGAGTTTTTAGGCAAGGGTAATTTTGATTTTGTTTTAGGCTCAGTACATTATGTTGACGGAGTTGACCCGTATTTTAAAGAATTCTGGGAAGGTATCAGCTTTGACGAGGCTATTGAAAAATATATGCGTCAAACGCTTGAATGTGTAAAAGAACACGATAACTATGATGTTTTAGGGCATATTACATATGTGTGTAAATCGGTGCATAATCCGATAAAAGAAAATGTTCCTTATGAAAGAATAAGCGAAATTACTGATGAGATTTTGAAAACTGTGGTTGATAAAGGAAAAGGGATTGAGGTCAACACCAGTGGAATTGACAGAATAGGAGATTTTCTTCCGTCCTTTGAATATGTAAAGCGGTTTTGCCAGCTTGGAGGCGAAATTATAACCGTCGGTTCGGATTCCCACGATAAAAGTCGAGTTGGACAGTATATTGATGATGCAATAAAAATGATTGGAGAATTTTCTCCTTATGTTTGCACATTTGAAAACCGTAAACCGATTTTCCATAAAATATAGCGTTGTAAAACGGAAGAAAAATAGATAAAAATTGAAAAAAGCTATTGACTTTAACACTTTAAAGTGGTATAATACATAGAAAGTGAATACACACAAATGCGTTTGAGCAGAACTAAGTAGACTTGGGAAGAACTTTAAGAGAGTTGCCGGTTGGTGCGAGGCATTGTGGATGACCAATTTGAATTCCTTCTGTTAGCAGTGCGCTGAACGGATAATTAGTAGGCGTTACCGGGAGTTCCCGTTATAGAACTAAGGTATGGAAGTACCTGATAAGGTCGCTGTTGTGAGATAGTGACGAACTGAGGTGGTACCACGGGAATAAAGATAATCTCGTCCTCTGTATCCTTAACAGGATTGCGGAGGGCGTTGTTTTTTGCCTTATATAAATGGTGTTGAAGCTTAATACTATTCTAATTTTATATCATACGAAAGGATGAATGATTATGCAACAGAATTATTACCAGAAAGAAATCGAAACTATGTCAGTTGAAGATATGAAAAAGCTTCAGTCTGAAAAGTTAGTTAAACAGGTTAAGCATGTTTATGAAAATGTGCCATACTATCGTAATCTTATGGATGAAAAAGGCGTGAAGCCTGAGGATATCCACGGAATAGAAGACCTGCACCTTCTCCCATTCCTTTCAAAAGCGGACCTTAGAGATGCCTATCCATACGGACTTTTAGCAAAACCGCTTTCTGATTGTGTTCGTATTCAGTCTACATCAGGAACAACAGGCAGACGAGTTGTTGCTTTTTACACACAGAACGACATTGATTTATGGGAAGATTGTTGTGCCCGCGCCCTTGTTGCAGCAGGCGGAACGAAAGATGATGTGTGTCAGGTGGCATACGGATACGGTCTGTTTACAGGCGGAGCTGGTCTTAACGGCGGTTCACACAAAGTCGGATGTCTGACACTTCCTATGTCATCAGGTAATACAGAAAGACAGATTCAGTTTATGATGGACCTTAATGCATCAATCCTTTGTTGTACTCCGTCATATGCAGCATACATTGCAGAAACTCTGAAAGAACAAGGCTATAAGCCTGAGGATATTCCGCTGAAGTCAGGTATTTTCGGTGCTGAACCATGGACAGAAGAAATGCGTCAAGGTATTGAAGAAAGTCTTGGAATTAAGGCGTTTGATATTTACGGACTTACAGAAACAACAGGACCAGGAGTTGCCTTTGAATGTAGCGAACAGACAGGTATGCATATCAACGAGGACCACTTCTTAGCAGAAATTATTGACCCTGAAACAGGCGAGGTTCTTCCTGAGGGAAGCAAGGGTGAGCTTGTGTTCACATCTCTTGATAAAGAGGCGTTTCCTCTCTTGAGATACCGCACCCGTGATATTTGTGTACTTTCCCGTAAAAAATGTTCCTGCGGACGAACACTTATTAAAATGGCAAAGCCTATGGGAAGAACTGACGATATGATGATTATCCGTGGCGTAAATGTATTCCCAAGCCAGATAGAAACTGTACTCCTTAACGAAGGTTATCAGCCTAACTATCAGATAGTTGTTGACCGCGTAAACAATAACGATACATTTGAAGTTAATGTTGAAATGACACCTGAGCAATTTACGGATAAGGTAAGCGATATTCTTTCAATGGAGAAATCTCTTGCAAATGCAATGAAAACAATGCTTGGAATTAACCCTGCAGTTCATCTTGTTGCACCGAAGAGTATTGCCCGCAGTGAAGGAAAGGCAGTTCGTGTTATTGATAAGAGAAAACTTATATAAAATATCAGGGAGGATTTATTATGGCTATCAAACAGTTAACAGTATTTGTTGAAAACAAAAAAGGTTCAGTGGCTTCGGTTACAAAGTTGCTTTCTAAAGAAAATGTAAACATAAGAGCACTCTCCATTGCTGAAACTGAAGGATTTGGTATTCTTCGCCTTATTGTAAGCGATGAAACAACTGCCGAAAAGACACTTAAAAATGATGGGTATCTTATAAAGATTACAGATGTTGTCGGTGTTAAGATTGGTGATGCACCTGGAAAACTTTCAGAGGCATTGGCTATTCTTGATGAAGCTGAAATAAATGTGGAATACTTGTATGCTTTTATGGCACGCACAGAAAAACACGCCTATGTTGTTTTAAGAGTTGAGGATAATAAGTGTGCGGAATCCGCCCTTGAATCAGCAGGGTTTCATATTATAACAGATGCTGATGTAAATAAACTTTAAGAGCAAATGCTTTATAGATTGCATCATTTTGTACTTATAATACAAAATGGTGCAGTTTTTTTATAAAACGGAGAGAATTTTAGACAGAGATTAAACTATCATACTTTACAAAATCCTGCGAATATGATAAGATAAAGAGGAATGAAAATACATAAACTAAAATGAGATAAAGGCGGAAATGAAATGTGTAATTATAGTTTTGGGTTAAGAGGTCACGATATTGCGGGTAATTTTGAGGGAATGTGTGAGAAAGCAAAGGAAAATAAAGTGGAATTACTCCAGTTTGCCCTTGCAAAAACCTGTAATGATGTTGATTTTGACAAGATTGGTTACGACAGAGGAATATCGCAGAAGATAAACGAAGAGCTTATAAAGAACGAACTTTCAGTTGCGGTTTTGGGTTGCTATATTAACCCTGTTGAAATTGATGAAAATTCCAGAAAGATACAAATAGAACGATTCAAAAACTTTATATGCTATGCAAAAGATTTTAATGCGGGCGTTATCGGAACAGAAACGGGGATTGCCGGAACAGTTGAAGAAACGCACACAGATAAGGTGTACGGTGAATTCCTGAATAATATGTCGCCTTTGGTTGAAAAGGCTGAGGAGATGGGTGTTAAGATTGGGATAGAGCCTGTGTGGATATATACAATTTACTCCGTGGATATGATGGAGAGAATGATTAGAGATATGCAGTCTGACAGCCTTGCGGTAATACTGGATATATCAAATATGATAACTGCTGAAAATCACCATACGCAGGATTATATGATTCAGGACGCCTTTGACCGTCTGGGGGACAGAATAAGAACAATCCACTTAAAGGATTATAAATTCACAGAAGAAGGAAAGAGGTTCACACCAGCAGGAACAGGACTTCTGAATACAAAGCTTATATTTGAGAATATTAAAGCAATGAAGAATAAACCACAGATTATACTGGACGAGTTACCGCTTGCATTGTATAGTGAAACTGTGGAGCGTATTAAAAGAATTATATAAGTTTGGTTAAGCGTGGAACAGCGGTGTTGTAATTTAACTAAAATTATGTTATAATAAGGTTAATGAGAATTATTTTAGGTGGCGGTGAAAAAATGAAGAAAATGCTGTTTGTTTTTAATCCAAGGTCAGGGAAAGCGAAAATGAAAAGTATGCTTTTTAGCGTGGTTGATAGCTTTGTTAAAGCCGGATGGGATATTCGCGTGCATCCGACACAAAAGGTTAATGACGCTTATGAGCAGATAAAAACCGACGGAAAAAGATATAAATTAGTTGTATCATCAGGCGGAGACGGGACACTCCGTGAATCCATAAGCGGACTAATGACCGTAAGTCGTGAACACCGTCCCAAGTTCGGGTATATTCCGACAGGAACAGTTAATGATTTCGCAGGCGGAATAAAAATTCCAAAGTCAGTTAAAAGGGCAGTCAGCAAGATTATTAACGGAACACCAATGCCCATTGATATTGGAAAATTTAACGGTAAATATTTTGCATATATCGCCGCTTTTGGTGCGTTCACGGAGGTATCCTATGAAACACCGCAAAATATTAAGAATATATTCGGTAAGGCGGCGTATTTTCTTAATGGAGTCAAAAGCATAGCAAACATAAAATCTTATGATATAAATGTTAAATGGGACGATAAAGAGGTTCGGGGGGAGTTTATATTAGGTCTTGTAACAAATGTTGACCATGTTGCGGGAATGGCAACAAGATATAACAGAGATACACAGATAAACGACGGACTTTTTGAGGTTGTCCTTGTGAGAAAACCTAAAAATCCGGCACATCTTTCAATGATTGTTGCGGAAATGGTATCTGCTAAGCTAAGTGACGAGAACTTTGTTCATTTTTCAGCAAGTAAAATGTCATTTGAATGTGAAGACGAAATTAAGTGGACAGTTGACGGTGAGTTTGGCGGAGAAATAGGAACCGTTGAGATTGAGGTTATAAATAACGCCATTGAAATAATGGTTTAGGTGGAGGAAATATGGATATATCTTCAATGACTAAGGCAGAGCTTAAAGAACTTATTCAAAGAAATGAAAATAAGACGGAAAAACAACTTCTGGACGAAGCTTTTGCTGTCAGAAAAAGATATTATGGTAATAAGGTATATATAAGAGGTCTTATCGAAATTTCAAATTACTGTAAGAATGATTGCTTTTATTGCGGAATAAGATGCGGAAACAAGAAGGTCAACCGCTATCGTCTGACGGAAGAAGATATTATGTCCTGTTGCAGACGGGGCTATGAGTTGGGTTTTCGCACCTTTGTTATGCAAGGCGGTGAAGATGACTACTATACAGACGATGTTATGTGCGGAATTATAAGCAGGATTAAGGAGAATTATCCTGATTGTGCCGTAACATTATCCCTTGGTGAAAAGTCAAAAGAAACATATAGAAAGTATAAGGAATCAGGGGCAGACAGATATTTACTCCGCCACGAAACAGCAACAAATGAGCATTATAAAAGACTTCATCCCAGTGAATTATCCTTAGAGAACAGAAAAAAGTGCCTCTATGATTTAAAAGAGCTTGGTTTTCAGGTTGGGGCAGGTTTTATGGTAGGCTCCCCGTTTCAAACGGCTGAAAATCTGGCAGATGATTTGTTGTTTTTAAAGGACCTCCAACCGCAAATGGTCGGAATAGGTCCGTTTATTCCTCATTGTGATACACCCTTTAAAGATTTTGAAACAGGTTCGCTTGAATTAACAATAACAATGATTGCCCTGACACGGCTTATTCTCCCGAAAAGTCTGTTGCCGTCAACAACTGCATTGGGAACAATTTCAAAGCAGGGCAGAGAAAAAGGTTTTATGGCAGGTGCAAATGTTGTCATGCCAAATCTTTCACCGCTGGACTTTAGAAAGGACTATTCTCTGTATAATGACAAAGCATATACAGGTGATGAGGCGGCTGAAAGTATAAAAAATATATCCGAAAAAATTAAGTCGTTAGGTCTTGAAATTGATTTTTCAAGAGGGGATAATGTTGATTTCATTAAATAATAGCGTGTCAGTCATCAAAACGCAGTTTTGATTTACGGAACTGAACAGGTGACATTCCGTAAGCCTTGTTGAAGAGGGAGTAGAAACAGCTTATGTTACCAAACCCAGCCTCAAAGCATATGTCTGTGACATGGAGATTTGTGTTTATAATAAGGTTGACAGCATAGTTAAGACGCAGGTCGTTTATGTATTGCGAAAGGGAAACATCAAGATGTTTTCGCACAGTTCTCGCAAGATGTTCCTGAGTCTTTCCGCTGATTTTAACCATACGGGGTATCCCTGCAATAAAGTTTTCAGGCTTTTGCATCTTGTCACAGGTTATCTCAAGCCATTGAGGCAGATTGGCGCGAAATTCGTCTTTTCTGCGCAGAAAATATTTAATGAAAGTGTCAAGGAGAAAACTCCGTATGTTTAATCTCTGCTCAACATAATCGTCACTGTTTACAGTATTGAATTTGTCGGCTCTTTTCATAAAGGATTGCACCTCAGCAGGAGTCAGGCGAACAGTTTTAGGAAGAGTTGATGAAGTGAATGCAGAAATATCGTCAGCACCGCTGAGATAGGATAAAAGGGATTCGCCGATTTTTTTGCTGAATGTCAGATTGACAAATTCGTATTGTTTTTCGTTGCGGTATATGTATTTATGAGTATCCTCAGGGCGAATGAAAACAAGACATCCGGGCTCTAAAATCTGCATATCATTATTGACATAGTGTATAATCTTCCCTGAGAGGGTAAGAAAAAGTTCGTAATAATCGTGAGTGTGAAGTTCAAAATTCTCATTTTGCCCGTAAACATGACGATAAAGAAAATCCGTGTTTGGATTTAAGTTTATGGCAACCCTGTAAAACTGGGGTTTCTCAGTAAAATTTTTTTCTATTAAATTTTTATCCATATAGCATTCACCTCTTAACAAATATCATTATACCATAAAGATTGTGTCATTGCAACATAAGAATTGCATTTCTAATGTGTTATAATTATATCAACAAAATTGAAGGAGTGATATTATATGGAAATTCCAGCGAATAATCTCGAGCAGGAATACATATTTAAAGATACCAGACAGAGAGCGTTAAAGCTTAGCTTTTTGCCACCGCTTACAGAAAAGTATGATAAAGCACCGGTTTATTTTTTAATTCCCGGCGGTGGTTGGCATATGGAAGTCAGAGCGGATATGATTGACTTCTCGAAGGAATCGGTTGAGGAAATGCGTAAGGACGGCTGTGCAGTTGTTGCCATAGATTACAGAGTTTGTGGCGAGGGCGTTGTTATGCAGGAGATCATAGAGGATTGCTTTGATGCTCTTAAATATATTTCTCATTATGCAGATGTTTTAAAGATTGATTCTTCAAAAATTATCACATCAGGGCATTCAGCAGGCGGACATCTCGCTCTTATGCTCGCCTATGCTCCGAAAGAAATGTTTAAGTCTGACTATGAGTTTGACGATGATTTTGTGATTTGCGGTTGTGTTGCATTCAGTCCACCTGCGGTTTTATACGGATCTGGAGTGCATAGTCTCGGAAATATAAATGAGGTTTTTGTGGGGTGTTTTACAGAAGAAGAATTGGAAAGAACAAGCCCTATCACCTATGTGAATAAAAATTGTCCTCCAACATTCCTGGCGGCAGGGACAAGCGATTATATTGTTTATTCTCTGTCCTCTGAAAAGCTATATGATAAGCTTCTTGAGGCAGGAGTTATGACGGAATTTATTCTTTCCGTCGGTGGCGGACATATATTTGAACAGATAAATAAAAGCGTAACTCCTGATTTGTCAAGAGAGGAAATGCAGTATAAATCAGTTGAGTTTATGAAGAGTACTATTTTGAGAGGATAAGTTAATGAATAAGCGGAAAATACATCTTGTATGTAATGCACACTTAGACCCCGTTTGGCTCTGGCAAAGAACAGAGGGGATGGCGGAAGCGTTGTCCACATTCAGAATTGCGGCAGATTTTTGCGAAAGATATGACAATTTTGTATTTAATCATAACGAATCTGTCCTTTATGAATGGGTTTTAGAGAATGAGCCTGAACTTTTCGAGCAAATAAAGAAACTTGTTAAGGCAGGCAAATGGCGGATAATGGGCGGTTGGTATCTTCAGCCTGATGTTATTATGCCTTGCGGTGAATCCATAATAAGACAAATAAGAACAGGTAACGAATTTTTCAAAAAGCATTTCGGATATGTTCCTGAAACAGCTATAAACTTTGACTCGTTCGGTCATTCAAAAGGTCTTGTCCAGATAATTAAGAAGTGCGGATATGAGAATTACGCATATCTCCGCCCGAGAGATGTAGAGTGCAGACCGTTTGTGTGGAAAGGCTTTGACGGAAGCGAAGTTAAGGCGTATAAAATGTATGACTGGTACAACACTCCAAAGGGCAGAGCTTTGGAAAGAATAGAAAATTACCTTAAGGATTTCCCTGAAAGAGAAATAAATATGGTTACCTGGGGAATCGGTAACCATGGCGGAGGCCCCAGCGAAAAGGACTTGAATGATATAAATAACTTTGCTGCAGCACAAAGCGAAATTGATTTTGTTCACTCGGACTTTGATACATATTTTAATGAACTTGATAAGAATGAACTCGAAACTGTTGATTCGTCGCTAATGCACTGTATGGTGGGATGCTATACATCTATGGTAAGAGTGAAACAAGGTCACAGAAACCTTGAAAACAGACTTAATCTTTGCGAGAAAATGCTTTGCCAGAGCGGTGTTGAATATGATAAAAAAGATATGTTAAACGCTGAAAAAGCATTGCTTTTCACAGAGTTCCACGATGTTCTTCCCGGTTCTGCAGTTCGTAAAACTGAGGAGGATAGCTTAAGACTTATCGGCTACGGGGATGAAATTATTGACAGGTTGATTGCAAAATCATTCTTCAAGCTTTGTCAGGGTCAGCCAAAGGCAAAGGAGGGTGAAATTCCTGTCCTTATATATAATCCGCACCCATATTCGGTTGAGGCGGATTTTGAGGTTGAGTTCCAGCTTGCAGAACAGAATTTCAAGGATGAAGTAACAGTAGGAAAAATCCGTGACGAAAACGGAAATATTGTTCCTTGTCAGAACGAAAAAGAAGATTGCACAATGAACTGGGACTGGAGAAAGAAAATTGTTTTCCACGCAGTTGCAAAGCCTATGGGAATAACAAGATTTGACTGTGAGCTTTATCCAACACCGCAGTATGTAAAAGTTAAACCGTGGAAAGAGGATGAAAACTATATTCTCCTTGAAAACGAAAATACTGTTGTTAAAATCAATAAGAAAACAGGACTTGTGGATAAATACAGTATAAACGGCGAGGATATGCTTAAAGAAGGCGGAATAAAGATAAAAGCCTATAAGGATGATGAAGACCCGTGGGGAATGAAGGTTCAAAACTTCAAGGAATATCTTGGAGAATTTAAGCTTTTAAGCGATGAAGAGGCTAATGAAAAAAGAGGGTATCCCGAAGAAAAGGTTCCTGCAGTTTCAGTTGTCGAAAACGGCGAACTTCGGACAAAAGTTCAGGCAATGTTTAAATATTCCGACTCTTTCGCAGTTGTTACATACACATTCTCGAAAAAGTCAAGCTATCTTGATGTAGATGTTAAAATGCTGACATCTGATGTGCACACAATGTTTAAACTTTGTATTGATACAACAATGCCCGAAGATTCATCTGCTATGGTGCAGGCAATGTTCGGAACGGAAGAGGTATATAAGGAAGAAAATGAGGTTGCTTTCCAGAAATGGTGCGGATTAAAAAGCGGTGATAAGACTTTTGCGGTTATCAATGGAGGAACTTATGGCGGAAGCTTTGATAAGAATAAAATAAATATCTCGCTTTTGAGAACAGCGGTCTATTCGGCTCACCCAAATGATGTCGGCAGACAAATAGCACCTCACGACAGGATGCACGAACACCTTGATATGGGAGAAAGAGATTTCAAATTCAGACTTGCCCCAAGTGCGGAGTTTGTTGATTATGATGCAGAAATCTTTAACCAGAAACCGTTTGTTTTGTCGTTCTTCCCGTCAGGAAACGGTGAATTCCCCAAAGAGGGAGCAACGGTTGATAATAAAAATATACTGCTTTCCGCTTTCAGAAACACAGAAAAGGGAATGCTTATCCGTCTGTATAACTCAAAGAGTAATACTGAAAAATGTAAGCTTTCCTATGACGGAGCGGTGCAGATATTTGAGTTTAGTCCGTTTGAGGTTAAAACACTTATAAAAACAGGAAAAGAATTTAAAGAAACTAATATGTTAGGAGAATAGAACTAAATGATAAAACTTTGCGTATTTGATTTGGATGGAACAATAGCAGATACAATAACAACTATTGACTATTATGCAAACAACGCTCTTAAGGAATACGGGCTTCCCGTAATCGAAAGGGAAAAATATAAAGTTCTTGTAGGCGACGGAGCGGTAACCTTGGTTGAGAGAATGTTCAGAGAGGTCGGTTGTCAGGATAAAGAATTGTTTGATAAGGTATATAAAAAGTATGTTGATGACTATGATAAGGATTTTATGTATCTTACAGAGGTTTATGAGGGCGTTACTGAGCTTATTGATGAACTTAAAAACCGAGGAATAAAAATTGCAGTATTTACCAATAAGCCTGAGTTTACGGCACTCAAGGTTATAGATATTCTGCTTGGCGACAGGGTTGATTTATGTCTTGGTAATGCTGACGGACGACCAAAGAAACCGGACCCAACAGGACTCTTTGAAATAATGAAGAATTTTGGAGTGTCGGGGGATGAGTGTCTGTATATCGGTGACACATCAACGGATATGAAAACCGGAAACGGCGGAGGATGTCACACAGTCGGCGTTCTCTGGGGATTCAGAGAAAGAGCTGAACTCGAAGAAAATAATGCAGAGTTCATAATCGAAAAACCTGCAGAAATACTTGATATTATCGAAAAGTTTTAAATAAAAATACCTCCTGCGGTGCAGGAGGTATTTTTGCTTATATAAGCTTTGTCTTTTTTAGTGCTTTGAAAATCGGAACCGCAATGATACAGTCAATAACATGGTGGAAAATCGTAATTCCAAACACTATTCCCCAAAGGAAAGTCATTCCACCTTTTTCAGCAAGCTGAGCTGTCGGTGTAAATGCATAAACTGCAATAACCTCACCAAGTCCGTGTAAAACAGCACAAATAATCAATGTTATGTAAAGATTAACATTCTTCTTAAGGAGTATACATCCAACAACAACGAAAATGATGTGACTGAATGCACGGAGTGCAACAACAGGGCCTAGTGAAACAAAAAATGAAGCAGTGCAACCTAAAACTGTAAAAATTGCCATAACAGGATTAATGAGCATCGCAAGAATTGTAGGAACATGGGATGCAAATGTAACACTAAACGGCTGAGGAAGCGGAAGCTTCGGGAAAAACATCGGGATAATGAATGAAAGTGCCGTAAGAAGTGCCCCGAATACAAGTGATTTTGTTGAATTCTTCTTCATTGAAAACAAGACCTTTCTATACTGAATTTTGTATCATTTTACAACATTCTGGTTTTTTTGTCAAGTTTTTAGCAGAACTTTGTAGATAATAACAAATTTGTTGTTGCAATTTCGCAAAGAGTGTGGTAAAATATAGATAATTATTTTATATTTTGAAAAGAGGTAGAGAAAATGGGAGAAATTTTAGCATTTGTCCTCTATTTCGTAGCTATGCTTGGAATTGGTATTTTCTTTTTTATCAAATCCAAGGGTAACGGCGAAAAGGAATATTTTTTAGGCGGACGCCAGATGGGTCCGTGGGTTACGGCGATGAGCGCTCAGGCATCTGATATGAGTGCGTGGCTTTTAATGGGCCTTCCAGGTTCAATCCTTGCATTTGGACTTGGTCAGGCTTGGATTGGTATAGGTCTTGCGTTGGGAACTGCTCTCAACTGGATTTTTATCGCAAAGAGACTCAGAAAGTTCTCAAAAGCATCAGGGGATGCAATAACGCTTCCTCAGTATCTTTCAAACAGATTTGCAACTGCAAATCCTGCTCTTAAGATTATCTGTGCTGTTGTGTTTATGGTCAGCTTTACGCTTTATGTTGCTTCTGCATTTTCTGCAGGTGCAAAGGTGTTCGCTGATTTGTTCCCTGCACTTGGCACGCAGAATGCAATGATAATTTTTGCAGTTATTATCCTTGTTTATACATTTTTGGGCGGTTATAAAGCGGTTTGCTGGACAGACTTTTTCCAGGGCCTTTTAATGCTCGTTGCACTTTTGGTTGTTCCGATTGTTGTTGTTACAACACAGAATATGGATACTAATGCACTTGGGACTATAGTTACAGAAAGTGGTGAATACCCATTCACAACAAATCTCTTCTCTGCTACATGGCAGGAGATAGTTACAGGTCTTGGCTGGGGACTCGGTTATTTCGGTATGCCTCATATCCTTGTACGCTTTATGAGTATTGAAAAACCAAGTATGGTTAAAAAGAGTGCAACAGTTGCAATTATCTGGGTGGTTATAACCCTTCTTGCTGCAATTTTGATTGCATATTTCGGAAGAATGGTTGTTGGTGCTGAACTTTTAGGCAAGGGTGCTCAGGAGCTTATATTCGTAACTCTTGCAAGAAGACTCTTCCCGGGCTTTATCGCAGGTATCCTGCTTGCAGCAATTATTGCAGCTTCTATGTCAACGGCTGACTCTCAGCTTCTGGTTGCTTCTTCATCATTTACAAGTGATATCTATAAACCGATAATGAGAAAAGATGCATCGGAAAAAGAACTCTTGTGGGTTGGAAGAATAGTAGTTGTTATAGTTTCAATCGTTGCATACTTTATTGCAAGCAGTAAGGGTGAAGGTGCTCAGGCAGTTATGAGTATGGTTTCTAATGCGTGGGCATTGTTCGGCGGTGCGTTTGGACCGGTTGTAATTCTTTCACTTTTCTGGAAACGCCTTACATATATCGGCGCAGTATCAGGTATCGTTGTAGGTGCTGTTGTTGATATTGCGTGGCTCTTATATATGGGACATACAGGTATATATGAACTCGTTCCGGCATTTATAGTTGGCTTAATCGTTTGCGTTATAGTTTCACTTATTGATAAGAAACCATCAGAAGAAATTATTGCAATTTTTGAAAACGGAACAGATAACAGTATAGACGACTAATAATCAGATGCAAGCTACGGCTTTTGCCGTAGCTTGCTGAATATTTAATGAGGAGAGATATTATGAAAATTTTAATTATCCGTCACGCAGAACCGGACTATTCGATTGACTCATTGACAGAAAAAGGATGGAGAGAAGCGGAATATCTTTCTGAAAAATTGGCAAAGCTTGATATAAAGGATATATATGTGTCCCCGCTTGGCAGAGCAAAGGATACAGCGTCTTTGACACTTAAAAAGATTGATAAAACTGCGACAGAGTGTGACTGGCTCAGAGAGTTTCCAACATCTGTAACGAAGCCGAACCGTGAGAACAGTGTCGCATGGGACTGGATTCCTGCGGATTGGACAGGTATTGACGATTTTTATGATATTTCAAAATGGACAAAAATTGAATGTTTTGAAAAGTCAACTATTGAAGAAGATTATAAAAAAGTTGCAAACGGAATCGATGAAATTTTAAAAAAACACGGATATGTAAGAAATGGACGAATATATGACGCTGTTAATGCGAATAATGATACTATTGCATTGTTTTGTCATTTTGGCGTTGAATGTGTCATTTTGAGCCATTTATTGAATATTTCACCAATGCAGTTGTGGCATGGATTTTGTGCACTTCCGTCATCGGTCACAACAGTTGTAACAGAGGAAAGAAGAAAAGGTATCGCCTGTTTCAGAACTTGCGGTTTTGGGGATTTATCTCATTTATATGCGAAGGGAGAAGAACCATCATTTGCTGCCCGTTTTAGCGAATGCTACGATAATGAAAATGAGCGTCTTGACTAAATTTAAAAAAATTGAAAATATTTGAAAAAATTTAAAAAAAAGACTTGACAAATGGTAAAATAAGTAGTATACTATAAAAGCTGACTCGGTCAGACAAGTGAATATGCGAGCATGCTGGAATAGGCAGACAGGCACGTTTGAGGGGCGTGTGTCAACCGACGTGTGGGTTCAAGTCCCACTGCTCGCACCAAATTTCCTTTATCGTTTCCGAGAGAGGATTCGGGAAAGGATTTTTATATTGCCGGATTGTGTAAAGGTAGCACGACAGACTCTGACTCTGTTTGTCTGGGTTCGAATCCTAGTCCGGCAGCCAAAGGAAGCGAACAATTTAGATGTCATCTAAATTGTTCGCTTTTTTCAATGGGTTGAGGGCTTTTTGCAAAAATCAATTTTGAAACAAAAGGGTAGATGCCAAGCGGTTTTGAACCAGACTTGAACCGGAGAAAACAGGAAAAATATTATAAAATATTTGGTGTAAACAGGTTCTTTCATATGATGGATAGAACCATATCACAATTTAATAACGATAAACAAAGACGATATTTTCAAAAGATGAGATTATCGTTTTTTGCGTTTAATATTGTATTTCGTCTGTTTTTTTATAGAAAAGGTTCTTGTTTTAACGATTAAAGGTGATATAATTATAATAAATGATGTAGGTGGTGATTAAATGAAAATTCTAAATTTTGGTTCGTGTAATATTGATTATGTGTATTCTCTTGATCACATTGTAGGTATTGGAGAAACGGAAACAACACACAAGCTTGAAACTTTTCCAGGCGGAAAGGGACTGAATCAATCAATAGCAGTTGCAAAAGCCGGTGTAAAGATATTCCATGCAGGATGTGTTGGATGCGACAGCAATATATTGACAGATATTCTATCTGAAAACGGCGTCGACATTTCCTATCTCAGCAAAACCTGCGAAAAGACCGGACACGCTATTATTCAGGTCAGCAGCGAAGGCGAAAATTCCATATTTCTTTATCCGGGATCAAATGAAATGATATCGAAAGATTATATAGACCATGTACTTGAAAATTTCGGCCGGGGTGACATTATTCTTTTACAAAACGAGATAAGTAATGTTGACTACATAGTGGAAAAAGCATATCAGAAACATATGTGCATTATACTTAATCCGTCGCCATTTAATGAAAAAATTGATAAAATTGACTTTAATAAGCTTACATACATCATATTGAACGAGGTGGAGGCTAAGGCAATTTCCGGATGCGATTTCCCTGAGGAAAGTTTGACATACATCAAAAATATATATCCGAATCTTAAGGTGATGCTTACCTTAGGCAGTAACGGATGCATTTATACAGATAACTCATGCAAATTTCATCAACCGGCATTTAAGGTTGATGCTGTAGATACAACTGCAGCAGGTGATACTTTTACAGGGTATTTTGTTGCAGAACTTTCAAGAGAGAGTGATTATCAGAAAATATTGAAAATTGCGTCTGCGGCATCTGCTATTTCGGTTACAAGAAAAGGGGCAGCACCGTCTATTCCTGATAAATGCGAGGTACTGGCTTCGCTTGAGATCCTCAAAGAAAATAAGTCGAACCGCAAATCGGATATTATACATAAACAAATTGATAGTTATATTGAAAAGAATATAAAAACTGCAAATCTTGAGGAATTATCAGAAATGCTGGGTTATTCTACTGTTTATACAGGAAGTTTGGTAAAAGAAGTGACAGGCAAATCTTTTACAAAAGCAGTTCAGGCGAAAAGATGCAGTATTGCTGCCGAAAAACTCTTAAACACGGATTTATCCGTAGAGAAAATTATAGCAGACTTAGGATATGAAAACGAAAGCTTTTTCAGAAAAATATTTAAGGAAAAGTATGGTAAAAATCCATTAGACTACAGAAAAAAAGGAGTTAAATAACATGACAAACGAACAAAGAAAAAAATTATCAGTACCGCAAGGGAGAGTTGATGTGGTTTTGGACACAGATGCATATAATGAAATTGACGACCAGTTTGCAATTTCTTACTTGCTTAAGTCAAAAGAAAAGTTAAATACCAAAGCTATATATGCTGCACCTTTTTTAAACAGCAACTCGGAAAGCCCGAAAGACGGTATGGAAAAAAGTTATGATGAAATTTTCAAACTTCTTTCGCTCTTAGATGAAAAGGTTGATGTTTTTAAGGGTTCGGAAAAGTATCTTGATAATGAAAATACACCTGTTATATCTCCTGCGGCACAGGATTTGGCGGAAAGAGTTAAAAATTATTCTCCTCAAAATCCACTGTATGTCGTAGCAATAGGAGCTATAACGAACATTGCTTCTGCAATACTTTTAAATCCTGAGGTTGCCAAAAATTCTGTTGTAATTTGGCTGGGCGGTCACGCACTTCATTATCATCATACAAAGGAATTTAATATGTATCACGATGTTGCTGCTGCAAGAGTTGTAATGCAAAGCGGTGTTCCTTTTGTTCAGCTCCCCTGTATGGGCGTTGTAAGTGCTTTTACAGTTTCCAAGCCTGAGCTTGAGTTTTGGCTGAAAGGCAAAAATGCTCTTGCTGACTATCTTGCAGAAAATACAATCAAAAAAGCAGATAGCTACGCAGAGGGAACGGCATGGACGAGAACAATTTGGGATGTTACGGCTGTTGCATGGCTTTTAAATGACGCGGATAAGTTTATGGAATCACGTATAATTCCTATGCCCATTCCTACATATGATAATTTTTATGCGAAAGATTATAATGGGCACCCTATGAGATATGTTTATAATATAAAACGCGACGCCCTGATGACTGATTTGTTTCGGAAATTAACGGAGTAGAGATAGACGATAGACTAAATTGTCAAGCACCTGCATCTAAACTGTTCGGCTCTTCCAAAAAAAGACAGATTTCACAATGAAATCTGTCTTTTTTTATCGATATAAATTTCAGACGGAATTTGATATATATATATTCAGTGCGATATGTTACTGAAAAAATTTTTCTAAAATACTTGAAAAGTCTTTTGGAAAGTGATATAATGTTATCAAACTTAATAAACGGGAGCTTGTATTACAGGCTGAGAGGAAGGTGCGACCTTCGACCGAGAACCTGATTTGGATAATGCCAACGGAGGGATGCCTGATACAAAGTGTTAGGAGAAACAAAGAACTTTTTGGAAGTTGCCAGGTCGGTAACTTCCTTTTTGTTTGGCAAGGTTTGTTATTAAGTTAATAAACAGCCGATAATTTGACGGCAGAAAGAGGTAAATTATGTTAGGAAAATGTCTTGAAAATGTGAAGGAAAAAACACCGCTTATTCACAATATCACGAACTATGTTACAGTTAATGATGTTGCGAATGCCTTGCTTGCTTGTGGCGGAAGTCCCATTATGTCAGATGAACCGGATGATGTTTCGGATATTACATCCATCTGCGGGGGGCTAAACATCAATATTGGAACACTAAATAAAAGAACCATAGAAGCAATGTTTATTTCCGGTAAAAAATCAAAGGAACTTGGGCATATTGTCCTCCTTGATCCTGTAGGAGCCGGTGCGAGTAAACTCAGAACAGAAACCGCACTTAAAATTATGGATGAAATCAAGCCAGATGTAATCAGGGGGAATATATCCGAAATTAAAACTCTTGCTCTTGGCAGTGGTACAACTAAGGGTGTAGATGCTGATGCGGCGGATATTGTAACAGAAGAAAACCTTGAAACAATGATAGCTTTCGCAAAGAAATTTGCTGAAAAAGCCAAGGCGGTTATTGCAATAACCGGTGCTATAGATTTGGTAGCTGATAGCAAAAAATGCTATGTAATTCGAAATGGATCCCCTGTGATGAGTCGCATTACAGGAACAGGATGTATGCTTTCGACACTGGCTACTGCTTATGCAGTTGGGAATTGCGATAATATAACTGAGGCTGTTGCGGCAGCCGTGTGTCTTATGGGACTTGCCGGTGAGATAGGTGTATCGAATATGAAAGATTTTGAAGGAAATTCTAGTCTTAGAAATCACATTATAGATGCAATATATAATATGGATGCAGATAAACTGAATGAGGGGGCAAAATATGAGGTGCGTTAAAAAAACATTATTGCTATATGCAGTAACAGACCGTTCATGGCTTAATGGAGAAACTTTATATGATGAGGTAGAAAAGGCTATTAAAGGCGGTGTTACTTTTGTTCAGCTACGCGAGAAAAAACTTGATGAAGAGAGTTTTATTTATGAAGCGTTAGAGATACAGAAGCTTTGTAAAAGATATAATGTTCCGTTTGTTGTCAATGATAATGTTGAAATAGCGAGAAAAATAAATGCTGATGGAGTTCATGTTGGGCAGAGTGATATGGAGGCGGCAAATGTAAGAACTATCATTGGGAGCGATAAAATACTCGGCGTATCAGCTCAGACAGTGGAGCAGGCGGTACTTGCTGAAAAGCAAGGAGCTGATTATATTGGAGTGGGTGCCGTGTTTCCGACAGATTCTAAGGCAGATGCTGATGATGTAAGCTATGAGACATTAAAAGAAATATGTGAAACAGTAAGGATTCCAGTCGTAGCCATAGGCGGAATTAGCGAAAGAAATGTTTTGAAACTTAAGGGTAGTGGCATTTCAGGGATAGCGGTAATTAGTGCTATCTTTGGCGCTGAAAATATTAACTACGCAGCAAAAAGTTTAAAAGAACTGACCCAAAAGGTGGTGTATGAATGATAAAAGGCGCAATTTTTGATTTGGACGGAACTCTGATTGATTCTATGTTTATCTGGGATACTATCGGTGATGACTATTTGAAATCATTTGGTATAGAACCAAGGGAGAATCTTACCGAGGCTTTTAAGACCTTTACCCTCGAAGAAGCCGCCGAATATTATCGTAATCATTATGATTTTGAACTTTCTGTCAATGAAATTGTAGAAGGCATAAATAATATGGTGGCTGAAATATATCGTTCAAAAGTTGTTCTCAAACCTGGAGTTTGTGATTTTTTAAAAAGATTACAGAGATTGGGCGTGAAGATGTGTGTTGCAACTGTTACAGACAGACCGATTGCAGAGGCGGTTCTGAAACGATTAAATATTCTTGAGTACTTTTCAGAAATATTTACCTGTGCAGAGGTTGGATATAATAAGGAAACCCCCGAAATTTATAGATGTGCTCTAAAACATCTTGAAACCGAAAAGAATGAAACAGTAGTATTTGAAGATGTTCTCCACGCACTCACAACCGCTAAAAACGATGGGTTTAAGGTTGCGGCGGTTTATGATGCACACGAACCACAACAGGAACGAATGAAGGAAAATGCGGATTATTACATAGCGGATTTTGGTAGCTTTTGCTTTCCTGCAAAAATGAAAACTGCACTAACTATTGCAGGAAGTGATTCAAGTGGCGGTGCGGGGATTCAGGCAGATATTAAAACAATGACAATGAATGGTGTCTATGCAATGAGTGCAATAACGGCACTTACAGCTCAAAATACCCTTGGTGTAAGAGCAATTTTGGATTCAACTCCTGAATTTCTAAAAGACCAACTTGATGCAGTATTTGAAGATATATTCCCTGATAGCGTAAAAATAGGAATGGTATCATCAAGAGAGCTTATAAATGTAATTGCAGACAGATTAAGGTTTTACAACGCCAAAAACATTGTTGTAGATCCGGTAATGGTAGCGACAAGCGGGACAGCTCTTATAAAGACAGATGCAATAAAAACATTGACTGAAAAATTACTGCCTATTGCAACGCTTGTAACTCCAAATATTCCTGAAGCAGAAATCTTGTCTGATATCAAAATCAGTAGCAAGGATGATATGATAAAAGCGGCAAAGCAGATTGCTAAAAGCTATGGATGTAGTGTTTTATTAAAAGGCGGTCACAGTATAAATGATGCAAATGACCTTTTATGTGAAAATGGCAGACTTATATGGTTTAATGGCAAAAGAATTAATACTTCTAACACACATGGAACGGGATGTACCTTGTCAAGCGCCATTGCGTCTAATCTTGCTAAAGGTCTCAGCCTTATTGATGCTGTGGAAAAAGCCAAGGATTACTTATCGGATGCCCTTGCGGCAGGCTTGAATTTAGGCATAGGTTCAGGACCGATAAAACATAATTTTATAATAAACAACACAATCTGAACGAATGGGTACTGAAAATTATTTAGAAAGATTAGGATAGTCGCTTTAAGAAAAATTTAGTAGAATATGAATAAAATGAGTCCACCAAAAGGAAAAATTCCATTTGGTGGACTTGTTTTTTATAGCATAAATGTCCTGTAAAGATGTTTAGATTTTTAGTTGTGGCATAATTTTCTCCCAGCGTTCCTTGTGGCTTTCATGGGTATAGATTGGTCGGAATCCCAAACGGTAATAAAGATTTATCGCAGGGATTCTGTCGTCATCTGTTGAAAGGACTACTGTTTTATAGCCTCTCTCTGCAAGAGAATGAAGTGCCGCAAGGGCGATAAGCTTTCCTGCACCAACTCCACGGCAGTCAGGGTCAACTCCAACCATTCTGAACCATCCCTCGCCGGGGAAAATGTCCTTTTCAACTGCCGTTGTTGTTGCAATATCTTTTCCATCTTTTGAAAGATAGAGAACGTGTTCTGATTTGTAATCTCCGCCATTTCGGATGAAGTCATTAAATGAATAATGCTGACCAAAAGCACGCTCAATAAGCTTTTCCCAGTTTTCTTCCTCACCTTCAATATGCGTGTGAAGAGTTATTCCATCAGGCAGATTTAACGGGGGAAGATTTGTTATATCAGGGTGTCTCATAAAAATCTGCGGTAAATTTCCCATTATCTGTAATCCTCCTCGTTAACTAATCTGTCAGGTGATAACACCTCAAGGTTTTCAGGCGGATTTCCGAAATCAGGAATATCAAGAACTTTTCCGCCCTGAAGAGCACTCTGGTGCGCAACAAGTCCGGGCAGGTTATATTTAGCCGCCTGCCAGGCATTAGTCGGAGAAAGCTTCCCTGTTGCATAAGCCTGACAGAAATCATCAACCATAAACTTATGTGTTCCGCCGTGACCTGTTATTATGCCGTCAAACTCTTTGGGAAGTCTGTTTACAATCTGAATCGGCGCTTCTGTATTCTGCCATTCACCGTTTAAAGCTCTGTTCATAAAGTTATCTTCGTTTTTGTGCGCCGTAACTTCAGAGGGGTTAATCAAGTCGCTGACATCCTCGTGAATGATGTGTCCCTTTTCGTCCATTTTAACATAGGAATGTTGAAGGAGTGAACATTCGTAAGATGCATCGGTGCAGTTAAATGTTGAAATATATGTTTCGGGGAAATGCCATGCAATACGACGGTTCTCGCTTACTCTTAAAATACCGCCGTTATCAAGCTTTATAAGCATAGAACTGTTAGAAAATGGATTATCCCAGTAATTCATTCCTTTTCCAAAAATGTCCGGGTCAATTTTATCCTCATATCCAAATCCTGCAACCTTAACCGCTTTTGCGTTAACTGCAGACAATATCATTGAGGTGGAATGGGTCGGATAGAAGAATGGTGGGAGACCTGCCATCATTTTCCACTTATCTCCCTCAGTATACTGGAACACATGGTAAAGGCGTTTCATATCGTGGTTATATTGAGCCTCGGCATAAACAAAGTCACCCATTTCGCCCGTTGCATATTGTTTACGGCAGTAAATGGAGGCAGGGCGGTATATTCCTGTTTCACCCATCATATATGTAAGACCTGTTTCATTAACAAGACGGACAATTTCTAAAATATCCTCAATTTTAAGGGACATAGGAACGGCACTGTATACGTGTTTTCCGGCTTTTAGTGCATCTATTGCCATCTGACCGTGCAAATCACGTTGAGTGAAAATTGCAACAGCGTTAATTTCATCAGATGCTATGGCATCTTCAAAAGTATCAAAAATCATATCTGCATCAAATTTTTCTTTGAAGTCTTTAGCTCGTTCCGGGAATTTATCGCAAACGGCAACAAATTCAACTGCGGGATGAACCTTAAACAAAGGCACAAAGAAACTGCAGAACTGTCCGCAACCGATAAAGGCAATCCTCAACTTTTCTTTCTTCATAACAATCACTCTCCAAAATCAAGTTTTTTATTTATTATAATACAAAGCATTTGTTTTGAAAATGTAAAAATGATGACTGTTTAATATATGGGTGTTGCATATTTTTAAATTCACCTTGAAAAATTGATATATAAATTGTATAATAAATTCAGTATTTATGTAAACAGGTGATATTATGAGCTATGATACCGAAAGATACAGTATGGATAAATTGTCCAATCAAAGTCTTTCTGTCATTGAGTGTGGACTGCAGATTTGCCACAGCGGTCATTCAAGCGGAAGACTTGTTTACCCTGACTATTCCGCCCATTTTATTTTAGAGGGCAAAGGGACATACTCTGTAAACGGCAAAACCTATGAGCTTGAGGCAGGCCAAGGATTTATGATTACGCCGAATATTCCCAATATTTATATTGCTGATAAAAACGAGCCGTGGCGGTATATTTATGCAACCTTTAAAGGGATTGATGCAACAACCTTGGTGCATAACGCAGGTCTTGATGATGAAAATGTTATTTTTTCATTCCCAATGACTGATGAGGTTGTCAATAATCTTAAAAATATGCACGCAGCAGGAAGAGATTATCTTTCAAAAGGGTATGACATTTTGGGGTATTTCCTGCTTGCAATGAGCCATCTTGTTAAGGCAAACAGTGAGAAAAAGCAAAGCGGTTTATCTTCGGGGAAATATGTTAATTTAGCCTGTTCTTATATAGAAGACCATATGACATACGATATTTCTATTCAGGATGTTGCGGACTATGTAAAGATTGACCGCTCTCATCTTTACAGATTATTTATGAAATATCTGGGCGTTTCTCCGTCAAAATATCTTACTGATGTGCGAATGAAACGAGCGATTGACCTAATGGAATATGACACTCTTTCCATAAATGAGATAGCACTATCTTCGGGTTTTTACGATTTGTCACATTTTTCAAAAATATTTAGTTCAAAGTTCGGGATGTCTCCGGGAAAATATCAAAAAGAAAAAATACAAAACAGAGGTGAAATTTAATGGAATATGTTTTAATGACGATTTCAATTTTGTTTTCGGTAGTAAATGCAGGTTTGCTCCGTAGCTTTGCAAATAAGACAAAGGATAATAAATACAGTTCATTTATTTTTAATGCAGGAGTCAGCGTTGTCTGGATGATGATTTTGACTGTATGGCTTTTAATTTCGGGAGATAACAAAATCAGTACAACCGCGGTTATATACGGTGTTGTTTACGGAATAATTCTCGGATTGTTTTTATTATTCAAAATGCGCGCAACGGCAGAGGGGCCTGTTTCGCTCACAACTCTTATAGGTAGCTGTGCGTTTATTATTGCAACGGGATTCAGTGTTTTTTATGCAGGAGAATCAGTAAGTTTTATTCAGCTAATGGGAATGGGATTGTTGCTTATATCATTAGTGCTT
This sequence comes from Clostridia bacterium, assembly GCA_045646365.1. Lineage (GTDB taxonomy): Bacteria > Bacillota > Clostridia > Monoglobales > Monoglobaceae > SIG454. The sequence goes on from JAZRKP010000054.1 coordinate 36,158, forward strand.
TGTATAAATCCGAAAAAGAGCGGAGAAAAGCTGACCGGAAAATGGTTTTTAAACTGCTTTGTGTTCTTCTTTGTTGGAGGACTTGTGGGAATTTTATATAAGCTTTTCGGAAAATCCACCGCATCGGAGCAGGTTAACACAATGATTCTTGTTGCCTCTGTTGTGTCGGGAATATTCTTCATATCAGGCGGATTTGTAGAGGCGAAGAAAAATCATAGAAAGATGGAAAAACCAACACGGCTTGTTCTTTTATATATGCTACTTTGCGGAATAGCAGGGTGCATATACATAAGACTTAATGTTTCACTGTCGAAAGTTATTCCTGGAGCAATTTTCTTCCCGGTCAGCAACGGCGGAATGGTTATTTTGTCAACTATAATGGGCAAAATCTTATTCGGAGAAAAGCTTAAACCAATACAGATAACGGGCATAGTTATAGGACTTATCGCAATAGTTATAAACGGTTGCGGCGATGTTTTGCTTGAAATGATTAAGTGACCGTGATGAAAATATACATAGTAAGTTGATGCTTGGCAGAAGACAGGATGTATAAGGAGCGAAAAGATGAAAATTACATAAAAGAATTTTTATAAGCAGAGGGAGACTTGGATGTATATTTTTTGAACAGGCGGCTGAAATAATTCTGGTCAGAAATCCCTACCTGTTCACTTATTTCAGATATAGATAGGTCTGTGTTCTCAAGGAGTTCACAGGCTTTTTTTATTTTAACTCCAATAAAATATGCCTGTGGACTCTGTCCTGTACATTCTTTAAAAAGATGCGAAAATCTACTTGTGCTGAGGTTACATTCCGTTGCATATTTCTTGATAGCCAAAGGCTTGTCATAGTTACGAATCATGTCTCTGCACGCCTTTTCTATGGGGTATATATTTTTCTCCTGTGAATATGGTTTTAAAGAAAGTCTTTTTGAGGCAAAAATTGCAAGCAGGGTAGAGAGATATCCGCTGCAAAGTTGATGAGAATAGGGTTTACGAGCAAAATATTCCTCAATCATTCTTTTAAAAAGCGATTCGGCATGGGATGATTCCCCCACATAAAAATACCGCTTAGTTAAATTGAGGTTTTTCAGCATATCGAGACACCCAACACCGCTGAAATGAACATAATAAGAGGTTGAGCGAATATCTTTGTTGAAATGATATTGTTGTCTTTCGTGAGGAAGATAGATGATAACCGAGCCTGCCTCAACAGGGGTTGTTATCCCGTTTTCCGTCATAAAGCAACAACCTTCGGTGATGAAAAGCAGGTGAAAATCACTCCTTCCGTTTTCACGAAGAGAACCAATATCTCTGCCGAAAAGATGCTGACAGTCACAACTGTTTACATGAATATATTCCATAGATTGATATTCGCTGGAGAAAGCCAATTATAATCACCTCTAATCAAATTATATTACAAATACTTTATTGTGTCAATAGCGGATTTGTGCTAAAAAATAGCGTGCGAGTCTATATACTTTATTTTTTCTGTGTGATATTATAATGATGGAGGTGTTAATTATGATAGATATTAACAGAATACCGAGAGAAGAGCTCGGAAAAGATTGTCCTATTGAACTCAGAGTTTGCGATACGGAAGTAGATATGTACTGGCGTGTGGCAATAGATGTTCTTGAGACAATAGTTGAGAATAATAAGAAAGGTGAGCCAACTTTGATGGTTGTACCTTATGGCCCTGTTGGACCATACAGCAGAATTGCTTATCTGGTGAATAAATACCGTGTAAGCCTTAAAAATTGTACATTTATAAATATGGACGAATATCTTACAGATGATAAAAAGTATATTGATAAAGATGACCCGCTTTCATTCAGGGGCGGAATGGAAAGAGCGTTTTACGGTCTTGTTGATGATGAACTTAATGTTCTTCCGGAAAACAGATATTTCCCTGACCCTGAAAATCCCGGAAAGGTAATGGAACTTATCGAAAAATTCGGAAAGCTTGATATGGTTTTTGGCGGAGTTGGTATCAATGGTCACTATGCGGTTCACTTTATTCTTAAAGGAAAAGGATTTTATACCATAAACGGAAAAACCTTTGAACTTGGAGAGGGTCAGGGGTTTTTAATTCCTCCAAACATTCCTAACACATATAGGGTTGACGAAAACGAGCCGTGGACATATATTTATGCAATTTTTTATGGTCTTGATGACGAGGCACTGGTGCATTATGCGGGATTCGATAGCAGTCATCTTACTTTTGACTATGATATGACAAAGGATATGCTTCACGATCTTTATGCAATGTACCATGCGGGTGAGAATACAGGAACAAAGGGCTATGATGTAACAGGATATTTTCTTGTTATAATGAGCAGACTTGTAAAGGCTAAATCGGAAAGGCTTGGTGACAGTTACCTGCCGGAACACTATGTTTCAAAAGCAGTATCCTATATGGAGGATAATTATCCGTATAATATAAAAATAACCGATATTGCAGACTATGTTGGGATTAACCGCGTATATCTGCATAAGCTTTTTGTTAAAAGTATGGGGAGTGGACCTGCAAAATACCTTACAGAGCTTCGGCTTAAAAAGACTGAAACTTTAATGGAGGACGAGAATTTATCGCTTAGTGATATAGCACTTTCAACGGGATTTTATGATATTTCGCATTTTTCTAAGGCTTTCACTGCAAAGTATGGAATCCCTCCGGGGAAATATCGGCTTAATAAAAAGGAAGAGAAAGAAAGGGGATAATTTTTATGTCAATGACAGTTGCATATCTTTTGATGACGATAGCAATTTTATTTACTGCGGTAAGCAGTTGTATTCTTCACAAATTTAATAATAAGGGAATTGAAACAACAGGAGATTTATTTTTCTTTAATTCAGGGATAAGCTTTATCTGGACGGTTATCATGACTTGCTGGTTTTTTGCTTCCGGTGAGGTGGCAATAAGTCCCGCTGCATTGGTGTTTGGAACAATTTATGGCGTTTTGCTGTGTGCTTTTTTATATTTTAAAACAACAGCACTTACCACAGGCCCCGTATCGCTTACAACTCTGATAAGTTGTTGTGCTTTTGTGATTGCAACAGGATTTGGTGTGGTTTATGCCAATGAAAAGGTTAATATTTTTCAGATTATCGGAATGCTGATGTTGCTTGTTTCGCTTGTTTTGTGTGTTAATCCCAAGAAAAGTGGTGAAAAGCTTACTGTTAAATGGTTTGTGTATGCGTTTTTGTTCTTCCTTGCAGGTGGTTTTGTTGGAATTTTCTATAAGGTATTTGGAAAATCCTCTGCTTCGGTTGAAGTCAATGGAATGATGCTGACGGCTGCGGTTGTATCAATGGTTATGTTTGGAATATTTGGTGTTGTAATAAATAAAGGAACAGGAAAACCAATGCCTAAAATAAGAAAAAGTGCTTTGATATACATACTTTTAGCAGGTGCAACAAGTTGTATTTATATCAGACTCAATGTGTCGCTTTCAGCAGTAATTCCGAGTGCAGTATTTTTCCCGGTAAGTAATGGCTCAACGGTTATTTTATCGACAATTGCAGGCAAGTTTTTGTTTGGTGAAAAATTAAAGCCGATTCAAACCATTGGTATAATAATTGGTTTTGCGGCAATTATAATAACAGGTTGCGGCCAGGCAATATTTGAGTTGATTGTATAAAAGTGAGAAAAAGGGGCCATGACAAAAAAATTTTACATGAGCCTCGGATTGGCGTTTCAAGGAGAATAGTAAATGGTTTGGTTGCCGCATTACCGAATATATATCAAGGTACATTTTACAATAAATATACATAAATTTGACGATAACCCCATAAGTTTAACGAATACACATAAATGTAACGATTACCCACAAATTTAACGATTGCAAAAATGTGAGTCCACCAAAAGGTCAATGTGACCTCTTTGGTGGATGTGTTTTTGTAGATTTGAAAGTCTATAAAAAGCTGAAAATCCCTTAATATCAAGGAATTTTCAGCAAAAAATAAAAGTGCTTATTTGTATCAAAATAAGCACTTTTATGTGGAGGAGGGAGATGGGATTCGTACCTATGGGGTTGCCATAAGTAATACACTAAGCTTAAATCTCATAGCTTTAAAATTTATAGTCGAAAATAAAAGAGAAACCGACGGAGCCGCCCAAAAACCGTCCAAAAAGTTTGGTCTAAATCGGTCTACTTCGGTAATAAACTTTAGTTTTAAAAACATGAAAAAGCCTTGTCATTGCAGTAATGACAAGGCTTTCCTTGTGGGTGCAGGGACAGGATTTGAACCTGCGACCTCCGGGTTATGAGCTTTGTGAGCCTTGTCCCGTTTTGGCCTGCTTGAGTCCAAGAAACCCTGTTATGACGCACTATTTACGCCACTTTTAAAATCTTTATCTCTAAAAACCCCATAAACAAAAGACATCATTTTGGGGTACAATTGTCGTATGAATTGTCGTATGCTTAAATTATTTTTCTAATAAATCAATAGCATCACAATCAAGTGCCTGTGCAAGATTTGCGATGGTTGCAAGCTGTGCTTTATTTATGTCTCTCATTCTTTGCTCATATGCTTGTATAATACGAATACTTACACCGGAACGCTCTGCAAGTTCACTTTGTGAAAGTCCTACGGCATTTCTAAGTCGTGTCAATGCTGTTTGTGTATAAAAGCTTTTGATTCTTTCATCAAGTGCATTAACAAACCTTGCCATAATGACGAGTTTCTTGTTTTCCTCCATAGCCGAATCAATAATGTCTGATAAGGCATTAAGCTTTGCCGTACTGACAGAGGTTATGTTGCCGTCATCATCCGTAAGATACCCGCCTGTAAGCTGTGATAAGCGGAGTAATTTTGTCAGCACATTTACTGCAGATACTTCCGAGTTTGCAAGCTCTATGTAGCTCTCTTTTTCAAGATTCTTATATAGCTTTATAGCCTTGCTTTCAAGCTCAACCATGCGGACTTCCTCGGTGATATCAGGTAAGTCCAAGCATTCGTCCTTTGTTACCCGAAATGCGATGGAGTGCATTTTCTCAAGAAATTCATCACGCATATGTGCTTTGAATTTCGGGGTGTGATTACCATAGCCTACCATATCAAAGTAGCGGTTTCGGAACGCATAAAAGTTTTCACCAAAGACTGATTTATTCAGAAATCTGTACTGTGAAAATACATCCATTTCCTTGTTTGGAACGGGTGTTCCTGTGAGGAGAAGCTTGTGTCTTGCCTTATCTCCAAAATGATGTAAAGCTTTAGATTGAGCTGTTCGTGCATTCTTAATTTTGTGTGCTTCATCAGCAATAACAAGATCAGCATCAAACTCCAGCAGCTCCTTTTCAATTCTCCAGGTGCTCTCATAATTGACAACCACCTGAAGCCAAACATTACTAACGTTTTTAAGCATAGCTACCTTTTCACGGCTTGACCCTTTGAGGACTGTGACGGTATGGAGTGTGTCTGCAAATTTCTTAAACTCCTCTTTCCATACAGGAAGAATTGAAAGGGGAGCAATAACAAGAACTCGTCTGACCTTTCGGAGCTTAAAGAAAATAGTTGAAATTGCTATGCTTGTCAGGGTTTTTCCTGTTCCCATTTCCATAAGTAACGCAAGACCGTTACTCGTATTTTCAGTAGGTATTAGTCCAAATTTTTTGCAAGCAAATTCATATGCTTCACGCTGATGTGCATATGGGGTTGCCTTAATTGGCATTGGTACCATAGCTTAAGAACCCCCTTTGAAATTAATAAATCTTTTCATAAAAAATCCTCCGTTTGTTGATTTCTCAAAACGGAGGATTAAGATGAGGTAACTGCAAAATGGCATAGAGGAAAACCACAGTCCTGACGAAATACTCCGTTTCGGATTGCAGCAACCCGCTCAAAAGGCAGCTGGCATATTCAGTTGTCCACCACATACCATTGAGCTATCATTGATCAGGTGATATAGTGTGCGATGATGAAAGTGAACCTCACCTTCAAGTGCATTATATATCATAACAAAGTGTTTGAACAGGACTTTTCGTGGCAATTTAGAAAAATCCCACTGTTATGCGGTTTTTGGGGATTTGAAAGGAAATTATGCTTTTAAGAAATCCAGTAATTACGGGCATTTATATGAAAAAAAGCGGACACGCCGTGTCCGTCAAAATGAAAAAATTTTTTTAAAAAATTTTATAAATTATGCTGAATTAAATAAAAATGTCTTGTTTTTTGAAAAATTGTGTGTTAGGATATGGAAATATATGGGAGGTGGGTATTATGTCAGATATGAAACCGGAAAATGATAAAAAAGTAAATTAGATGAACGCATTTATTCGAAGCTTCCGAAACTTTCGGAAACGGAACTTCGTAAGGTGTCTAAAGAAGCCTATAGTATAGCGATCAACAATTTATATGCTTTTAAAGAAGATGATTTAATTGATTACTACCTTGAATCGGAAGAATTCAGAAAAATTGTTGATAGTGGCAAGTATACATATGTTGATGGGAAAATTGTTCTCAAATCTAAAGAATGTTTATCAGTAAAAAACGGTGAACTTGTTACGGTAGAATTTACAGAAGAAACTTTGAAAGATTATTGTGTTTACAAAAGCCATATAAGTATTGTGTCTGCCGGCGGTGGGATGGGAAGAAGAAAACCTGTCGTTATATGCGGCAGTCCCGGTATTGGAAAGAGCCGTATTTTTGTTTCACATGCTCACGAAGACAGACAAAGAATATTTAAAGAAGCTCAGAAAATATCGTCAGTCAAGGACATAACGGAAGACAACTTGTTTGTGATTTTTGGCGGAGGCAGTGGCGGTGGGATGCTGCCTGATAATTTCGGCGTAGCACTTACTTGTTTTATGAAGGAGCGGGGCATAACAATAGAAGGGCTAGCAGAGCTTACTGGCTTATCCGAACGAACAATCGGGCGAATGAGAGACCCTGCAAATGAGAGCCATAAGCTTAATGCGGTTGTAGCTGTATGCGTAGCACTTCATTTGAATTCGTATCAGGGAAATATGATGCTGTTGCTTGCAGGATATACTCTGAAAAATACCAAAACAGATTGTATGTACAGATTTTTCATAGATTTTGCATTTAAGGAAACTGTGCTTGAGTGCAACAATGCGTTGATTCGATGCGGACTAAAACCGCTTACAAAGTTACATGATTAAAATAATAAGTCTTTACTTGGACTAACAAAAATGTCAGACGGTAGGGACTTATTATTTTACTATTCAGCTTTTAATTTAGGTTTAGCTGCCGAAATTTGATGGAGGGAAGCCTTTAAGTGAAATAAAAGTTTTGGTAAAATGAGAGGCGTCGTAAAAACCACAAGAAAGTGCAATTTCGGTTAATGTCAGCTTGTTTTGATTCATAAGATTAATTGCTTCGTTCACTCTACATTCTGAAAGGTATTGGGTAGGGGTCACGGAACAAAGTTTGACAAAATTACGAAAAAGAGTGGGATATGACATATTAAAATTTTCAGCAAGTGTGTGAAAGTTGATTTTTTGATGATAATTCTTTGAAATATATTCCATAATTTTAATAATTTCATCGGTTTTTTTCGGTGTGTTTGTAGTTTTTTCAGGATAGTATTCCAAGTTGAAGTTGCAAAGTTCTGCAATAAGGTTAAGGGTTAAGAATTCCTTTGTCAAAAAGTTATTTTCTTTAAATTTTTCTTCGTAATAACATAATCGTTGAATAAGTGGACTAATATAGTCCACTTTTTCATTACTTAGAGTTAAAAACAGGTTAATGTTGTTTCTCTTACGCAATATAGGCTCAATGTCAAAAAGAAATGAGTATCCCTTCAGTGCGTTGAGCTGAGCATGATAGGAGTTAATGAACGCCATATCAAGAATAAGGTGAAAAATTTGGGTGCTTTCTTCGCTGAAATAACCATGTTCATAGTGTGGCGGAATAACAAATACAGTGCCTTGTGGTGCGGGGTAAATCTTGTCATTTATGTAGTGCATAGCATTTCCAGATGTAATAATGTTAATCTCATAAAAATCGTGAGAATGCATTGGAAGAAATAGGAGATTATTGTGAAGTATATGAAAATATGCTTTTGTTCTATTTTCTGAGGACATAGCTAATACTGTGGATGAGTGGAAACTTGCAATTTCATGTTTGGGAAGTTCTTGGGGATAATTCATTATTCAGTCCTCCGTTTGTTTTGGAATAATATATCATATATAGTATAGCATATTATGCAAAAATAGTCAATATTAAGGAAAAATATATCTAAAATGGATAAATAAGCTTGAAAATACATTATTTTAATAAAAAGATGATAGAATATTACAAAAGAATGATACAAGATTACAATACAAAATTAAAGAATTTTGATATTATATAAAACAAGAAAAATACTAATGTTGAGTTTATTGATATGTCAAGAAAAATTAGCTAGAGTAAGCAATATAAAACAAGGTGTGAAACAGATAAAGTTTTTATGTCTGCGGCTTGGCGGAAATTTTAAAAAGAAATGTATTGAAAATATACACATCAGGGATATCGTCGTATATATTCAGAAGAATATTTGAGTAAAGAGACAGAAGGAGAATAGATATGAGTGAAAAAAATATTATTTTATTAAATGGAGAATGGGAAGTTAATGGGGAGTCTCCGTCAGGTGAGAAACTTGCACTTTTGGGGAGTGTTCCGGGTTGTGCGCTGAATGATTTATTAAATTCCGGTATTGAAAAGGAATACAATGATATTTTTTACAGAGATAACGCAGAAAAGTTTCAAAAATATGAGGATTATAGCTGGCATTATAAAAAGAGCTTTGTTTTGGAGGAAATAGGCGACAATGTTGAGTTGGTATTTGAAAGACTTGACACATATTGTGATATATATTTGAATGGTACACACATTAGCTATTGCGATAATGGAAATATTGAACATATTTTTGAAGTATCAAAGGTTTTATGCATTGGCGAAAATATACTTGAGGTGTATTTTTATTCCCCGATTCAGATGAACAGAGGTAGAAGAAAAAGACGTTTTTGTGCTTTTTCGGAAAATCGTCTATATACAAGGAGAATGCAATGTACATATGGTTGGGACTGGACGATGCGTTTTGTTACATGCGGAATGGGTAATGCATATCTAAGGATTCTTGATAAGGGGATAAAGACAGAGAGTGTTTATGTATATACTATTTCTGTGGATAAATACAGCGCAGCTATTGGAGTGGATTTAACACTTGCTGATTATCAGGAAGGTGGAATAATAGATGTAGAAATATATGATCAAAACAGTTTTTTAATATGTAAGAAATCTAAATACTGTGAAGAAAAACTACATAAATTCAGAATCAACATAAAAGAGCCAAAGCTTTGGAATCCAAATGGGTATGGTGAACAAAATCTTCATACCGTTGTAGTTAAGTGTGGAGATAGAACACTTTATAAAACCTTATTCGGAATAAGAACCGTGAAAATTCTTGAACTTGACGACGAAGAAGGAACAGAAAATTACAAAAAATGTCTTAAGCTGAAAAATAATAAGTTATTTGCAAAATCAAATAAAGGGGATTGTTTTTCTAGTTTTACAGTTATAATAAATGGGAAAAGAGTGAATTGCAAGGGGGGAAACTGGGTTCCTTGCCAGCCGTTTAACAATGGAAACACAGATAAAAAGATTACATATCTTTTAGAGCTTTTTGCAGAAGCGGGAGTAAATATGATAAGAATATGGGGAGGGGGAGCCTTTGAAACGGAGCATTTTTATAATGAATGTTCAAGGCTCGGTATTATGGTATCACAGGACTTCCTAATGGCTTGTGGAGATTATCCTGAGGAGCAGAAATCCTTTATAGAACAGCTTCGCCGTGAAGCAGAATATGTGACAATGCTTGCAAGAAATAAGCCTTGTCTTATCTGGTGGACCGGAGATAACGAAAATGGAACATGGGGGACGGATGTGCGCTCTTGGTTTCATGGAAGAACTTCAGCGCAAAAGGGTGTAGCGCCGGTTATATATAAAAATGATCCATACCGTGATTTCTTCCCATCAAGTCCTTATGGTGGAGTGGAATACTCGTCAAATACAGCAGGGATTACACACAATACTTATTTTCTATCCACATTGTTTGATTTTATTGAATCAGGAAATATGTCGGAGTATAAAGAATGGCTTAAGAACTATACCTCAAGGTTCAGTGCAGAAGACCCTACATTAGGAGCATCATCTTTTCCAACTCTGAAAAAGTTTATGACAGAGGAGGATATATTTGGCAAAAATAATGAAATGTGGCTTTATCATACGAAAAATAATCCGGCTATGGAGAAAGAACTGTATTATTATGCAGACCTTTTCGCAAAAAGACTCTTTGGTGATTTCATAGACGGAGCAGACAGATTGTTTAAGTATAAGTACCTCCAATATGAGTGGATGCGTATTTCTTTGGAGAATGTCAGACGGGAAAAGGAATTCTGTTCAGGTGTTCTTTACTGGATGCTTAATGATTGCTGGCCGGCAGCATTTGGGTGGTCACTGGTGGATTATTATGGAATCCCGAAAGCATCATACTATTCGTTTAAGCGGGCTTCAAAGCCTCTTGTCTTGTCAGTTGATTATGAAGCGCCCGATTATAAAATCTGGGTTAGCAATGACGGAGAAGAACGCAGTGTAAAAATACGGTGGCACGCAGTTTCAAGAGATGGAGCAACCGTATATACTTCAGAATATATAGAAATTTGTGCAAAACAGGATATCGCGTTTGTGGCTCTTAATGTAAAGGAAACCGAAATTCCTGAAAACTGTTTTATTGTTGCAGAGCTTGAGGGCGAAGGCTATTCTTTCTACAGAAAAGGTGAGCTTGGAATTTCAGAATGTATGGATAAAGTTGAGGTATTAAAATGCGGAGACGGTATAGTTAAAATAAAGGCGAATACCTATGTTCATGTAGTTGAAATTGAGGGCGAGGCTGTGTTTGAAGATAGTTACTTCTCAATGCTTGAGGGAGAAGTGCGTGAGATTAAATACGAACCAGTAGTTGAAAGTGATATAACCGTAAATGCGTATACATTCAGTGATTAAAATGTGATATTGTTTCGGAAGGAGAAATTTTATGAGAAAAACAATTAAATTTATTAAGTCGATATTCTTATCAGCAGTAGTTTTATTAACGCTTATGCCAAGTCATATAGCCTTTTCAGAAGAAATTATAAATATAGAGGAATGCAGGTATAAGGATCAGCAGATATATTTTTCGGGAAGCTTGGAATCTGATACGGATGAAATTATACTTGTTATGGCATACGACAGTACTAACGGTATAGGGGATGATGCAATTAAAGCCTTCGAAATAGCTGTGCCTGATGATGAAGGGAATTTTTCCGGAAATATAAACATTTATGATGATGAAAAGACTGCAAAAAGTTATAACTTAAGAGTGGAATTTCGTACAGAGAGTGTGAGTACATATAAGGATTTATTGTATTATAACAATAAGCTCAAAACGGATATAGTTGGTATGATGAATGAAAAAGCAGACGGGATGTTTGAATTTATGACCAATGATGTAAGCTTTGGCGAAAATATTGTAGAGGCTTTATATGTCAGGGATATTTTTGATGCTATGGGAGTATGGCTTGATGAATACGACCAATTAGAAGATGAAACAAAAAAGAATATAAACAATTCAACTAAGGATTTTCAATCAATTGTTACAAATGATATGCTTTTAGAAATATGTAATGTTTCTATCATTACAGCCGTTGTGAATGAAAAGGATGAAACAAAAACGATTACACTTTTAGATAAGCTTGATAAAGATATTTTAGGTGTCAAAATTGAAGAAGTTGACGAGAGTTTTTTTGATATAGATTCTGAAAGAAAGAAAAGCATAGTAGAAAATCTGATAAATAATATAGATGAAGACGGATTTTGTGATTACAAGCAGTTTTTGGACGCTGTTTTAAAAAGTATGGTATTTGAAAAAATCAGTGTAGCTCCATATAGCGATGTTGACGAGATAATATTAAATAACAAAGAGATACTTTTAGGCGAAGATGAAGAGGATAAGATTTTAGATAAGCTTGAAGGGATGTCTTCAAAAAAGGCTGATAGTGCAATGAGGATTTTGGTGAATATTGCAAAGGGCGAAATGTTTAATTCAACGAAGGATTTATTGTCGGCAGTTGACGAAGCAATGGATGAGGTGGATAAAAACACTGACAGTACCTCGGGTGGGGGAAATTCGGGTAGTGGCTCTAAGGGAAGTACAAATATAGCGGTTGAAACTGTAACACAGGTTCAAGAGCCTGAGGTAGACAAAAAGATATTTAGTGACCTTGCGGGTTATGAGTGGGCATCTGAGGCGATTTATAAGCTGTCGGAAAAAGGTGTTGTAGATGGTGTTGGGAATAACTTGTATGAGCCTTCAAGAAATGTAAACCGTGAGGAGTTTGTAAAGCTGATATGTGAAGCTTTCGGATTTAAAGTGAGCGGAGCAGCATTATCATTTCTGGATGTAAAAAAATCAGATTGGTTTTATGATTATGTGTCAAAAGCGGTGGAACTGAATATTGTAAACGGCGTGTCTGGAAATACCTTTGGAAGTAGAACCCAGATAACAAGAGAGGATATGGCGGTTATGGTTTACAGGGCAATGAAGGCCGCAAATGTTTTAATGCCTGAACAAATACTTGAATTTATAGATAATTCGGATATATCCGATTATGCCAAGGAAGCAGTTGGAGTGTTAGGTAAGATGGGCGTTATAAATGGAGTAGGTAATGGAAACTTTGCTCCTAAAAACAAAGCAACCAGAGCAGAATCGGCAGTCATAATTTACCGTTGCATGGAAGGGAAGAATTAAAATATGAAATATAAACATTTAGTAAAAATACTTTTATTTGTTTTGATTTTACAATTGTGTTCAATTAGTATTGTTAATGCAAAAAAGAGCAAAGTAGAAGACGAACCGATTAAGCTATTGATTGCACTTGATATTATGGAAAAGGATGAATACACAGGTATATTTTGGGAAACCGTGCCTGTTACAAGAGGAAGGATGGCACAAATCCTTTGCAAATTATATAGTGTAGAACCCGAAAAGGATGCTGTTGCAAAATTTGAGGATGTATCAGATGGAGACAGAGCATACGTTGAAACTGCTGTAAGAAATGGTTATATGTTAGGATATGGTGAGGGAAAATTCGGGCCTGATGATATTATAACAATGGAGCAGGCTATAAAGGTATTTGTATCTCTGACAGGAGGAAATAATGTAGCAAAAACTTTTGGTGGATATCCCGACGGGTACATAAAGCTTGCAAGACGGCTTGGTATTTTAGACGGAATAACAACAAACTATAAAAGTGATGCAACTCAAAAAGATATAGCTAATCTTTTATATAATGCAATGATGTCCGGGGGATTGGATGTGACGGGTATAACAGGCGATAATGTATTGTATTCTGTTAATGAAAATGAGACTCTTTTAACGGAAAAGCTTGATATATATCGTTATTCGGGAATCGTTGAAGAAGATGATGTAACAGGTCTTAGTTCTGCTGATGGGGCAGATATGGGAAAGGTTTGCATTGGCGGAGCATATTATTATGACCCTGAAAATTTTACAGACGAATTATTGGGATGTTCAGTTGTAGTCTATGCAAGGGTGAAGAATGAAAATGATTTTGGAACAATTGTGTATGTAGAAGAAAGTACAAAGAATAAGGTTTTAATTCTTGACGGAAATGAAAAAGAATTTGACAGTATTTCGGAAAGAAAAGTAAATTATTATGAAGGAAAAAAATTAAAGAATATTGAATTAAATTTTGCTGTTGATATGATTTATAACGGAAAAGCGATTGCTTTTGATGAGAAGTATATCGATGGTGAAAAAGAGTATATAAAGTTTATTGATAATGATGGTAAGGATGGATATGATGTAGTAGTTATATATGATTATAAAGACTATATCATTGAAAAAGTAAGTGTTAATTCGGAAAAAATAACTTTCAAATACGGACAAAATCCTATTTCGTTAGAAGATGCTATAATAAGATATTATGGTAATAAGGAAAGACCGACTATCCAAAGTTTAACAGAGGACGATGTTGTTTCGGTAGCAATATCAGAAAATGAAACTGATGATAAGGTTTATACAATTAGGATAGGTAAGGAATCTATAACGGGAGTATTAGAATATATAAAAGCGAATGATGAGACTTGTTTTACAATAAGCGGAGAGAAAGTTTTTGTATCTGATACTTATGAAAACCTTGTTAATGCAGGATATATACAAGAAGCAAAGGCGGGAGATAGCGGAAAGTTCTTAATTAACGCGTTTGGAAAAGTAGTCAGCTTTGATGCAACCCGGGCAAATGTTAGTGTAGGATATTTAGTTGCATGGTGCAAGAACGAAGGTTATTTCGGAACAGACACTTTCAGTGTGAAAATTTATACGCAAGAAAAAAAGCTTGAAACCTATGTGACAGATGAAAAGGTTAAAATCAATAATAAAAATATGTACTCATCAAAGATAGTAAATGATAGCACATATACGAGCTTACTCAATAAAAAACAGCTTGTAATATATAATCAGAAGGATGGAGTTTTAAAGGAAATAGTATTCCCTAAGGATGGTTATGATGCACAAGAATTTTCGGTGGATGCAAAAGCTAATTTTAGATGTGTAAGAACAGGCGTTTTATCAAATAAGTATCTGATGAATTCAAACACGATTATATTCCAAGTTCCAAATAACAGCTCAACAGAAAGTGAGTTTGATGATGAGACAAACTACAACGTAATCAATTCGAATTCATTAAGTGTAGAAAGAGATTACGGATTAGAGCTTTATGAGGTTGCAGAAAACGGAATTGTAGGATATATCGTGTTGGAGTATGATGCAAACGCTTTGGGAATAAGCTCAGGTACAACTTCGATAGTTGTTAAGAGTGTAATTGAAAGTGTTGATGCAAACAACGATGCTAATGATGTTATTTTAGGCTACGACGAATCGGGAAAGGAGGTGGAGATTTGGGCAATAAATTCTGACTCATTAATCGATGCAACCCTCAATCGAAAACCGCAGGCGGGCGATGTTATTCAATACAGAACAGACTCAACCGGTAGGGTTAAGAGAATAGTAATATGTCATGATGTTTTGAATTATGATAAATATTACACACCTACACCTTACACAACAGGAGAAGTAAATTCCAATCCTCAAGCGACTAAGGTATTTGGCAGGGTGCACAGTATAAATTCAGGGCTTATGACGGTGTATTGTGGCGACGAGTATGAGGAAATAACACCAGATAAGATTTCAGAATGTGTTTCAAATACAGGTTCGGCGATATTCAAGTATCATAAAAACGTAGGACTATTTGAGAAAATTACATTTGATGAGATTTTTAAGGGAGACAGAGTTTTTGCGGCAATAGATAAGTCAAACAGGACAAGAATAGTAGTAGTCTATGAATAAAACTAAAAAAGAAAGAATGGAGTGTAAAATATGAAAAAATTACTTTTAAGCTTAGTGACAATTATGCTTGTGTGTACAGTGTATGTTGCAGCAGAAGATATGTATGTAATTGATACATATAATGCACAATTTAGTGAGGAACAGGGATTAAACAATTTTTATTTTCGAGGAATCGATAACACGGGAAATGAAGTAGAACTTAGCTTGTTCCCTCAAAGCAATAACCCATCAAATAAAATATGGAGACCAGCAGAAGGAATGCATCCATCTGTAACTTTCGATGGGATAAATGCAAGTAATTTGGAAATGGATGCGGCAATTATTTTCGAATCACCCAAG
>JAZRKP010000055.1:0-1049 GCA_045646365.1 Clostridia bacterium
TGCTCGGTCAGCTCGTTGATACGAGCGGTCAGGATAGCGACCTGAACCTCGGGGGAGCCGGTATCGCCTTCGTGAGTAGCGTTCTCCAGGATAACCTGGGTCTTCTTTTCCTTCAGAATCATGGGAAAATCCACCTTTCAAAATATTTGCCCGATAGCCAAGTAGGGGCGGGTGGTGTACTGTTAACAAATACAGCTTTCTCCCACAACTGAGCTAGGGGTTGCTGATAACTGGTCATTACGCCAGCCTTTTGATGATACCATAAGCTTGCCCAAAAGTAAAGGAGAATTTTCTATATTTCCTACAAAAACAGGATAATTTTCAGAATATTCATAAAGAAAACATTTGTCTTCCGGGAGAAAACTGAAGATTTTCAATATCAGTTTACATAACGAAAATTATAAACAGAGAATAACCGCTCTTATCTGGGAGTTATCCACATTCTCCACAGGTTTTTCCACAGGGGTTAACTGGAAAAGTGTTGATAAATCAAGGGCTATTTTTTTGTATACAAATCTCTCCACAGTTTTACACAATTGTGTGGAATGCGACTTGATTTACATAACAACAAAAAGCAGGGGAGATTCTTGACGCTCCCTTGCAGTATTCTGCTGCAGATATGAAAAAAGGGAGGGTTAAGACCCTCCCCTACAACTTTGTTGTTATGTAAATTAAATCACTTTCCACAGAATTGTGTAAAACTGTGGAAGGATTTGTATACACAAAATTTGTCCTAGAGTTATCAACACTTTTCTCTGGAAGCCTTGTGGAAAAACCTGTGGAGAATGTGGATAACTCCCAGATAAGATCAGTTATTATCGATTCAAAAATATCGTTATGTTAACTGACATTTCAAATTTTCAGTTTTTTACAGGAAGACAAATGTTTTCTTTATCAATATTCTGAAAATAATCCTGTTTTTGTAGGAAATATAGAAAATTCTCCTTTACTTTTGGGCAAACTTATGGTATCATCAAAAGGCTGGCGTAAAGCCTGCAGATTACTGTGCCCGCAGCTCAGTTGTTGGATTTTTCACCGACCTCTACTTG
>JAZRKP010000056.1:0-23432 GCA_045646365.1 Clostridia bacterium
CGGGGACATTACCGTTTGCGATGGAATATTCCGAAAGAGCTGTTACACTCATCCAAGATGCCGCATCATAAACATCGATTGGCATCGGCTTGTTTTCCCTTATTGCATCAAAGAATGCAACAAACTGAAAATAGTCCATTCCACCGTGTCCTTCAAGTTGTTCAGGAGTTATATTTTTCCAGTAATCAGGCAAATACTTTTCTTCATACTGTTTTGCATTATCAAGCACTTTTTTTGAATATTCAGCCGTATCAAACAGTTCTTCATCGCCGTCTATAAATACAGAATTTGTAATCTCCTCATACATTCCTTTTGTTCCTCTAACCGTAAATTCACGGCTGTATGATCTTGGAAGAGATGTATCAAGTCTTAAGGAAATCGTTTCTCCGTTTTCACAGGTTATAATTGTATTTACAATATCTCCTTGTTTAAACTTTTTCCCGATAAGTTCTTTATTTTCAAAGGTGTCTTTTCTGTCTTCTATGTACTGCTCGATTCCTGCTGATTTTGACGCAACTGAAACAAGACTTACCATTCTGTTTCCTCTGTTTATATCAAGAAGCTTTGCAATTGGGCCAAGCTCGTGTGTTGGATAGTTTTCGCAGTTTCGATTTAAATAGTGATTAAGGCGATAATGTCTGTTCTCTTTGCCACAGGAAACTTCACGTCTTAAATCATGACCGTAAGCACCGTGACAATGAACAATTTCGCCAAACACTCCGTCACGAACCATATTTCTTACAAGCATTTCATTCTTACCATAGCAACAGTTTTCAAGGAGCATAATTGGCATTTTTGTTTTCTCATAAGTGTCAACAAGTTCCCAACATTCGTCTATTGATTCTGCACCGCCCACTTCAAGCCCAACAATTTTCTTATTGTTCATTGCGTCTATGGCAATCTTTATATGGGATTCCCAGCTTGAAAACACCGTTACAACATCAACATCATCCCGGCTTATAACCTCTTTATAGTCCAGAGTTTTAAATGGCTCTTTCATGCCTTTATCAATAACAATCTTTGCCGCTTCGTCGCATCTGTCGTCATAAACATCGCAAACCGCCGTTATTTCAACATCCGGAATCATAAGCATTCTTTCCATATTTCCTCTGCCTCTGCCACCAAGACCAACTACGCCAACTTTTATTTTATCCATTATAAATTTCCTCCTGATTTGTGTCTTTATTTAATCCAAAGCATTCATGGACCGCTTACTGCAATGCAAGATGCATTTTCTTTATTTTATAACATACGGTTTTGATGTATTGTTATTTAAAACCGTAATATTTTTTATATTCACTTCATCAACCTGACAGCCTGCAATGGTTATTACATTTTCTATATTTTGCTTATAATCAAGAGTCAGTCCGTCAATCATTTCGATTTCGGAGTTCTGTATGCAAACAGGCATTGTTGTTTCACTCAAGGTCTCGCTGCATCTTATTGTATTATTAAGCAAATATAGATTTCTTACAGAAAACGCCCAGATTGTCGGTGAGGTTGTTGCAACTTCAATGGTATTTCCCTCAACCAAAAATCCGTCAATAACCGTCATTTCACCCATAACCGAAAGCTGGCATCTTATTTCAATGGGGTAATATCCCGATGTTATTCCGGGCGCTGAAACATAGTTATCTTTCATAGTAAACGCTGACGGGAATGGTCCTTCGCCGGCACCTGTTCCGTCATGTTCGTTACCGCCCATAACAGCAGCACCGCCACAGTCGATTACCTGATTTCCTTCAAATATGGAATTCCTCGACCTCGTTATATATGCGTGACGCCGTGAATTTAAAAACTTATTATTTTTAATGACAGTTCCCCTTGTACTGCAGTTTACATTATATATGGAAGTCGGGAGCGAGCAATTAGGGTTATCCTTTGCAATAACATTATCAATTTTTCTGTCAACAGTTAAGTCAAAAATACTGTCGTTGACTTTCTTGACATCTTTCAAAAACGCTCTGCCAACGATTGAATGAGTTACCGGCTCGTAGAAAACAAGCTCATCACCCACTTCAAAAAGCTGATCCCAGTAAACCCTGTATGTATATTCATCAAGGATACTTCTGATTTCGCTATCCTCCGACTTCGTATTGATATGGTCGTCAAGGTTGTTCATAAGGGTACTGTTTTCAACAACAAGGCCACCTCTGTTTCTGAAACAGTGGATACCGTCAGAGTTTGCCGCAAGCAGTCTTCCCTCTTTTGTTTTCATACCGTAATTTATAAATCTCACTCGTCCCCAGTTAAGACCAATGCACGCTCCAAGCCACGCAGAGGCATACACATTTACATTTTCAATTACAATATCTCCCGATTTGTATATGAACATTAAATCGGGCATCCCGTAATTAGAATCAGTTCCTATATCATAAGCCGAATATCTTGTATTTAAAACAAATCTGTCACCAACTTCAGCATATTTAACCTGATTTTTTTGGCTTGACCTTATGGTGATTTCATAAATTCTGCCTTCAATATGCTCAACAGAATCAACAAAATAGTTGTCATATTTGGTAAACTTCAATCTGTCTTTAACAGGGTCCATAAGCTGACCAAACCACCAACCGCCTGTTCTGCTATTTGTCCAGAAATGCTTTACCCATTTATTTGTTGCAGGAAGAGGATATCCCTCATCAATCTCCATTGTCCACTTTCCGTTTTCAACATCAACCGACTTTATAACACCTTGAGAAAACGGAAGTTCCTTATAATCCACTTCAAGATTCGTTATTTTAATATTTGCACAATCTTCAATATGGATAAACGCATTTGTTGCTCTTTCAAATATAATTTCGCTTCCCTGTCCATCAAGAATGAAATTATTTACACCAAGCAGAGTGAAATACGCATAATCCTGCTGGTATTCTCCAACCAAATATGTTTTTCCTGCATCTAATACAACTTTTGACGGTTTTCCCGAAGCAATCGCCGCATTTATAGCACGCCTTATAGCAGGGCCGTCATCGTGTACTCCGTCACCGACTGTTCCGTAATCCCTCGCATAAACCACGACTTCCGTTGCAGGATAATCTGTCCCTGTCATAATTTTCAGAATTTTGTCAAATCTGTTATAATGAATCATATAAGCATGCACAGGCTCAACATAGCTTACAGGAACATATAATTTACCATTATACACCGCCGGTGCTCTTTCAAGCATCAGGTGTCCGCCGTTATACTCTGCAAGTCTTTCTCCCTCAATAAACTTAACCGCAACATTATTTTTTGTTATAGTGTCTCCATTAGTTGCAGTTCCGCCTATAATATAAGCAAGGTCATCAATCGCCATTGCTGGGTATTCGTTTATATGAAGAATCGGATAAGTATATTCCTTGCTGTCATACATAACCTTAACATTGTCCACAAGAACAGTTTCAAGAGGGTCTTCAACAGTAACATAAGCCTTTTCCGGTTCAGGAATCTTCCATTGCGGCTCATTAAACGGTGTTACTGATACTGTTTTCTTAAGAGTAAGAGTTCCATAGCAATCAGGCTTATTCCAAACCCATCCGCTTACTGTGTTCCATAGATATGTTCTGAAAGAAACACCCGGAGTTGCAGATTCATTCATCTGAATTTCAAAGCCTGTTGTCAATCCTTCAACCGGTTTTTTAGTCAGCAACGGGAATGACACTTCTGTTATAAATCCGTCATCAGTAACTTTACTCACAGCAGTCATACTATTAAAGTCAAATCCGCTTATTCCACCGTTACCGGTAACTTCACCTAAAAAATTAGCACGAAGTTGATAATCATTTCCATCAAAAGTTCCGCCTCTTTCTGCGCCTTCATCCATATAAATATCAACAGAATCCTGTTCCGATGCCGCCGCAAAGCTGTTATAATTTACGCAATAAACCTTTGCCAAGACATAGATTTTCTCATCGTCCCACAAAACCTTGAACCAGCCCTTATAGGCTTTTTTACCTGTGTTTCTGCAGTTATCAACTATATTGTAGTTTGTTTTTGCCCAAACATCATCTATTTCACCGTCAATAACAGGAGTTCCGTATGCCGCTTCAACAATATTTCTTGCGACATTTTCTTCTGCCATAACAGGAATTATTCCGCAAAACATAGTTAAAATCAGTAAGTTTACAACTAATTTTTTAATCAAACAAACCGCCTCCTTTTAGAGCAACTGCAATTTCACTCAGTTCCGAATATCCAAACAATACGGGTATTCCGTCATATACAATAACAAGTCTGTTTGCTACCCAGATAATGTTTTTATCTGCACTTTCCGCAACATCCCGAACTGAAACATATTCAGTTCCGTTTATATTTTTTCCGCTTGTTAAGTTTCCAACATTTTCCCCAAATACCTTAACAATATCGCTTTTCGCAATATAATTTGTTCCATTATCAATAACAACAGCAACACTTTCTTTTATACCGTTTCTGTATACACAATTTTCTTTAGTGTCTATAACTATGCTATTATCTATTTTCCATTTTGTCGTCTTTGACAAAATATTCCCACCGATATAGCTTATCTTTACACCGGATATATCCACATGGTCATTTTCACATTTACGCCACTGATTAAATGTGAATTTAAGCTTATCACCAATGTTTACATTTGCGATAACATCTACATAATTGACAAAATAGCTTGTGTCATAAGGCTCATCCCATCTAACATAGCGTTCTCCGCCGACTCTGCTCGACCATAAAAGCTTATCGTTTAAAAAGATTTTACTCAAAACCCCGTCGCCCGAGTCGCCTTTCATATCACCGCAAATTCGTATTATTCCACTTTCGTTTACCTTTATTTCAAAAACGGAATCTGCGTTTCTTCCGGGCGAAACCTCGGTCTTTGAAATATAGCCACCTGTTCCCTCAAATGTACTTTCCCACTTTTTGCTTTGCGCATTATAAACCATATCACGTTTCACATCATTTTTAACAGAATAATATGCCGACCCATTATCCCGGGATGTTCCAATTATAGAGCCAAGACTACATTCTTTAAACACCATATTTGTATGACCTGCACTGGAAATTGTCTGACAAAACGGAGCTGTTCCAAAATACTCTGCAACATCACAAGTCCATCTTGCATAATTATACCCCGTATAGGCAATGTCATCAAGCTCCACATCAATAACATCTTCTTTATTCGCCATTAAGCGAATATCATATTTGCCGACTTCTCCTTTAGGAAGCATTTGTTTCCATATTTCTTTTCCATTCCTATAAACAGTCAGAAGATGTCCGCTTCCTCTTTCGTCCATAGTTTCAACAATGCCTTTAATGCGGTATCTTCCCTCTTCCTCAATAATCCACCTACGGACAAGGGAAAAATCCTCGCTTGGCATAGCTTCATTGTGTGAAATAAAAGCCACACCATCATCAGCAACATATCCGTCTTTTTCCGAATTATAGTCAAGCTCTTTAATTTCACTGCCCTTTTTCTGACAGAATATCCCTTCGCCCTCTTCTGCCACATATTCCATATCAAGATAATCAACAGTTGGCCACCACACAACAGTATCGAAAGCATTTGCCCCGTCTGCACAAATACGGAATGAAAATTCTTCACCCGTTCTTATGGAAGTTATCAAGTCATATTTACCAGGCGAGCCATACCCCAGTTTTTTAGACCAGAGAAGTTGTTCACCTTTATAAAGTTTCGCCGTTGCTCCGTTACCATTTGAAGCTGTTGACTGAGGCATATAAGCCTCACCTTTAAGCCTTACCATTCCTCTTGATGGAGCTATAAATTTAAGTCCCACATCCACGCTGTTATCAGGGGTCATATATCCACCAAGACTGTCTGATGGTCCAAATGTTGGATAATTCGCGCCGGACACAGGTCGCCAGTATCGGTTTGAATAGGCAAGTTCTTCTGTATTTCCGCCTGAAAACTGGCAAAAATACCAGTTATTTATGCCCTGCTCACCACCATATGATGACTTATATGAAAGTGTAACTACAATTTCATTATTTTCTGCCAAAACCGCAATACTGCTCATCATAACAGCTATGAGTAAAAAACAAATCAATTTTTTCATATCACAATGCATTCCTTTCTGTAAAATACAGTTATTTACTCAAGGTTGAGTAATGTCGAAAGCTTACTTCTGTAATATCTTCCTGCTTCACTTGTTAAAACATGGAGTGATATTTTCCAGTTTTCAAATGATTCTTCACCACTCATTGTTATATGAGCAATATCTGTTCTGCTTACCGAATTATCTAGATTGACTGTTTTTGGAGCTGTGATATTACGGAGTCTTCCTAGCTTATCATAAGCCACAATATACATTAAAGCATCGCCCTTAACATTTTTCTCTCCGTCATAAAGTGTACATTCAACAACATTACCGTTTTTCAAATCAGAGGTAGACTTAACTTTAGTTCCGCCCACCGAGAAACAAGCTGCCTGAATATATTTAATATAAGGGTCCCAGATTGTTGCACCATAATGGTCTAAAACTCCTCCGTCAATTTCAAAGTACACTCTGTCTCCAGCAAGAACATCACATCTTAAAGAATAAGTATATCCAACATTGTCTGTCCCTTCAAGAAACTGTTCCCAGATAAGTTCTGTGTTTTTGAAAATCCGCAAAGTTATTCCGTCTCCACCTATACCGCTTTTGCAAACATTACCATTTGGAGTCAGCGTAACAACTCCAGAATAGGGAGCTTCCCAGACACGGGCGGTTGCAACATTACCTGATCCGGGATGCATCATCTTTGCCGTAATATAGTTTCCGGATGCCAGCTCAGCTTTTCGCCACTTCAGCATATCAAGAGCTGTATCGTATTCCATATCGTAATACTTTCCCTCTTTTTTCACCTGATAAAACCAGCTATTTGTCCCCTGGGCAACATCTGAATAGTCCGCAGATCCGCTATATTCCAAGTCAAGCTCTGCCGCCATAGTAGGAATTGTAAGCGCTATAAGGAAAACCGCTGTTAAAATAAATTTTAAAATCTGCTTTTTCATACTATTCACCTCGTTTATAAACTATCAACATTCTTGTCCTGTTCGCAGCATTAACGCAAGCAAAAACTCTGTCACCATGCTCTATTTCGTCAAATTCGATTTTTCTGTATTCCTGACAAACTTCGTCATACTCATAAACCGCCTGACCTGTATTCGCAACATTTTTATGAGCCAGAGTCGGTGCCATATCACTATACACATTTCCGCAGTATATAAGCAAATTAGAGAAATCCCCTCTCATAATTTCGCCATATACTTTCTTCGTTGAGCTTCCCGTTCCCGTATGAATCAGAACAGGCTCAAAGTATTCACTCTGTTCGTGTTTGAGAATTTTTACGCCAATAATCTTTCCTGAAAAATTCGTTCCGTATTGAATAACATCCCCCGAAACAACTTCTCGGTTAAGTGATGAATCAATAACAGATTCAGTTTCCGCACTTTCCACCTCAACTTCAACACCATTTTCATTCATACCTTTAATGACTTTAATTTCATTTCCATCTGAATCAAGCCCATCATGAACTTCGGAAACAGCCAGAATCGGTGAACCTTCTGTTATACGGTTCCATGTTGCATTTGCAAACACTACTGCATATCCAACATTTCCCATTTCATCAATTTCATAAAGCTCTGCTGTGTATGTTCCGTTATGGGTAAAATAACTTCCTGTGTACAAATTATAATAATCTTCTTCATCAACGGCAGGGCTTGGAACATAGAAAACTCTTGTGTTTGCTGAAACATAATACTTCTCTGCAAGAACAGAAATATTCGTGCATAAAAGTCCACTGCTTACATCTTTCGAAAATTTTATTGCATCATATCCGTCAACAGCGAATCTTATTTCACTTAACACTCCGCCTTTTTCCGAGTATTTAACCAGTTGAGGAGTGTTGAATTTCCCCATAAGTATGGCATCTTTAACAATATCAGTCACAGCCACTTTTTCTTCATCCACTCTTACTTTGTTTTCAGTTCCAAAAAGCTCAATTTTCCCGTCGAGAGTATATATCTTAACAAATAAAGATGAATCAAACGCTTTCTCGCCAACCGCCGAGTCAATAAGATACCCCACATTTCCGTCTTGAGAATTATTGCTAAAATATGCAATTTTGCCGAGGCTGTCAAGATAAATCATAAGGCATTCGCCAATCTTTATTTCCTTAAGCTTACCTTTGCTGATAACCTCTTCGCAGTAATCGCTTACCCGAAGTTTATTCCCATTAATCGTAATATATGTATCTCCATCAGAGGAGCTGATTCTTTCAACCGTTCCGATTACATATTTTGAGCAAACATCAATTCTTACCGCCTTATCAGAATCACTTCCCTCTGATACCGCAACAAGAGCAACATCACCTCTGCCGATACCACCAAGAGTAATTTCCGTCCCATCTCGATATACCCTCAAAAAACATTCTCTAACATCAAGGGATGGTTTATCAAACTTTACACTTATTTTTCCGTTTGACTCATCAACATGGTCAACAACATAAGTTTCATATTCCGTAACCGAAACAACATCAAATTCATTGTCGTCATTGTTATCAATAAACTTTACAAACCCATTCTTAACTTTGATTTTTTCAATATCAAAATCCAACGCTTTCCCATTATAAATCATGTCGATAACAGGTGAAATTTCAAGTTTCTTCGTTCTGTTTTCCTCGTAATATTCAACAGCATCTTTATTTACACCAATGATATCATTTTCAGTCAGAATTATTGTTTCATTATCCTTATATTCCTCTATAAATATTATTTCACCTCTGACATTCTCTGACGGCATAAACACATAAACATTCACATTGCAACCGATATAGTCATCAGCAAGATGTTTGGGATCAGAATAAATATTCCCATCAATCTGCACAAGTCCGTTACCGAGACCGTCAAAATCATCAACTGATGTTGCTTCATTTTTCTCCACAATTCCCGTATAACGGTATATATCCATAATTTCAGTCAAAAATGTTCTGTTTCCGTTAACGCTGTATATAACCTCGCCGTCACTTGCACCGGTGAGTGTAACAACTCCGGCATTCATTGTGTCATAGATTATATTCGCAACATCAATTCGTCTTGCAACAGTTGTTCCGCCACCAAGATTTCTTCCGCTTATTCCAAGCTTTCTCCCTGCCGCAACATAGCCGGAAGGATATCCGCCCATATTTTCAGCAAGTCCGTCTGCACCTAAAACAGATACAAAAATCTTGACAAGCTGTTCATATGTCACATAGTCTTCCGGACCGAACTGGTCGGGGCTGTATCCCGTCATATATCCGTTTCTTACCGCAGTTTCAACATAAGCTCTGTTTTTTTCCTGAACATCTTTAAATCTCGGGACTTCATCAGCTTTCACATCAAAACGAAATAAGTTGCATATTATTTGTGCCATTTCTCTTCGCTCAACGGGAGTTTCATCCCAAAAATTCCCTGTATACTGGTCAAGAGTCATAATATCAAGGGCATCAAGAAGTTTCACAACCGAACTCTCTGCCGATTCTGACGCAGAAGGAGATATTACGAAAAACATTTGAAACACTATTAAAAAGACAACACTTAAAGCTATAATTCTATTTTTCATACTACCCCTCCTTATAACGAAAATCTTTCTATGCAACGGCTGAAAATAACCGCCGCCTCTGCACGGCTAGCAGGATTTTTCGGTGCAAACATTCCGTCACCAACGCCATTTATAATACCCTCGCCACAAAGCATTCCGACAGCATCTTTTGCATAATCCGATATAGCATCCGCATCTACAAATTCGCCTGATGCCTTGTGCATATTTATCCCTCTTGTTTGCAGAGCACGGTATATAATAACCGCCATATCTTCACGGGTTATGCTATTTCCGCTTCCAAACATTTTTTCAGAAATACCCTTAACAATTCCCATTTCAACAGCCTTTGATACATATTCATTAAACCAGCTATTTTCAGAAACATCATTAAACGAATCTGTTTTTATTCCTTTTCCAAACCCAAATGTTTCACAGACAAGTTTAATAAATTCTTCTCTTGTAACAACTCTGCCCGGCTCAAATTTATCCACACCTGTTCCGGAAACAATTCCTTTTTCATAAAGGCTTAAAATAGAATCTTTCGCCCATTCATATCCGTATAAATCAGTGAAAACTTCGTTATTTTCTGTGTTACTTTCTTCTTTTTCCGTACCGCTTGAGAAATACACTTCGTTTGTGCCTTTTGAGGGTTCTGATGATGAAGAGCCGCCTCCACCACCACCGGATGAACCACCACCGCCTCCTGATAAACCTGCACTTTTCTTTGCCTCATCAAGGGCCCTATTTACGCTTTCAACCAAGTTTTTAACATCCGTAAATTCTGTTTCGCTTGCTTTTCTCACGATTATACGCATTGCCGCTTTAACAATATCTGTGCTTTTTTCATTTTTAAGCTTTGTCATTTCGTCATCCAAAATATCCGTATTTGCAAGCAATAAGTTGTTAAGTTTTGTATAAGCACAATTATTCACCTTATGTAAAAACATAGACGCGCGAACATTCTGGTAGAAAACCATCCAGTCAGAATAACCATTCTCCGGCTTGTTATTAAGAACATTTTCCATTACCCATAATGCAGTTTTATTATCAAGTTTTGAAAATCTTGTGTTTTCAACTTCAATGGCTTTAACATTTTCATCGTAATCCGAAACATAATCAATCATTTCCGATGCACTTGTGTTTCCTGTCATAACAGCAAGGATAGTTCCATTTGCTATTTCTGACGCATTTTCTCTTGTTAATGTATTCCTGTATGGCTCTATTGCTGTGTTTACAAGAATTTTTTCATTCTCATTAAGGGCATTATATAAATCAAGCCATACATTCATTCTCTCAAACATATCCTCGTTCTCCGACATATATTCAAGAATTCCGGTTGCCGTTTCAACTTTAAGAGCTGTTACGCTTTCGTCAAGAGTTGTGTTATTTATATATCTTACCTCAACAGCAACTGGCATATCTTCGCCCAATATATCAAATAAAAGTTCTATCTGACAGTCTCTAGCAACTGTTTCAGCATCATAAAGCATTATACTGCTGTCAAAATTGCCGTTTTCGTTGGGCTCAATAACACCCATATATTCCATTGTCTGGTAATTTATTTCGCAGCCTTTTTCGTGAGCAACAAGCATTACAGGGCGGCTCACAGGATTTCCCGCTTCATTTTTCACATTTCCCGAAAAACTTATAACATATTCGTCAGCCGAGCACTCATCAATTACAATCCCCACAGGTCGTGCAACAGACTCACAGACGATACGGTAATCCCTTGTAAATCTGTTTTTGAGAACAGTTATATCAATAACCTTTCTGTTGGTTATTTCCTTTATCCTGACTTTAACATCAGCATCCTCATAACCACTGCCGAACTGAACATTAACATCTTCTTCGCTCAAGCCGTCATACACATCATCATATATCTGTGTTTTAAAATAATCTTTTTCTCCGTCAAACTCATTTACAATGTTATCTCCAACCGTAACCGAAGTCAGCATTTCCACAGTTGGAGCATACTCAAACTTACTGATTACTATATAATCAATTTCAACATATCCGTTTTTAACGCTGTTCATAAAGTCAAATCTGAATCTGTTATAAACCTTGTTTGGCTCCGTTCCGCTTTCAACAACAAAATCCTCAAATGATGCAGTATAAATCTTAAAATCATTGTCAGGAACAGCATTTGCTTTATCTAAATTAAAATATAATCTGTTATTATATCCGCCTGCTTCAAGGAGATAAAATTGCATATTAGGGCTGTTACTGCAATCTTTCATTCTGATTCTGATATACTTGTATTCACTCATATCAATCATAAGATTGCTTGCAATAATCTGCGGATCATTGCTGTTATCTGTTGAAATTTTCATCACACCGTTTTCAATACTGTCAATTATAGCATTGCTTGTAACAAAACCTTCCTCATCTGTGGTAAAATCCCATCTTATATCACCGGGATAATCGTTAACCGCACCGGGACGGGAAACCGGAGTGCAGACAAGACGATAACTACGATAAAGTTCAGTACCTGCAAGATTTACCGTTATATCAACATACTTTTTATAGCTTGCATCTGACGCATTTCCAACTTCCGTCACCTTCACACGACACGCCGAGCTTTCATATCCGTCGGCAAAAACAGGAACTATATCATCCTCTGACAAATCGTCAAATATATCATCATAGATTTCAACTTCCGAATATTCAGACGAAGAATCAAAACCTGCAGGAATAACTCCGCCTATTTCAACCCCTGATAAAACATCAGTTGTCTGCTCACGGTCATATTTTCCGATTACGATATAGTCAATTTCAACATTTCCTGTGGATGCTTCGTTCCGGGCATTAAGATTCATAAAATCAACCCTGAATCTCTTATACTCATTCTGAACCGTTCCCTGTTCCGGAGTGAAAGACTCGAGATGAATTGAATAGGTTTTATATTCAGCTAAATTCCCCGAATCGGGCATATCAAGCTTATAAACAAGTCTGTTATTATATCCGTTTTCCTCTAAAAGATAGAACTGCATATATGCACTGTCACTATTATTCTTAAGTCTTATCCGAAGATATTTATGCTCGTCCATATTGATGCTGATTCCGTCAGCGACAATTCTCGGATCATCAGAATTATCAGGTTCAACCTTCATAATTCCGTCCGCAACTGAAACAATATTTGCATATTCGGTCTCAAAGCCCTCATCATCTGATGCAAAATCCCATCTTATGTCACCTGTATAAAACGCCTTTTCCTGACAGGCAATTCTGTAACTTCTTGACTCATTGCCTTTATTAACCGTAATGTCAACATATTTTCTATCGGTGAGTTGCTTAACACTTACATTAACTTCTGCTTCTTCATATCCATCCGCCAATGTAACATCAATATTTTCAGGAGAGAGTTCGCTATAAGCAGAAAAATCAACCAATGTTTCGCAGTATTCACTCGCTGAATCAAACTCATTTACAGCCAATCCGCCTATTTTTATGTCGGCTATAACCTCACTTGTCTGTGGAGAATCATATTTGCTCAACACAATATAATCAATCTCTGCAACACCGCCCGTTATATTTGTCATAAAGTCAAAACGGAGCTTCTGATAGGAGTCTTGCTTTGTGCCGGTTACGGTCGCTGTGCTTAAATCAGCAACATATTCAACAAATCCGGTATCAGCAACTCTTTCTCTCGGCAAAACAAGCTTCATCAGGTTAGCATATCCGCTTTCCTGTAGAAAATAAAATACCAATTGCGGATTTGATGTATGGTCTTTCATTCTTACCCGAATATACTTATATTCGTTCATATCAATATCCAGACCGCTCATCAAAAGCTGTGGATTAGCCCCATTGCTTTTAACTTTCATTATTCCGTCTGCAACACTTTCAATGGTTGCAGTTGTCGCCGTTATCCCTTCAATATCCGTCACAAAGTCCCATCTTATATCACCGGGATATCCGCTTCCCTCCGCCATAGCCACAGGAATTGTCATTACGAATATAGCAATAACAAGACACATCGAAATAGTTGTTTTAATTATGCGTTCCATATTTTCTCTCCTTTTGCAGAAAAATAATAAAATTATGTCAATATATTTTATACAGAAACTTTGTCTGCATTTGTAATCGGCTGTATCGTATCAACCTTATCCCAGAAAAACAATTTCAAACTATCACCGTTTTGATATGTATAATCTGTGAAAACAACCTGTTTCTGCATTTCACCTTTTAAATACAAATCAGGAAAAGTAAGCACTGATTTAATCACCTTATTGGCATCGTAAACACCGATAATCGCCATAGCTTGTTTTGTGTCAGCCGTATTATTTCTCAAAGCGAATTTAACCGTAAGCGTTTTATTATCTTCGTTATATATCCGCTCATTTATACGGCACTCAAAATCTGCAATCCTGCACTCAATACGGTAATTTCTCGAATTGCCAAGCTCGTTGTCTGCTTTAACGAATATATCAATATATTTCCTTCCGTTAAGGTCTGTGACCTTTATTTCAGGAGCATAAGCCGTATACTTATATTCGCTCTCAATTTCAACCAAGATATTTTCAGTCGTCATAGCCTGATACACCTCATAAGGCATTTCAATTTTCGAATATTCTTTGCTTATCCCTAAAAGTTGTGTATCGCCGACTTTAACCGAAGAAACCATCGCAGTTTTCTGTGGAGTGTTGTATTTACTGATTACAATTGAATCAATATAAGCCAACGCCTTATCCCCTGCGATATTTATTATAAAATCAAACCTCAAAAGTTTATATTTTAAAGGATTGCTTTTTATTGCATCGCTCAACGGGATTACATAGTCAACAAAATCGGTATCTGCGACTGCATCTGTCGCAATCTTTGCCTGATGATATTTACTATCTGTATCTTGAAGATAAATAACCTCTTCCGTGCTTTTTGTCGTGTTTTTCATTCTGATACGGATATAGTTATACTGGCTCAAATCAAGATTAAGCCCGCTAAGCTCTATGCTGTGGTTTTGTCCGCTTACTCCAATAGCTCTCGCTGTCAGAACACCATCTTTAACATCAATAATTTCCGCTCTTGGATTTACCTTAAACCCTTCGCTGTCCATCGCAAAGTCCCACCGTAAATCTCCCGTATATGTATTTTCTTCCAGTTTAACAGCTATTTCACTCAACTCCGAATAGCTGTATAAAACAGGGATTCCCTGGTGAATAATCATAAGCCTGTCACCTGCATAAGCAACATTCAACCCTTTGCTTTCCGCCACATCAGAAATCGACAGTTTATCCTCACCGCTCAAATCAGCATCTTCTCCGAATATTTTCACAATATCGCTTTGAGATGCGTAATTCACTCCGTTTTCTGTCACAACAGAAATTTCTGCATTATTTCCATAATGGTATACACAGTTTCTAAGCGTGTCAATAACTATGCTGTTTGACAATTTCCATTTTGTTGTTTCTGAGAGTGCATCGCCCTTTATATAGCTGATTTTCACATCTGAAATATCCACCACATCATTTTCACATTTCCGCCATTGGTTAAAAGTAAATTTAATTTTGTCCCCGACATTCACCTTTGAAACAACATCAATATAATTGACAAAATAACTTGTATCGTAAGGCTCATCCCACCTTACATACCTCTCACCGCCAACACGGCTTGACCATAAAAGCTCATCATTTATGTAGACCTTACTTAAAACCCCATCACCAAATTCGCCTTTCATATTTCCGCTGATTCGTATAGTTCCGCCTTCTATAACAGTTGTTTCAAAAACTACATCAGTATTTCTTCCGGGCGAAATTTCAGTTTTTGAAATAAATTCTCCCGTATCGCCAAAACAACTTTTCCATTTTTGCTCAGCGGTATCATAAATCATTTCCTTTGCAACATCATTTCTTATGGAATAATATACCGAACCATCACCCTGCGAAGTTCCAATCAGCGAACCAAGACTGAATTCTTTGATTACCGAATAGGTATGCCCTGCGCTTGAAATTGTATGACAAAATGGAATTGTTCCATAAAATTCTGAAACATAACAAGTCCATTTCGCTAAAGCCTGACCCGTATATTTCATTCGATCCAGTTCAACATCAATAATATCGCATTTTTCCGCAAGCATACGAACATCATATTTCCCAGTTTCGCCATCAGGAAACATCTGTTGCCAGATTTGTTCCCCATTTTTATAAACAGTCAGGACATGTCCACCGCTACTTGTGTCAACAGCCTCAACAATTCCTTTTACGCGATACCGTCCGTCTTCTTCCACTTTCCATCTTCTAAGCAGTGAATATTCCTCGCTTACTGTTGCCTTATTATGAGTCACAAACGCTATTCCGTCATCGGCAAGGAATCCGTCTTTTTCAGCATTGTATTCAAGTGCTTTTATTTCATCGTCTTTTTTCTGGCAAAATTCACCTTCGCTTGTTTCATGAACATATTCAGCATTAAGATATTCAACCGTAGGCCACCAGACAACAGTATCAAAAGCGTTCGAGCCATTGGAACTTACGCGAAAATAAAGTTCTTCTTCTGTTCGGATTGATGTTGTCAAATCATAGTCACCGTAAACGCCGTATGATATTTGTTTTGACCAGAGAAGTTTTTCACCTTTATAAATTTTAACCGTCACTCCATTGCCTTTGTCCGCATTTGACTGTGGCATATATGCTCTGCCTTTAATTCTGACCATCCCTTGCTTCGGAGCAAAAAATCTGAATCCCGCATCAATATTGTTATGGGGCGTCATATATCCTTTAAGGCTGTCCGACGGTCCGAAAGTCGGGTAACTCGTACCCGACTCCGGTTTCCAGTATCTGTCAGCATTATAAACCAGTTCCTTTGTTTCATCTCCCGAAAACTCACAAAAATACCAATTATTTATGCCCTGACTATCCGTATAGGACGATTCATAAACTGTCGTATTGTCATTTGAAGCGTAACATATAAAACTACATATTACGAGTATTATTAAAACCCAAGTTAGTTTTTTAAAATTCATAATCTGAAATTTATTCGCCGTCAATTATAACCACAGCTTCTGCCCCTGCTGTTAATGGAGAGAGTGTGTTAAATCCATCCCAGAAGAAGAGTTTAATTAAATCGCCTTCTTCGTAGGTATATTCAGTTAAAACTATATCCTTCGTCTTTTCACCGTTTACAAATGAATCAACATAAGGTACTACATTTTTAAGCACCTTATCCACACCATAAACTCCTACAAATGCCACAGCATCTTTTGCATTTTCAGTGTTATTTCTCAAGGATATGCCAACTGTAAGTGTTTTCGCATTAGAATCATATTGCTGATTTGTTATAACACTTTCATAGTCAGCCATGCTACATTCAATTCTGTAATTTCTCGAATTATAAAGCTTATTATTTGCTTTAACAAATATATCAATATATTTCTTTTCTGAAAGGTCAGTAACCTTAATTTCAGGAGCATAAGCCAACGACTTATATTCATCTGCAACAGCTACGGAAATATTTTCTGCAGTTGCATTGTTGTATACAGAATAAGGTACTTTAATTTTAGAATATTCATGGTTTATTCCTGCAAGCTCTGTATCTCCGACTTTAACAGATGACACCATAGCTGTTTCCTGCGGAGCGTTGTATTTACTGATTACGATTGAATCAATATAAACAAGTGCCGCCTCTCCTGCAATGTTAACTATAAAGTCGAATCTTAAATATTGATAATTAAGCGTGTTATTCTTTATTGTATCGCTAAGTGGCATTACATAATCAACAAAGTCCGCATCTGCAATCCTGTCAGTTGCAACCTTCGCCTGATGATACTTGCTATTGGTATCCTGAAGATATACCACCTCTTCTGTACTTGCTGTTGTATTTTTCATTCTGATTCGAATATAATTGTATTCACTCAAATCAAGATTAAGATTTTTAAGTTCAAGGCTATGGTTTGTTCCATTTTCACCAATCGCTCTTGCTGTTAATACACCGTTTTCAACAGCAAAAATTTCTGCTGCGCTGTTTGCAGTATATCCTTCTGCATCAACTGCAAAATCCCATCTTATATCACCTGGATATGTATTTAATTTTTGTGTGCAGGCAATTCTGTAATCTCTTGACGCATCGCCCGTATTTACTGTTATATCAACATATTTTTTATCAGTAACATTTTTAATCGTCTTTGTAACATAAGCCCCTTCAAAGCCATCCGCCATTGTAAGCTCGATATTTTTATCTGTCATCTCGTTATAAGCAGTATAGTCAACTTCAGCTTCAATATATTCGCTCTCCGGATTAAATCCGCTTACAGATTTTCCGCCGATTTTAACATCTGTCACAGCAACATTCGTCTGCGGAGCATCATTTTTACTTATTACTATTGAGTCGATATATGCAAGGGCTGCAGTACCTGCAACATTTACAATAAAGTCAAATCTTAAAAACTTATAATTAACAGTGTTATTCTTTATTGTATCACTAAGCGGCATTACATAATCAACAAAGTCCGTATCTGCAACTCTGTCAGTTGCCACACTTGCTTTGTGATAAGTACCATTGGTATCCTGAAGATAAATAACCGATTCGCCTGTATTAGTCGTATGCTTCATTCTGATACGGATATAGCTGTATTCGCTCAAATCAAGATTGAGTCCGTTTAATTCAAGGCTATGGTTCTGGTTAGTTGTTCCTGTTGCTCTTGCAGTCAAAATACCATCCTTAACATCAACTATTTCCGCTCTGACATTTGCAGAAAAGCCTTCGCTATCCGATGCAAAATCCCATCTTATATCGCCGGGATATGTACAAATTTCAGGTGTGCAAACGATTCTGTAATTTCTTGACTCTGTTTCTGTATTTACTGTTATATCAACATATTTCTTTCCTGAAACATTTTTTATATTCTTTAAAACAGAAGCAGTTCCATAGCCGTCCGCCAATGTAACTTCGATATTTTCAGCAGTCATTTCGTTATAAGATGTATAATCTAAAGTTGTTTCGCAGTATTCTGTCGCCATGTCAAATCCACTTACAGAAACTCCACCGATTTTAACATCACTTACATATTCGCTTGTCTGGGGAGTATTGTATTTACTGAAAACAATTGAATCAATATATTGAACAGCCCCGTCACTATCGTTATACATATTATTCATAAAGTCTAAACGAACTTTTGTTATTACACTGTTCTTTTCTAACGCTCCACTTGTCTTATTTGACAAGTCAAATACATAATCAACAAAATCGCTATCAGCTTTTTTATCGGTCAGAAGCTGAACCTGATAAAATTTGCCTGTTGCACCAAAAAGATACAAGTCCATTGATGCATTTGCCGTTGTATCTTTCGCACGAACACGGATATAGTTATACTGACTCAAATCAATATTCTGTCCCGGAACAGTAATATTAGGATCAGCACCTGTTGCAATAACTTTCATTGCGCCATTTGCAACTTCCGCAATTTTTGCTTGTTCATTCGCAACAAAGCCTTCCTCGTCCGACACAAAATCCCATCTAATATCACCCGGATATACTGTTTCCTCCGCAATAACACCTGTAACAGGCATTATCCCAACAACCATCATTACCGCAATCAAAACTGATAATAATTTTTTCATTTTCAATTCTCCTTTATATATAAAATTTTTATTTTTTCATAATTGACATTTAGCAAATTTTCTGCTATGCTATGATTATAACACTGCTATAATGACAATTCAAGGCAATAATAGTCCAATTTTTTGCCATTTTAGACCAATTCAGAGGAGTTTTGATTATGAATCAGCATATTGCATACCAAATCTGTGAACAACTGCACATAAATAAGATATATTCCCTTTTTATGCCTTCTTATAAAAATAAGTATAACTTCTATGGTGAATCTCATAATTTCTGGGAAACGCTATATGTTTTAAGTGGCTCTGTATGTGTTTCAGCCAATGAAAAAGTATATAATTTAAACGAGGGTGATATCGTTTTTCATGAACCCCTGGAGCTTCATAAATTTTATACTACAACCCCCAACACCAAACTTCTCATTTTTTCTTATGACCTTGAGGGAAATTTATCAGAATTTTTCCGACATAAAGTTTTTAATTTGACAAAACACCAGAAAAGTATCATTTCATCAATGATTGATTACTTTAAAAATGCAAGTAAGCAACCTGAATATATAAACCCTGGACGGCTAACTCATGAAGAATGGCATCAATATCTGACCCCTATAAACACAAATCCGATTTACGGTCAAAGCCTTGTTATATACATATATCAGCTTATGTTAAGTCTTGTGGATAACAGCACCAGAGCTCATTCAGTTAAGTCTCATGAATCGATTTTGTTCCGCAGTGCTGTTAACTATATGACAGAGAACATATCGAACTCGATTAGTGTGTCTGATATTGCAAAAAATATAAATATCAGCATTTCAGGGCTTAAGCGGATTTTCGAAAAATACGCAGGTATGGGAGTTCATAAATATTTTCTCACTTTAAAGCTGAATGCTGCAACAGAACTTTTGGAAAGCGGATGTTCTGTTTCCGAGGTTACTGCAAGTTTAGGCTTTAGCAGTTCTTCTTATTTCTCAAAAGTATATAAAAGAGAGTTAAAACGCTCTCCATCCCACATAAAACTTAAAAAATAAAAGGAGATTTCTTCATGGTAGAAAACGCTAAATGGATAAAATCAATAGAAAACAAAGACGAGGCTTGTTACGAATTTTATAGGAATATAAACTTAAAAAAACCTGTTAAATCCGCCGTTCTCTGTATTTCCGCAATCGGAATGTATCGTGCATTTATAAATGGAAACAGAATCGGGAATGAAGTTTTCACTCCCTACTGGACAGCATATAATATTCATACTCAATATCAAAGTTATGACATTACAGATATGGTTTCAGATGAGTTTGAATTTTGTGTAATATGTGCCGAAGGCTGGGCTGTTGGACAGCTTGATGCAAGTCTTGACAACCGCCATCATTATGCAGAAAATATCGCACTTATCTACTCCATAGATATTACATACGAAGACGAAACAAGAGACATTATTGTGTCTGATGAAAACACAAAAGTCCGCACTTCTCACATTTTATCTTCATCAATCTATCACGGCGAAACGGTTGATAAAACGACCGAAAAAAAAGAACTCGGACAAGCTTTAATCGATAAAACTGTTAAGACCAAACTTCTTTCGCAATACGGTGAAAAAGTCCTTGAACAAGAACAGATTTCCCCTGTTAAATTTTTTATCACTCCCAAAGGTGAAAAAGTTATTGATTTCGGGCAAAACCTTGCAGGGTATGTTAAGCTAACGATTTCAGGAAAACGAGGAGATGTTATAAAAATAAGCCATGCAGAAATTCTTGACAAAGACGGTAATTTCTACACAGCAAATCTTCGTGACGCGAAGGCAACCAACACATATATCCTTTCTGGTGAAGGCGAAGAAACTTTCAAACCAACATTTTCATGGCAAGGATTTCGCTATATTCGTCTTGATGAATACCCTTATGATGAAGTTAATTTAAAGGACTTCAAAGCTATTGTTGTTCATTCTGAATTAAAAAGAACGGGAAATTTTGTCTGCGGAAACGAAAAAATCAATCAGCTTTATCACAACATTATCTGGGGACAAAAGAGCAATTTTATTGATGTTCCGACAGATTGTCCACAAAGAAATGAGCGTTACGGCTGGACAGGGGATGCTCAGGTTTTTGTCCGTACTGCCGCAATCAACTTTGATGTTGAGAAATTTTTCAAAAAGTGGCTCTTTGACCTTGCCTCCGAGCAAATGGAAAACGGGGCGGTTATGGCTTTGGTTCCCACAATAAATGTTGAAACCCGTGTTTCCGCCGCTTGGGGCGATGCTGCAACAATTTGCCCGTGGGAAATTTATATGGCATACGGAAACAAAGAGCTTCTTGAAAATCAGTTTGAGAGTATGAAAAAATGGGTGGATTATATCCGCAATTTCGGTGAAGAGGAATTTCTCTGGATTGGTGGAAACCATTTCGGTGACTGGCTTGGTATGGATAACGAGGACGGCTCATATATGGGGGCGACTCCTCACGACTATATTGCCTCGGCATTTTTTGCATACAGCACTTCATTGGTTATAAAAGCAGGAAAAGTTTTAGGGTATGATATGACTGAATATGAAAAGCTTTACGAAAATATTTTAAAAGCTTTTCATAAAACCTTCATAAAAGATGATCTTCCCATATCAAAAACTCAAACTGCCTACGCTCTTGCACTTTACTTTGGTTTGTGTACGAATACACAAAAAACAGCTGACGGTCTTGCAAAACTGGTTTTAGACAACGGAACAAAGCTTACCACAGGCTTTGTTGGAACACCTTATCTTCTTCACGCTTTGTCAGAAAACGGATATTTGAATATAGCTTACGATTTGCTTTTCCAGGAAGATTTTCCTTCGTGGCTTTTCTCGGTAAATCATGGTGCAACGACAATGTGGGAGCATTGGGACGGTATGAAAGAGGATGGCTCATTCTGGGACGAAAAAATGAATTCCTTTAACCACTACGCATACGGTGCGGTTTTTGACTGGATTTTTGGAGTTTCTGCCGGAATTAAAGTTCTTCCCAACGGCGCAGGATACAAACACATTTCAATATCCCCACAGCCTGATAAACGCCTCGGCTTTTTAAAAGCAGGAATTGAAACAAAATATGGAAATCTTTCAAGCTATTGGTACTACAAAGGTGACCAGATATTTTTTGAATTTGAAATCCCGAAAGGAATAACCGCAGAAATTTCTCTCCCCAACGGACAACAAGAATCCGGTTCTAACGGAATATATATGTACTGTATAAAACACATTAATTGATTTAGATATAATTTATACATTTTCCTCACCCCGCAAAATCTCTAAATATAAATATATATTCTTAATGCAATCCATAGTAGCTACGGCTGCTATGGATATTTTGTTTTTTGGAGGTTTAGATTATGAACGAAAATGAAAAAATTTGCGTGTATTGAGGGCAGGTGCTTGATGAAGGGAATGCATATGAATTTCACGGTAAAACAATGTGCGAGAGTTGTTTTAATGAGCATACCGCAGTCTGTGAATGCTGCAATGACAGAATATGGCAAAGCAACTCCCGTGGTGATGAATCCATAACACTTTGCTATGACTGTTACGATGACTACTACACTACCTGCGAAGATTGTGGAAGAGTTATTCATAATGACAGTGCTTGTTATGAAAGTGATGATTCGAATATTCCGTATTGTGAAAGCTGTTACGATAGAATCAATAATACCATTATCAAGTCATACAACTTTAAACCAAAGCCAATATTCTATGGTGAAGATTCTATGTTTATGGGAGTCGAACTTGAAATTGACAAAGACGGAGAATGTATTGAAAATGCAGAGACTTTACTGAATATTGCCAATCGAGATAATGAACATATTTACTGTAAGCATGACGGCAGCATTGAAGATGGTTTTGAGATTGTATCTCACCCTATGACTCTTGACTATCACATTAATAAAATGAAATGAAAAGACATATTCCATAAAGCCATTGATATTGGGTATCGTTCACACCAAACATCTACTTGTGGGTTACATATACACATAGGGTGTAATTCATTAGGGGAGTCATATGCTGAACAGGAAAGTGTAATCGCAAGGATAGTACATTTTGTTGAGTTGCACTGGAATGAATTACTTAAATTTTCTCATCGTACAGAAGACAGCATTAACAGATGGGCAAGCAGATATGGTTATTGCGGCAGTGTGAGAAATTTTCTGTAAATTCAATTTTTCTATGATAAAATATTCAAATTTTGGGGGCAGGAATAGTCATATTTTGGCTTTCCTGTCTTAGTTGTAATATAGCACGGATTTTACGCCATGTCAAGGGCGGTCTCGTGAGAGACCGTGAATTTTACCCTTGAATGTGGTGAAAAATTTGTGCTATCAGAGTCGTCCGTCATACATAATT
>JAZRKP010000057.1:0-78800 GCA_045646365.1 Clostridia bacterium
TGCAACGCTGATTTTATACTCAAGATTAAGTATCTTTTCTTCTGTTATTTTGAGTTCCTCAAACGTTGACATTCCGTTAAAATCAACATTACCAAAAATTATCATTCTCGAATGATACGGCGGAAGATTAAGTTCAATTTCATCGCTACATTCCTTAATAACGGCAGTATTTTCAAAGGCATCATATTCAATATATTTTCCGCCCTCAAAAGCCGAAAGCTTAAGTTTTGTATTAATCTCTTTGTTTATATCCTCATTGCTGAACATATAGATATGAGCATTGTTTCTTGTATAGTGATAATACCTTAAGAATATGCCGTCATAATCGGATTCAACATCATTAAACTTACTTGATTTCATATAGTCAACAAGTTCGCAAAGCTTAACATTTTCAAACTCTGTTTCCGTATTTTCTTCCGAAACTGTTATAATTTTTATATCTGCTTTTTTCAGCTTATCCACAACTTCATCGGGAACATTTTCCGCATAAGAAACAATTAAAATATTATATTTCTCACCGTTTAATGCACTGTTTTCAATTTTATCAAGATAATCCACAGGGATAATATCATAGTCCAAAAGATTATC
Source organism: Clostridia bacterium (assembly GCA_045646365.1). GTDB lineage: Bacteria > Bacillota > Clostridia > Monoglobales > Monoglobaceae > SIG454. Next base: position 589 of record JAZRKP010000057.1, read on the forward strand.
ATAAAGCTTCTTCGCAATTTTCTCAAGAGGCAAAAAGTTTCTGTTTGTCCATCGGGTTTCCGCATCATATAAAATTGCACAGGTTGAAATGTGCTTTCCGTCGTTTAGCATATAGCACATTCTGTTCATATAGTCCATATTTCTCTTAAAGAATTTAAACTGCGGATTTCTGCCCGTATCATAGAAATTCGGCGGACAGTCTGTGTCATTTGGCTTTGGTGAAAATGCGTGAGGAACATAATAATTTATTCCTCGCACGAACATATGGTCCATAAGATATTTCATTATTTTAGTGCCTTCTGCCCAGCCATAAGCACCAAAAATTTCGCACATTGCTCTACCTTTTTTAAGAGGGTCGATATGAGCAAGAGAAGATGCAAGCTTTCCGAGATAATAATGGAAAAAGTCGTTTTCCATATGCTTATATCCAACAAGTCCTGCATTACTGCACTCCGTAAGTCCCGGAACAATCTGGTGAAGCACCACATCAATTCCAGACATATCCTGTCCATTTAAAGCTCTGAAATAGTGTCCCGGACCTTGTCCTGTTTTTGCGTGAGTGTTATTATCCTCAATTATATGACCAATATACATAACATCATGCTCACGGCACCAAGAACCGAGTTTGTCTCCAAAATTTTTCTTATACTCTGTTGTTATGCTGTCCATATATGAATATCTAAACTTATCTGATATATTTTCAATATCAAACCAAAGTCCTGCAAGATGTTTCATATCAATATAGCATTTCAGTTTATCATGCCAGGGATAATGAACAAATGGTGTTCCCGTATCAAACGAAAAGCCATTGGCAGTATTATTCAAAAAGCTTGGTTCGTCGGAGAAAAAGCCTAAAAATGTGTTACCGAAATATTCTGGAAATTTATCATAGTGTGGCTGATACACTTCATCTATGAACAAATCAACGGTTTCGGGATTTAGCATATCGCAAAACGGCAAATGTCTTTCCTCTTTTCCTCTTTTTGTTTTAATCATAAACACAATACGCCACATACCCTCGGGTAAATCAAAATACACCATATCTCCCGATAGTCCGTCTGTTATATCTATTATTTCACTATATTTTTCGCTATTGGGAATATGTTTAAGCGCGGAAATCCGAACAATTTCGTCTTCCTCACTTTCAAGATGGCATGATGCCATCGCACAGCCATCCTGAACTGGACCTGCCACATCAATATGGGTTTCTGTTATGCCAAACGCCTGAAGATGTTTATATTTTTCTTCAAAGATGCCATTGGCATAGCCTGACGGGTAATGTTTATCGTCAAGTATCCAAACATTCATATTCCGCTTTTTGCACTCGTCAAAGATAAGCTTAATGTCTTCCCACCAATCATCTTTGCAAAACGCTTCATGAGTTCTTGACTCCAAGCAGACAGAGCGTATTCCACATTCATAAATCCGTTCAATTTCCGCAATTATATATTTGTCATCTTCATTATGAAGCCACAAAAACGGCGCTATGTAATTATGCTGTTTCCCATTTAAGTTATCCAAAAGTCTTTTGTCCATAATAAGTCTCCTTCATATATGACCATTAGCTATATCTGCACGAATATTAGGTATAATTTTACAAAATTTCAAAGCTATTCTTTAACTTCTTATCACTTCGCAATTTTTATATGCTCACTATATGGTATTGATTTTTCAAGAGTATCCCATACAAATACACAAGCTGATGTTACATTTTGATGATTTCCAACTGTTATATTAACAGGTTCAATGGAAACCGCTCCTTTAGGAACTATGTATACTCCGTTATGTGAATATGCTTTCACAAACTTATTGTCATTATAAAGTGCGACAATGAATTTCACTGTTTTATCTGCCTCGGAACAGTTTGCGATATAACTGTCTATTGTCACGGTTTTATCTAAAATTTCTGAGAGCGTGGTTATTTCATCTCCGATTGCATTTTTTATTGAAGCAAGACTTATTTCGTTTATAGAATCAATGGTTTTAAATTCAACATTTACATCTTCACCAAGCGTATCTCCTATTAAATTCACGATATCTGCCGATGCCGTTATTGTATATGTTGTGTTTTCAGCAAGAGCTTTACTGAATGTCATCACATACATACCGTCAACAACTTCTCCCATATATTCTGCATTTGGAGAAATACTGATTAAATCTCCCGACATTTCATCAATAGGTGTTCCAAAATCTAAGGTTATGGTTTTAACGGCAGGTGAAACCTTCGTATGTTCCTGAATTTCATTTTTGTAATTCACTATAATAACATTTTTTTGCTTAAGTGACGGTTTTTCAACCCAACTTTCGATTTTTAAATCATCAAATGCTAATGTCGCGGAAGTGTTCCAGTTATCAATGTTAAAGCTTGTAAAATTAGTAAGTTCAGCATTTTTATCGACATTTTGAAGCTGGTCATGTTCATGTGTTCCTACAACGTTTCCATTTTCATCATAAGCTGTTATTTTTATTGAAGTTTTGTCTAAATCGACTATTGCCTCAATTTTCAGCCACTTTTCCATATTATCCAAAGTGCAAATCTCCATCATATCAGCACTTGCCCATGAATTTGTCACAAGCTTTCCGTCTGTCACTTCTGTAAGAAGCACATTTCCTGTGCCTGTTCCGGATAGATATATAATTGGTTTTGAGTTCCCTGGTTTAAACTTATATGAAATCTTATATTTTCCTGAAGTTGCAGCAGGATTAACCTTTCTTTTGAAGTTGCTGTTTGAAAAAATAACATACTTACCATATTCATATTCTTTAACTTCGGCTGAGCTTACTGACGGAATCGTCCAACCTGTCATTCCATCCTGTGTTAAAATCTCATCAAAATTATCTTCGATAAGGATAGACTCATTAACTTCCTCCGGGATATAAGGTTTAATAATCACATTGTCAACAAGCAATTCCGTTCTTGACTGATTCTGTATCGTTATCTTCTTTATGTCCGTAAGCCCGTTCATAAGTGCATACGCATTTTCGGACTCACTCAATAAGTTGCCTTTTTCATCAAATATTTTACATGTCGCCGTATTATTTTCCAAATCAACAATATGTTTAACCGTCATCCATTTATTTACATCAACATTCGCTAAAACATTCTGTCCCCACGAAGCAGTGTTTACATCCCCCGAAGTCTTGCATTGGGATAAAATATGAAAACTGTTTGACGAACTATACAACAGAACCAAAGGCTTTGCACTTCCAGGCTTTAAAGAATAGCTTATTTCATACATTCCATCACTCAAATATACCTCTTTATGGATTTCCCCGTCTGTGTATGAAACATATTTATTGTCGTCATCTCCAAAAATAGAAATGCTGCTACCGTCTTTGTTATACACCCAATTATTTGAAACAGCATCAACCCAGTTTAAATAAGTGTCAAAATTTTCATTTATTATATAATCAGATTCAGACTCATCCAATAGTAAGTTTTCAGCGCTTATCTCGATTGCAAATAAACTGCAAACAAGCGAAAAACATAAAAGCAAGGATAATATCCGTTTAAATTTAGTCATATTCATACTCCTTTCAAACTTCTATAGATTATTTATAAACAACAAATACTTTTGGAATCGTCCATCCCTGAACTAAAAATACCTTTGAACAATCCGTATTGTTATTATAATATGTCTTTATATCTTCAACAGAGCCAACTCTTACCTTTTCAAAACGAGCCTCGTCATCGTATACGATTATCGTTCTTGACGCTGTGGACATAACCAAGCCCACATCAGACAAATCATTTTTATTATAACTGATTTTGACAATATCCCCTATGACATCGTAAGCATACCCTAAAGAAGTTGTGTATGATGTACTTGATTCAGGAGCCCCTGTGACAAAATTTTCAATATCGGAGTAATCAACAAGAATCTGCGCACCCTCAACCTCATTTTTGCCGTTTATTCTTATTCGGACAGTATCACCCTCACCAATTCCTGCATTCTCGAAAGAATATTCATCGCTTGCAACATATTCCACATAGTTTGTCCCCTGGTAACCCGTTATACTTTCTCTTGCTTCACCGTCAGGATTTAGAGTTACACCAATATTTTCAACAACAACCGGATCAACCGTTGAAACAAAGTTAGATGTACCATAGCCTTTTATAACTACATACTGTTCGTATCCTACTCTGTCAACTGTTTTATAGCTTTCTATATTCATTTTTGTTCCGTCAACCAGCTGATTCATTCCAAGAACACTAAATTCTGTATTCTCTGCTGATGCAGCCTTATCATCAGACGGAACCGAGAAAAATACAGTGTTTGTGTTAACAAAGCTCTTTAGGCCGAACGCCCCGAATGTTCTGAATTCCTGTTGAGCTTTATAAGGATTATTGATAGAAAGAACATCATTAAGTCCACCTTTATCTTCCTTAACGGTATCAATTATACTTATTTCTCCATTAGCATTTGTCTTAATCATAGCAAACTGCGGAGCAAGTCCACTATTGCCGCCAAGTCTTGTATAGATTTTCGAAACCGTATCAAATGAATCGCCGTCTATCTTTATTTTTTTTGCACATTTGGCTGTTTTAACAACGCCGTCAATGTTCAAATATCTTATTTCAACTGCCGTATCAAACCCATCCTCGCTTTTAATCATTGCAATAAGATAAGCCGGTGAACAGTTTGATTCCAGCTCTTTAATATATGCAACCTTTCCGTTTGCATCCATATATAAGAGCACAGTCTTTCCCACTGGGATTCCGTCTTTCACATTTTTTTGAGGAATATAATATTTATTCGCATCGATTTTTATTACGTACCCCTCATCTTCGGGTTTAACAGAGTCAACAATTCCCGTCATCTGGTTTCCCGAGATATTTACCTCAAGATATTTTCCGTCCAATGAGCGGTATACACTTAAAACACTGTCAACGGTAACGGCACTAAAATCCGCCCCCGGAGTTCCAAGCATTTTAAGTGTCATTCTTTCGTACAAATCCGGATTCAACTCGATAAATTTGCTTGGTTGAAGTTTATCATACACAATATGTTTTTCGCTGTCAATTTTATCTACAAGTATATTTTCGTATGCTTTAATGATTGCAACATTATATTTTCCGTCGTTTTTTATAAGCTTTGCTGTGTATTCGGAAATATTGAATATTTTATCAATGTTTTCTGTTACACATCCACCATTATATATTACCGTTATACCTCTATCCACAGTTACTTTTCTGTATTTTCCTGAAATTTTATCCTTAAACTCAAATTCAAAATTTCCTGCATCAAAAAATGCATTTCTATCTGCTGTAATATCCAGAACCTCTGTTTTACCTGTGGGCATAGCACAGAGAACAGTTTTTCTGTCAATATTTTTTTCATAGTAGTAGAAAAACTCAATCTGCTGTCCAATATAGTCTTCAAGCTGAATATTTTCAGTAATGTATTCTATTTCGTCTATAAGAACCTTACCATCATTCAATGACCGTCCATTTAGAGTCACACTGTTTGCACCATTTAGCATTCCTTTTCCGTAATAAATATCATGATGCACGGTAAGTAGAGTTTTATCCGGTGAAATTGCATATTCAACTTCGTTTGTATTAAACACTTTTCCGTCAAATATGTTCGCTTTCATACCATTATAAAGAATCATAAACATATCCTTGTTTGTAAGTTCTCCGCTTGTAAAAACATCAATATCCGCCCTTGAAGCAGCAGCAATATATCCCGCAGGATATCCGCCTTTAAGTTCTGCATAGATATTATGTCCCATAGCCGTCAACATAAGCTTATATGCTTCCGGCGCAGTAATTACTCTGTCGGGGTAGAAAAGTTTTTTTCCATTGCCATTTATAATCCCATTATTTGCAAGAGCTGAAATTTCTTTATACGCCCAATGAGTTTTTGGTACATCATAATAATATATATCACTTCCGCTATATCCTTCAAGCTTCATTATTTTCGCAACAGCTGCCGCAAAATCCGCCCTTGTAACATGGTTATCCATATTTACATTATAGTCATAATAATCTGGTATAAACCCAAGTGTCCTCAAAGCCTCCATAGCGTTATATGCCGGAATTCGGGGTTCTTTCTCAGCAGATACAATATTCACACTTATACACATAATACAGACAAGGATAAAAGATAATATCCTTTTATAAAAACTTTTATTCATATCTTATACCCTCCATTATTGTAGTTTATCCAGAACTCCATAAACAACCTTTGCTGCCTGAGCTCTTGATGCGTAGCTTTTCGGGCTAAACTCCGTGTCGCTCACTCCATTTATTGCACCAATTCCATAAAGAATCTTCACAGACTCAACAGCATAAGGGGCAATATTTTTCTCATCTTCAAACGCAGTTTCTGCTATTATCCCGGCATTACCTTTAATTTTAAGAGCATTGCAGAGCATTACACACATATCCTCACGACTTATGCTATCTCCTATTCCGAATAAACCATTGCCAATTCCCTTTACAATTCCGTATTTTTCTGCAATATTTACATATTTGCAGTACCACGCATCTGTGTCCACATCAGAAAAAACATTACCATTCTCCCTCGTATTTTCAAGTCCCATGGCAATAACGAGAATTTTCACAAACTGCTCTCTTGTCACATTTTCATCGGGGCAGAAACTTTTTTCCGAAACACCGCTTATTATCCCTTTGTCAGCCAAAGCATGAATGGCTTCACTCGCCCATTGCACCCCGTCAATATCATCAAAAGTTAATTTAATAGTTTCATTTCCGTTTATTTCGTTTACATTAGCATTATCTACTGTGTATGATCCGCCATAGCTACTTCCGCTACTTGAAGAAAAACTGCCTCCACCCCCTCCAGAACCTCCTGATGAGGAATTTTCTTTTGAATTTCTGACAAGCATATCGTACTGACCCTTTATATTTTCGGCGGTATAGTCATTCCCTGCCATTTCCGAATACACAGATGAGCGTGCCGAATCGTTAATCCCGAAAAGAAAACCATATGTTTCGAGCAGACTTTTTACTTCACCGTAACCCTTTGCATACTTTATCCCTGTAAGAACAAGTGCCTTTTTGAAACTTTCATCATATTCTTCAAGATTATTTATTGAAGTTCCACTCATTTTCTCTGTGAAATACTCTGAAATTTCACCATTTATTGCAATATTATTATACTTTTCCCAAAGTAAAGAATCTGAAATCCAAAGTTTGTCCTCAAGACCTCTGATTGTGCTTAGCGTACCGTTATTGAGCTGATATGCCGTTATAAATGTCTTAAACACTTTTGCATTTTCTGTCTGCTTAGTACTGTCAAGTACATTTTCCTTAACATAAGCAAAATAATCCATAAGCTCGTCATTAAGAATTTTCCCATCTGACAATTCAAATCCATAGCCCAGAACAGTTCTTTTATCATTTATAATTTTTGCAAATTCGTCAAATTTGTTTTCTTTTGCCATATCGTTCATGCAATCAACTGCATTACTTAAATCTTCATAGTTTATAAGTATAAGCTTAAAATTTTCTTTATCACCATTTGACGAGGCAAGCAACGCATTATACTCATAGGATTGAACATCATAATCCATAATAAATTTGTATACTCCAGGCTCTTTCGCTGTTTTCTGTGCCATATATATTGCATCATCGAGGGAAACATCCTCAAATGTTTTATCTTTTCCAAGCACATGCATTGTGATAAACTCATTACCGTCAGAATTTACCGTCACTTCAACCGAGGAATTTGCATAGTCATAATTTATATTGTAATCTATTCCTTCAGCACACACCCCCATGCCCGTACTCGCCGAAAGGGTCAGGGCTAATATGCCGGATAATAATTTCTTTTTCAAAGTCTTTCCCTCCATAATTTAGTTTATTTCAATTTTAACTGGATTTCTCAAAGGGGTATAATCATTACTCCAAAGGAAAACGCCTATACATTCTGCATTTTCTTTTGTAATCTCAAACTCCGTTTCAAGCACAGTTTCTTCACTAGTAACTTCATTAGTTTCATCTGTCTTTGAATAAAGCAGTTCGCAATTTTCACCGTAAACTGCACCTATTGCCAGAAGATTATTCAGATTTACTCCCGTTTTATTTGGCGAAACAGCTATAACTATCTTTACCTTATCTCCTGCTTTTAAATTTGACAAATTTTCCTTTGTAACTTGTTGTTCATTTAAATAATAGGTTATTTGACTTTTGTAATCACATTCTCCGTATTCCGTGTTTTTTATTGCAGTTGAATCATAAACCTTTATATCATAAAAGCATAGTCTATCATACGCCATTCGGAAACTGTATTCCCCCGCTGAATTAGTTGTTGTCTGGGCAATATATTCCACATCTTCGTCGCATTGTGCAACTAATGTCACATTCGAATTCGGATTTGCATTACACCCCGACACCGTAATAATACCGTCTTTTGTAGTAATTGTCATATTTTCAGAGTACGGTTTTACATAACTGCACACAACATAAACAGGATTACAGTCTATTGTAGAATCAGATGTTTCGTTGCCGTACATATCATAAAATATAACCTTTGCCCCTTCAGAAACATGAATATTTGCATAATTCCATGTATCAGGAGTTACATAAGGTTTTTTCCCCAATGGGCAATCATATTTAATTTTTATTTCCGATGCCCCCGACATACCGTTAAGTTCGTTTCTCCAAAGTACAAATACATCGTTATCTCCGCTAAACTGATAAGAACTGAAAGAAGCTTTAAATATACCCGTCTTATCGTTCACGCTTTCAACAAAATCCAAATTACCTATAAGTCTGTTTAAAAACGAAACAGTTAAAAAAGCCGGCTTTGCATTTTGGTTTAAATCCAAAATACCGTATTTGCTCTCCTTAGAAGACGAAGCTTTCAAATCCACAATATTATAATAAAATAACTTTTCAATCTGTGAATCGCTCTTTGCCATAACACCCATACGAACAAGGTTTGCCGCCTGCTTTTCTTCAGTATACCCTTGAGCAGATGCAATATTATCATTTGAATCATACCAGCTTGATGATCCAAATTCCGTCAGCCATACCGGCATATTTTCTGCCCCCGCATTTTTAAGAATTACTTTAATTTTTGCAAGGTCTTCGAGAAAAGGACTTTCTGATTCGTCAGAATATCTTCCATCAGAGTGGTATGGGTGAAAGCTTATTGCATCCATGCACTTTTCTATTCCATCATATGCCATCACTTCTTCAAAAAATTCAAGAGTTTCAGTATTCTTCATTGAATTAAAGCTACCGCCTACAACGATTGCATCTTTATTTACATTATCAATAGCCCTGTATGCTGAAGCTAAAAGTTTTGCATATTCTGTCCCTGTAACATCTGCTCGTCCTGCAAACTGCTCAACATTCGGCTCGTTCCATATTTCAAAGGCTTCAACTCTACCTTTAAAATGATGGGCTATAAATGCACAATAATTTGCAAATGCTTTAATTCCGTCATCTGTTTTAGGTAGTGCACCGTTTTCGTATAGGCTATTTCCATAGTTTAGGGTCAGTAAAACTTTTGTCCCGTCAGCATTGAGTCTGTTAATCATGTCATCATATACCTGCGGAACGGTCAATGTACTGCTTACAACTCCCGTCGATTCATTCTTTGTCACTTTTTCAACATCGCTCCATTTTAGTTCTTCCCGAACCCAACCTATTCCTGCTTCAGGCAAATGTTTTTCCGTCTCATTCATACTGAACCTTTTGCCCATAAAATTCTGATTGATTCCAATCCGTTTATCAGTTTTTTCAGAATGTGCAACAATAGAAAATTCATCGTTATATACCATAGTTCCCATGAATCCCGACACAGTTGTCCTAACGGAGTATATTCCATACCTTAAAGGCATTTGCGGAGTATATGGTTTAATTATTTTCATAGCTTTTGGTGCATTTATATTAACCGTATCAGTATATACCACTGCACCATTCTCATCTTTAAATTCATACTTTGCCGTTAATCTGTATGCTTCCTGAGTTTTATTCTCGATAGTCAAATAAAAGCACGGGAGTCTGTCATAATATATATTCAAACCGTTTGTTTGTTCCTGAAGCAAACTGCAATACAGCTTTTCCTCTGCATATACAGGAATAATTCCTATACATAAAACAAACATCATGCAGGCAAGTATTCCTGCCACTTTCGACGATAACTTATTTCTCATACATATCCTCTCATTATATTGTATATGCAGTATTCATTTAAGGAATACTGCATATACTTAACGCTTAATTATTAGGTATTTCAATAGATGTTCCGTAAGGAACCATACCGGCTATGCTGTTCCAAAGCATTACGTTTGCTCTTGTTATATTTGCGTTTGCTCCGATTTCAATTTCAACCGGCTGAGCAGAGATTGCACCTGTAGGAACAGAAAGATTTCCGCTGTTTAAATATACATTTGCAAGTCTGTCTCCACTGTAAAGAGCAACAAAATATACAAGAGGTTTGTCCTCATTTGTACAATTCGCCACAACCGTATTTATAGTTACAGTTGTATTTGAAAGCAAAGCAGGATTTGTTATTGTATTTCCATTTGAATCTTCAACAGAATCAAGATGAATATCATAAAAAGCTCCTCTTGTTGTAAATTCTATATTTACGCCCGTTCCCATAGCAGCGCCCGATGCGGTTTTAATTTCAGCATCAGCATAAATCGTATATGTTGTATTTGGAGAAAGTGCATTATCAAATGTCATAACATAAGTGTTCCCTATTACTTCGCCCGTGTAATTCACTGATGGTGTTATAGAAATTAACGCCTTGCTTTCATTGTCAATTACTGTTCCAAAATCAAGAGTTATTGATTTAACTGCAGGACAAACTGATGTTAAAGATTCTGTTTCACTTTTATAGTTTTTAATTGTCACACCATCGCTGTCCAGTTCAGGTTTTACAGTCCACGGCTCAACCACAAAATTATCAAATGCCATTTTTGCAGAGGTTGTCCAGTTATCAACATTAAAGCTTGTGAAGTTTGTAAGTTCTGCATTTTTATCTACATTTTGCAAATGAGCACGTTCGTGACTTCCGATTAAAGCTCCATTTTCATCATAAGCCTTGATTTTCATTGATGTGTTATCTAAATCAACTATTACCTCTATATCTATCCATTTTGTAAGGTCGGTGAGTGCGCAAATTTCAATCATATCTGCCGCTGACCATGAATTTGTAACAAGCTTACCGTTTACAACTTCTGTAAGAAGAACATTTCCGGTCCCTGTTCCTGACATGTAGATAATTGGCTTTGCCTCACCCGGCTTTAATCTGTAACTGATTTTATACATTCCAGAAGTCGCCTCTACTGCTCTTTTAAAGTTACTTCCCGTAAGAACAACATACTTTCCTGTCTCTGTTTCATTTTCCTCATAAGCGGTAACTGTTGCAGAACTCGTATTTGGAATCGTCCAGCCAGTCATATCACTTTGGGTTGAAATCTTGTCAAACGTGTCATTAACAAGACGAACTTTATCAACTGTTTCGCCCTCATATTGTTTGATAACAACATTATCAAGAAGAAGTTCTTTTGATTTTTGGTTCTGAATAGTTAATTTAGCAGCATCAGTCAAGCTGTTCATAAGAGCATATTCAGATGTACTGTTGCTGATTAAATATCCTTCGTTGTCATAAACTTTGATTGTAGCGGTATTATTATCTAAGTCAACAATATGTTTAACCGTCATCCACTCATTAACATCAACATTTGCAACAACATTACCTTCCCACGAAGCAGTATTTACCGCACCTGCCTCTGAGCACTGAGATAAAATATGGAAGTTAGCAGAATTATATAAAAGAACAAGAGGTTTAGCACTGCCCGGCTTTAAAGAATAGCTTATTTCATACTTGCCGTCGCTTATTGAAAATTCCTGATGAACTTCACCTTCACTGAAAGAAAGATATTTTGCACCTGCTTCCCCTGCAACTGAAATATTTGCCTTATTAAATTTCCAACCATTGGCTTTTGCATCTGCCCATGAACCATAGTCATCGAAATTATCGCTTATTATGTCCGTTGAAGGAACATATTGTTTTATCGCAAAATTCTTAAGCTGTAATTCACTGCTTCCTGTATTCTGAAGCTTAAATTGTAATAAATCTGTTAAAGCAATATCATACTCTTTTGTATTGGAAAGAACGATATTGCCCTGTTCGTCATATACATTTACATTATATTTCCCTGTTGTCATATCAAAGATATGCTTAAAAGTCATCCAAGCATTCTTTTGTGCATCTGTAAGTGTACCGAACTGGTTTGTGCTCCATGTTTTTGTATTTATTTCACCACTCTTCCCCTGACTCATAATAAGATATGTACTCTTATCACTTGCATACATAAGTGCAAGGAAATCTGTGCTTCCTACCTTAAGAGTATAGCTAATTTCATACTTTCCTGTTGAAGCCGCACTTGAAAATGTACGTGTAACTTCACCAACAGGAATACTCATATATTCCTTTGTTCCATCGTTAGCTACTTCAAAAAAATCTGTTCTGTTTGTTGACCAGCCCATTTTGTTTATTTGTGTCCAGTTTAGACTATTAAATGAGTCGTTAATTAAATCATTCCACGAAGCAGGCGACGCCATAGAAACAGACGTCAGACATGACATAATCGTTGCAAACACCATAAGCATTGCTAAAAACTTTTTACATAATTTCATAATGATTTCCTCCTAAAATTTTCACTTTTATTTTTTACAATTTTTATTTTACAAAAGTCATATTTCCGAAAAGCGTCGCATCTTTCGCTTTGCCTATACCGGAGGTGTATTCAATCCACGCTTTTCTGCCAAGTCCGTCACTGTCATTTGTCATACAGGAAAATCTGTAAGTTTTATTTGTGTCAATCTCATATCCGTCATAGAATATTTCTGACCACGGTAGAACACATTCATATACTGTATATGTAGGATATCGTACAACCGAAAGCCTTGCATTTTCGTTATTTACCGCCACACCTTTTGGTAAATCACCATAAAGCGAGTTATACCGCCATATAACATCTCCTTCTCCTGGCACTTCCGCAAGACCTATTTCAGTAAACTTTGCTTTTTCTTCCGCCGAAACATCTGTCTTATCAACAAAACCAAACTGAATATTATCAGCCATCCACATATTTTTTGCCTCTTGCGGAAGATACGAAACAGAGAACACATCATCAGTAACTATCGCCATAAAATAAAAATTTTCTTCGTCCCACATAGTTGTTCCGCTGAAAGAAAGTTCGTCCGGACCACCCCATTTGCTTGCAGGAACCGAAATATCAACCCAGTCATCAAGGGTGTCAGCTCCAATCCAGCTTCCATTCCATTCACCAGTTGAAACTATTCCGTCAATCACAGGCTTTTTATAAGCATAAAGGGCTGTTCCGAAATCCAAAAGTGAATTTTCATAGGTTTTATATCCACCTTTAAGCTCTGTATCAACCCTAAGTCTTACAGCACGTTTTGTTATCCTTTCAGGAAGATTATATAGAAAAGTAACCGATTTTCCAGGTTTAAGATTTTCAAAAAATCTCTCGTTGGAAATCTCTGCAACATCAATAGGGGCAGTTACTTTAACGCTTCCCGACAAGCTTTCGGTTTGTGTTTCATTCGTGACTATAACTTTGGCTCTCCAATGAGTAAGGCTATTTTTTACTGACTGTTCAGACGATATTTTAATACTCACGGGTGAAGTAATTATAATTTTATTGGTTTCCCGCAAATATTCATTTCCCTGACCATCTTTTATCACAATGTCAAAATAAAGCTCTTCGCCGTCTGTCATATCAGGCATTGTTGCAATTTCAACTATCGCTTTATTTCCTATAAAACCGGTATTTTTTTCTACTTTCACATCTTCGCATGACTCAATTTCAAGAGTAAGGTTTTTGTTTGTGGTTTTATAATATTCAAATGTTACTTTTTCTCCTGCTGAAGCAGTCTTAACAGGCGTATTCGCCCATACACTTGCCGATTTTTCCGCTTGTTCCACTTTTTCAAAGTTTCCAATTATGTAGTATGGGTGTGGAGACATTTTAAAGCTGTATATCCCATTATCCGAAACAAGAGTTCTAACCTTATTTCCATATTGGTCATAAACATCAACACTGTTTACACCCAAATCAAAGCTTTTATATGTTTCATCTTTTATAAGGCTTGCATTAAGCAAAAGCACATCTTTACCCAACCGTTCATTATAGAAATGGAATCCATAATAGAGGTCATCCTCAATTACCTTTTTAAACTCTCCGTTTCCCCAAAGATAGTTTGCGGCACTCATCGCAAGGAAACTTGGTTTTGCTCCGTTAGGAACATTCCCCCGTCCGTCAGGCTCCCACATTCTTACAAATCCCCAGTTATGCTCACGCTCGTCAAAATCATTCATATCATAAAAGCAATACATTATAAACAAGTCACACAAATTATAAGCTTCTATAATTGCATTCATCATTACTGATGCATCAATCTGTCTTTGGAATGTATATCCCCCATTCCATGTTGAAAATCCTGTTTCAGTAAACCAGACCGGCATATCACCTATTCCAAATTCATCCATAAGCTTTTGGAGACTTTCACGGCGTTCAATCATTTCGCGTTCATCATACATTGTTCTTGACGATGGATACGGGTGAACACTCATAATGTCCATATACTCTCCACCGCCGTTTTCAAGAACTTCTCTTATGAAATCCAAATCAATTCCTGAACTATCAACCCCAACAACCGTAATGTTAGGATCAACCTCTTTAAGTGCCTTATATGCAGCCTTAAGCATTTTGGCGTATACATCTCCGCCATACATCATATTGTTAAAATTCGAGACATTATATTCATTCCATATTTCAAAATGGTCAATCATGCCACGGGTTTCTTTTGCAATAAACGCACAATAATTGGCAAATCCTTCTATCGCTTCATCACTTGAAGGGGTTTCTCCATTATCATAGAACTGATTGTAATATGCACAGGTAAACAAAAGCTTAAACCCCTGTTCATGAAGCGATAGAATGTTGTTCATATCAACTTCAGGGATTTCCAGCTTCCCCTTCTGAAGTTCAACCTCACGCCACAAGCTCTCAACTCTTATCCATGTCATACCATTTTTTCTTACAAGCTCTCCGGTATCTTCAGGATTTCCTCTACCATAATGGAGAGTAAGTGTGTTTGCTCCATAACTAGGATGTGCGGTTGTTTCATCGTGTATAATAGATACTGTAAATTCTGTATTCTCTGTACTTTTATACACCTTTTCGGGCTTCTCCGCCATAACAGCTTCAACTTCAATAACTACACTGTATATATCATATTTTTTCGGATTATTAAGCTTTATTTTTCCAGTTTTAGTTTCTTTCCCATTAAGTTTTTCAGAAGCAGAAGCAGTTTCAATAAGCGTACCGTCACCACTGTATACATTATATGTATATTTAGCATCAACTGAAATGTCTGTTTTATTTTTCGAAGTGTAATTAAAGACAACCTCATCATTTTCGGAATGAATATTACCAAGCATATCAGTCTGTGTTCCTTCAAATCTGACAGGTGTTATGTAATCCGCCTTTTCAACTTTTAACGAACCGATTATAACATCTTCTGTACTCCACCCTTTCCCCGAAAGGTAGGAAGTTATTCTTATATCCATTCTGTCTGTGCGGTTAGCAAAGCAGGCATCTTCAATATGAAAAGTTTTTGATTTCCATTCACCGCTGTTTTCAAGATATGTATTTTCTGTTCTACCAAAAAACTTATATCTTGAATCCGCTGAATTATGAGAATCATACTGAATCTGAAATCCACCTTTACCCTCATCAAAATATTCAACTGTTATCTCTATCGGTGTTCCATCCTCAAGATTATACATCAAATTATCATTTATATCAAAATCATAATAATTCAGATTTCCTGACTTTGAAGCAATATTTGTTCGTCTGCCAAAACGGCCATCCCGTTCGACAAGTTCCCAACCGCCAAGGACAAGCTTCATATTCGTCATCTTATCAGGCTTTCCAAACGCAACCCCTGCACATTCTGCATTTTCTTCTGCAAACACACATAAATTTGTAAAAAACATTGAAAAAACCAATAGAAAAGCAAGTAGCTTTGTAAATTTCCTCATAGCATTGCCTCCTTATTATCTTGATAATTCGCCAACCCTTCGCAAAATTTCCACCGACTTTGCAGGAATTCTTCCAAGCCCGTCAGGACCTACATTAAGCAAAAGATTTGCACCTTTCGCTTTAAGGTTATTTCTCATTTCTATTATTTTCTCAGGGGATTTCCAATTCTGGTCGCTAGGTTTATATCCCCATGTATCATTAAGTGTCACAGGTGATTCATAGAGCATTCCGCTTACATCATGCTCTGGAATAACATTATCTCCCGCTGATGTATAATCGCATTTTCCGTTTCCTATCCTTGAATTAACAAGACAGTCCGGCTGATATTTTTTAACCATATCATAAAGCTCTTGAGAACACCATTCAGGGATTCCGAGAGGAATGTCAAACCACATTAAAAGCAAATCACCGTAATTTGTCAGGATCTCTTTTACCTGCGGTTTTATTTTTTCATTGAAGCAACGTGAATAATCTTTGATTTCCTTATCGGGATAATCCCATTCATTTCCCCATGACATATCACACATATTAAGGGGCTGTTCTTTTGTTCCACTGTTTCCATCTGGATGCGACCAATCAATAGATTGCGAATAATATAGTCCAAGTTTTATGTCGTGTTTGTAACAAGCCTCTGCAATCTCAGCAATTATATCTCGCCCAAACGGACTTCCATCTACTACATTAAATTTACTTACTTCAGATTTAAAAAGGGCAAAACCCTCGTGATGTTTTGAAGTTACAACAAAATACTTTGCTCCGCATTCTTTAACAAGCTTTATCCATTCATCTGCATTAAAATATATTGGATTAAATACATCAGCAAGTTTGTGATATTCTTTGTTGGGGATGCGGAAATACGACTGCGCCCACTCGCCAATGTAACTCATGCATTCACCTTTCCACTCTCCGCCTAACATTGAATATAATCCAAAATGTGCCATTATTCCAAACTGCGCCTCTTTAAACCACTCTCTGTTCCCCATAATAAAATTCTCCTATTCTGTTTCTTTATTATAAAATAACACATTCTGTTTAAATTTTAAATGTTCACAATATGTTTCTTTGTGTTCAAAATAGTCATCATATATTTTTAACTTTATAGTTTATAGCTCAACTGTACTGTTTTCTCATTTTTTCCATTTTCTTCATAGTTGACATTTATAATCCTATATGTTATAATCCCTCTGAAGTGATATGTAATTGGAGGGAGTTTCATGTTCAGCGATATTTCATTTGCAACCTATGGCAGACGTATACGAAATCAGGATTGGTATTTGGAAAATCCTAACGGAATAAACAGGCTATACTATATAAACAGCGGTTCTGTTTTATATAAATCTGAAAAAATAACCAAGGAATTAGTATCAGGTCAGGTTTACCTTTTCCCTCAAAATCTTTCGTTTAATCTAATCACAGACAAAAACACAGAAGTAGACCATCACTTTTTGGATTTTTACACCCTGCCCGTTATCAGATCAGAGGAAATTATTCAATTTGATCCAACTAAGTACCCAATGCTAAAGTCTGCTCTTGATACACTACTTAATCTGATAGAAATATATCCTATGTACCCCAAATATGAACACGATATACACTATCGTTGTGTCAAATCAGCACTCAATGTTTTAATGATTCTCATAAACGATGAATTTCCAGTGGAAGTTATTGATAACACAGCTATCGCAAATACAATTAAATATATTCACAGAAACTTTTGTAACCATATATCCGTGGACATTCTCGCTCAAAATGTGCATTTAGAAAAAAACTATTTTATAAAGCTTTTCAAAAAGTATATGAATACAACGCCACACAAATATATAATGAATTACCGCTTGAAGATTGCCCGTTCTCTACTTAACGAAAACAAATATACTGTAGCTGAAATTGCAGAAATAACAGGTTACTCCGACCATTCTTCTTTCTCTCACGCATTTAAAAAGATGTTCGGATGCTATCCACAGGAAATGAAAAGATCTTCGCCAGAATAATTGATATAGAAATCGCAATCATGTATTAATATATATCATCCTTAGTCTGAATTTTCAAAAAAAGTAGATAAGGAAATTATCCCAAATTGTTCCCATGCTATCATTTTAAACTATGAAATAACAGTATACAAAAAATGGATAATTTGTTAAAATTCGTATTATCTTACAACTAATATTCAACTTAAGCCTAAAGACGCAAAAAGAGCTATAGCAAATACGATATAAAAATCATTTCGCTACAGCCCCAGTTGTGCCATACTTTTATTTAATTTTATAAGCAGGAATAAACGACATTTCTAAGTCTTGGCTGATAATACTCCTCCTGTGGATTTAGCATATGGTGTGCATAAAACACACCGAGATTTAACTCTGTATCGACAAGAAGTGTTGCTCCTGCCGCACCACCCCAGCCAAATTCTCCTAACGAGCCATTAGATCCGCCCGCAACTTTATCAATCATTGTTCTGACGCCAAATCCATATCCATAACCGCTTAATTGACTCCAGTTAAAATCTTTAAGTTGGGTTTCATTAAGATGATTGGTTTTCATCAGTTCAATCGTCGCTTTGCTTAATATCTGTTCGCCATTTATTCCTTTTCCGCAATTTGCCAATGCTGCAGCAAACTTACCGCAATCACCTACAGATGAAGTTATCCCAGCTCCGCCACTATCATATTCCACACCAAAAATCAGATTCGCATACTTTCCCACATTTCTAACACAACCATCATTGCTCTTTCGCGACTGAAGTTTTACAATATCTTTTTCGTTATCCACAACGAAAGAATACTGCTCTGCCATTTTATCCTGTATCTTTTCATTGTGATATACCGATTCATTCATTTCAAGAGGCAAAAATATATTTTCTTTAACATATTCACTGAATTTCTTCCCCGATATAACCTCCACAAGACCTGCAAGCACATCGTATCCAAGACTGTATCCCCAATGTTCACCGGGATGAAAAGCAAGTGAATCTTCTGCTATACATTTAATCGTAGTAAGAGTGTCCATTTTTCCGTTCGTGAGTTTTCTCGCCTTTTTGAATGCATCAGTATTCGTATCATATGTAAAACCGGCTGTCATAGTTAATAAATTCTGTATAGTTATTGGTTTATTAGCTTTTACTATTTCACCATCAGAAGATTTGACATACATATCTTTAAACTCAGGAATATATTCATAAAGTGGGTCAGATAATAAAAATAAACCTTTTTCATAAAGTTGCATTGCTGCAACTGCGGTAACAGGTTTTGAACAGGAATATATATTCAAAAGCTCCGTACCCTGCATTTTAATTTTATCTTCCAGATTTGAATAGCCGGAGCTATATGAGAAAACCCTCTTCCCATCTTTATAAACAACTACCGAATTACCAGGAATTCGCCAAGCTGTCAAATTATCCATAAAAAACTTTAAATTTTCAAAATTCATATTCATCCCTCTAAATCGCTTATATTTAAAAGAGATTGTACCATATGATTCCCGTTTAGTCAAGATAATTTGACATCATCCTTATATTACTAATCATATTTTCGACATAATTCTTATCGTTCCCCCGCAAAATCTCTAAATATAAATATATATTCTAAATGTAATCCATAGTAGCTACGGCTGCTATGGATATTTTGTTTTTTGTGAGGTTTAGTTTTTGATGAAATTTTCTAAATTTACTAAATACGTGAGAAAGCCTTATGTGGCACGGCTTCGCGGTAAAATTGATTAGGACGTGAAAGTCGTACGCTACGCCTCACCTCCACCAACGGATTATGCGTCCGGGATAAAATTATAAAAGGGGCATATAGCAAGGATATCCTTTTCCATATGTCCCTTTAACTTGTGTTAGCTTTAGTAGAGTCGTCATTCAAACTTTGCTAAAACCTTTAAATTTAAACAACCTCTTCTTCCATTAAATTTATATATTCTTCATGCTTGTTCCAATAGGATTCTTTCAGCGTTATTAGTATAGTCATTATACTCAAAAGCTTTGTTTAACAACTTAGCATTACAAGGTATGTACGCAACCTATGTTCTATCCATAGGTTTAACCATCAATACACATATTTTCTCCAAAAGCACTTCCTCCGTTCTTATGTTTATATATTTGTGTGTTCATCAAATTATTGGATTTTTAACTCGCAATGTAATAACCTCAAAGGGTTTTAATGTTAGGTTGATTATGTTTTCTTTAACTTCCACTCTTGCCTGATTTTCTTCAAGCATATTTGTTATATAAGCATCTTTAATGTCAAAACCGAGGTTGAGTGTTGTTTGAGTTAAAGTGTTCATGCTTTCGTATAGTCTTACGATTATATCTCCGCTTCCGTCTTCCGCAGTTTTAACCGTGTCGATAATTATGTTTTTATCTGACACATTAAGCATAGACTTTTCTTCCATAAAACCATTTTTAACCGTCACAGGGCAGTTAAGTTCAAAGCCATTTTTAACAACATCGCTGTCAAAAAGAGTTTCTGTAAACGGCATTACGGAATATGTAAATTTTTGAATTCCTTTATCTGCATTAAGGTCGGGCATTGCACCTGCTTTAAGGAGAGTCAGGCTTATTTTGCTATTGTTTCCGCTTATGCCGTATTTGCAGTCATTAAGAACTGCAAAACCTCTTTTGCTTTCTGTAAGGGCTGACCATTTCTGCTGATTTACCTCAAATCGGTCTGCATCATACTGTCTGTTTTTATGGGTTGGTCTGTTTATATATCCGAACTGCACCTCTGAAGTTATCTCATTCGTATGAATATTCGTATTAAAATCAACCTTCAAGAGTTTATGGGTTTCTCTCCAGTCAATTTCCGTTTCGAAGTCTATGCAGTTACTATCCTTTTTAAGACTTATTTTCTGTTTTATTTCAGACTTATTAACCTTTTTCTTGAGGCAAAGGCTTGAGATAAGATTTCCTTTGTATTCAGGAATAATTTCTGCATCATCAAGGCAGACCTCAACATTTTCATAGAAACTGTCCACATCCCAAGCATCACAGAATGTTGGCATATCCTTATACATTCTGAATATATTTGACGGCTTATCAAGAAATTCCGTATTTGTTTTCTTGTCAATAAGGCTTATCATTTCACCTTTACTGTTAAACTCTGCACGAATCAGGTCATTTTCAAGGACAAGCTCGTTATGCTTTTGAGATATTTCACATTGTTCTTTTCCAAGCTCAAATGACTTAAATCCGCAAGCAGGGACAGTTACAAGTGTATAAAACTTATCGCCGATTTTCTGTGTTTCACAATTTTTAATTGAGGTGTAACCATCGGGTAATTCAATAAGCGTTTTTCTTTCCCAAGATAGCGAGTTAAAGACAGTTATATATCCGTCTTTATTTTCTGTTTTAATTGAGTTATCGGTTATATTTTTCGCTGTATTTATTACATTTTGATAACTTTTTTCTGCTCTTTCATGGACTTCTTTAAGTGATGAGCCGGGGAGGATATCGTGGAACTGGTTAAAGAGGACATCTTTCCACGCTTTATCAAGCTCGGATTTACTGTCATTCTTTAAAAGAGTTGACCATATTTCCGCATCACGGAGGGCAAATTCTGCCTTTCTGTTGCCTTTTTTCGTTTTTGCCTGTGAGGTATATGTTCCTCTGTGTGCTGAATAATACATTTCCCCCACATAGGTTTTCTTAACCTCACAGTTTTCTTCAATTTCTTTAAAAAGTTTATTAGGGGTTTCCATAAGCATTTTAGGATGTCCCTCTAAATTTTCTGTTCTTCTAAGAGCTTCAAGGTGAACTCTTGTTGCTCCGCCACCGCCGTCACCATAGCCAAAGGGATAGAGTCTTACAGGAACATCTTCTTTTTCAGTATTATGTCCCCACTTTTCAAAGGCTTTTGACGGAGTTACTTCTGTTACATATTCCTGTATTATATGGCTAAGCACCTTTGAGCCGTCGATTCCTTCCCACATAAATGTGCTATGAGGGAATGGTTCTCCGTCGTTATACAGCCATGTGATTTTTGCGTTCATGAAATACTTTACTCCGCAACCTTTCATAATCTGCGGTAGTGAGCCTGTCATACCGAAGCTATCGGGTAGCCAGAAGATTTCACTGTCTACGCCAAATTCCTCTTTCATAAACTTTTTACCGAACATAAATTGACGGATTAAGCTTTCTCCTGACGGAAGATTTGTGTCGGGTTCAACCCATGTTCCGCCCTCTATGATAATGTTTCCATCTTTTACGGCTTTTTTAATTCTTTCATAAAGCTCAGGGTATTCATTTTTTGCAGTTTCAAGGGTCCAGGGTTGACTATGGAGATATTTATATTCGGGATAATCCTCAATAAGCTTAAGCTGATTCCCCATTGTTCTTGCAACTTTACGTCTCGTTTCATTTATTGTCCACACCCATTCAAGGTCAAGGTGTGAGTTTCCGATTGCATACATTGTTGGTGATGTTGAACCGTTTTTACATTCAAAAAGAGGTTTTAATATTTCTCTCGCCTCTTTGGTCTGCTTAAGGAAAACATCAAACTCATCCTCAATATCTAAAATATCGCAAACCTTTTTTATTCCTTTATCTATCATAGCGGTTCTTAAGGATTCTTTATCAAGATTATTCCGCAAATCATATAGAATGCTCATATCCATCCATATTTGGAAAACATCTTCATAAACTATTCCGATTGTTGCAGGAGTTACGATTTTCTGTGTAACATCTTCGGGGAATTCCTTGATGTTTTCTTCAGGGACTAAGATATTTGTATTGCTTGGGCTTACTAAAAGTCCGTTCTTCTTATGTCCGTAATGTCCAGCATAGACTTCCATTGCAATTTCAAAAACATCCTCGGCTTTTGCGCAGTTTGTTAGTGTTATATGGGAGTGTTGCTGGTCAAAAGCACCAACAATTTCACCATTGACGAAAACAACACATTCGCCAAGTTCAGCGGAAAAGACCATTCTTTTGCCGACACATTCTTTTGGAACTGTGATTTTAGTAAAGAACCAGCCGTATTCCCATTTCCTGCCCCATTCCATACCGTTTGGCATAGCTTTTCTTTCCATTTTAGAGGCTTCATTAAGGGTCAATCTATCATATGTAAAAAATCCTTCGAAATCCGCCGTACCATATGATTTATACATCCTTTTAGGCAGTTTTTCGATGATTATTTCAATTTTTCTCTGATATTCTATGCTTATAAACATTGCTTTTCTCCTTTTTATAATCAATATGCCATCGTTGTCATCAAAGTCATTTCTGCCTGCGAAACATCCATTCTGCTATGCTGACATACAATCGGAACATTACTTTCAATCAAAAGTGCATATGGAACTTCACGCGGAATTTTTATGCCCTCATTATTTTGTATTTTATCCAGTCTTATATGATTAGTTCTTTCTATTTTACACTCTGCAACAAAACCTTTAATCGGCTCTCTATCCTCAAAATAAACAGTTATATTAACTATTGCCGTTTCCTCACTCAGATTAAGAACACACACCGCCTCGTGGCTTACAAAATCTCCATTTTCAGTATTGCTCATATAACCGTCTGCAATCAACCATTGTTTTTTGCCGTAATCATTCATCTTTTGATATTCCTTTCTATATCGGATAATCTTTAGGCACTTCTGTCTTCAGAATCAAATCATTACCCGAAGAACATAAATTAGCCGTATTAACATTTATTAAACCATTTTCTCTTCTGACAGATATACAGGGACATTCAGCATTGCGGTTTATCACGTTACTTATTACCGAATCACTAATATATCCACCGACAACTATTGCCTCTTTACTGTTTGAAATTACATTTGAAATTGAAATATTTTTCATTCCGTCAACTCTATTTTCGCCATATCCAATGTCAGCCGTCCCAAGCATTATGCAGCCAAAATTTTCCAAATCATTAGACGAAGTATCTACCACTCCATCAATTACTACATTCCATATTTTTGCATTTGCAGGAAGCAACCTCACCATATAACAAAGGTTAGAGTACCCTTTTATATTTCTCATTAAAATATCATGTATATTCTTGTCTCTTTTAGACCAATCCGAATGCATAACATGTGTATTCCTTAGTTCTCCTCCTGGAATTAATTCATCGCCCGCAATAGCAGTTAGAGCAATTAAATCATCACCTGTATGACCGGATATATCGGATATTATAATATCATGACAGCCATTTCGAATATCAATACCGTCTTGATTTTCCATATTCTGGCACATCCCGTCTATAATCTTTGACATACAGGCATCAAAATCAATCTTTTCAACTCTTCCGTATGCACACTCTTCTAAAGATATTCCCCAGCCATGAGACTCGACTATTCTAACATTCTCAATCGAAAAATTATTAACATTGGCAAATAAAATGCCAATCCCTCTCCAGTCACCATACTGCGACTCATTCTCTTTCCCAAAATCAGTTCCGTATGAATGACTATGTCTGTCCCAGAATTTAATAACTCCACTCTTTTTATCTTCTTCTGAAATCCAATCAGCCATAAGGCATAAATCCTCTGTTTCATAAGGGCATGGACAGGAAAGTATCTTCCCTCCGTCTCCCGTTGCTCTCGGATGATCTGCACCCTCTAATATACATAAACCTACACCTTTGATATGCACATTATTTATTTTTTCAGGATAAGCTATTCCCAACCCACAATTTGCAGTTCTGAAAAAGTTATCTCTGCATTTATCGGAAAGCTTAATTTTACAGTTTTGTAATACTATTGTTGTATTTTCAGGAATTAAAATCGCTCTGTCAAGAAGCCAGAAATCCCGTTCAGGCTCATTAACATTATCACGGGGAGCTATAATAACGATACCGTCCTTTTGCTTATTTTTTATGGCATTTTCAATTATTTCATTATCCGTAAAGCCGTTATAATCATTAACATTAACCATTTTCATTTCCTCAATTTCGATTTATCTTATAAACATTTCCCTGTAAATGAAATACTTCTTCCCATTCATCCTCTATGCAGGAAACCGATACATTATCAATCACCGCATTATCTGCACCGGAAATATTTACAAGATATTTTTCTTCTGCTTTTTTCTTTTCATTAACTTCCAATTTAATATCCCTAAGCGTGAAATCAGATATACAACCGTTATTCTTTTTTATAACACATATTCCACCACGTGCATTTATGTTCATATTTTTCATTACAATGTTCCTGACAGCACCGTCTTCCACCACACAGTCAATCATACGGCAAACATTATAACCTGATATATCACTAAATCCTATATCTTCAATGATTGCTTTCCCGTGTCCCATATATGATGTGGCATAAGTTATAAGATTTCCTGCTCGCGAAACAACCATATTAGATACTCGTACATGGCGTATTTCTCCTACCCCAACGCCAATTCTGAATACACTTGAATTAGATGCAAGAACACAATTGGTAATAGTAATATTTTCACATGCTTTTGGATTTTTCAATTTTGCTCCATCGCACCTTATTGCAATCGCATCGTCCCCCGTATTGATTATACAGTCAGAAACCGTTACAAAACAGCAACAATCAATATCAATCCCGTCAGTATTTACATATTCAAACGGATTTGTTATTTTTATACCACGTACCTGCACATATTCACAGCCGTGAAAGAATACACCCCAACATGGAATATTTCTGATTGTTACATCAGTTACCTTAACATTACTGCATTCAATAAAGCATATAAGTTGTCCGGGACGAAGTTTTTCCTCATCTTTCGATGTAACATATCCTCCATCCCAGGCATAACCGGGATAAAATACTTTTTCTTCTCCAAAAAAGAACTCACCATTTCCGTCAATAGTGCCGTTTCCTGTAATGGCTACATTATCACATTCAAGCGCAATAATCAGATGCTTTGCTTTCCATTTTTCTTGTATACAGCCCCAATTCTGAATATACGCATCCTCTTTATTATAGTCATCCATGTCTGTACTCGCCTTTAAAACTGCACCAATTTCCAAATGCAATTCCACATTGTTTTTAAGCCAGATAGTTCCGCAGGTGAATACACCGCTTGGTATAACAACAACTCCGCCACCATCATCCGCACACTTATCTATCGCTGTCTGAATACTTACTGTGCAGACAGTATCTTTTTTTGCACCAAAATCTATAATGTTATACATTTCAGTTCATTCCTTTTCTTGGGGTTTTTTATTCTACATTTTCCATTTCAATTGCTGCAGTTTGTTGATTTATTTTTCTTATTACACTTATGTCAAACTTACTTTCACGTTCATAAGTATAAAGCCCGTTCTTTTCCTGTTCAACATTATATAACTGTGTATAGCAGAATCCGCAGATATTTTTATTAAACAGTAGACATTCCGTAAGCCCTTTGTATCTGCTGATAAATTCTTCTACGCTTTCAGGCTCATCGCCATATCCCCAGCTTATTTTCTGTTCAGCGTCCTCTATTCTCTCGGCATCCCATTTTATACCGCCGTATTCACTTACCATGACAGGCATACCTTTTTTATATTTATAAAATCTTTGGAAAAACGGCTGTCTGTCTTCATCTGTGTTTGTATAATCAAAATCGCCGTTTTCAGCCAATGCCTTAAAATATCCCGAAAACTTTTCAACATCCTGAGTGTAATCATGAATATCATATATATCCGTAATAACATGATAATGACCGCTTGTGTCAATACACGGTCTTGTAGAATCAAGTTTTTTGGTATAATTGTAGATTGTTTTAAGCAATTTACCACCGGTTTCCTTTTCATTATAAAGCCATGTTTCATTAAAAGGACACCAACATACAATCGACGGATGATTAAAGTCTCTTTCAACAGCTTCTGTCCAGCCTGATAAAATGTCCGATAAAACGTTGGCATTATTAAAAATTTTTAAGCCCCAGTTAGGGTATTCTCCCCACACAATATAGCCCATTTTATCTGCGTGATATAAAAATCTCGGTTCAAACACTTTTTCATGGAGTCTCGCTCCGTTAAAACCTGCGTCAAGAGAAAGCTTAATATCCTTTATCAAAGCTTCTTCGCTCGGTGCAGTATAAATTCCGTCAGGATAGTATCCCTGGTCAAGCACAAGACGCTGAAAAACAGGTTTATCATTTATTAAAACCTTGTTTTTTTCAATGCGCACATTTCTAAGGCCAAAATAACTTTTAACATAATCTTCTTCAAAGATAAATTCAATATCGTATAATCTTCCCTTCCCGACTTCCCATAAATGCTTCTCGTTAAGTTGTATGGTTGTTGCAAAGACGCCGTTTGCATCTATGACCGCTTCTCCTGTCGCCTTATTTTCATAGCTTGTTTTAATATTTAGCTTACCTTGCCCCTGAACCTCGCCCACAATGGCAACAGTTCCGTTCTTTGCATCAGGATAAAACTTTGCAAACTTAATAAACTTGAGCGGAACAAATTCAAGCCATACGCTTTGCCATATACCCGTAGTTCTGGTATAACTGCAACCGTATGAATATTCTTTATCGGACTGTTTCCCCGCGCACTGTTTTCCGCTTCTTAAATTATCCTCTGCATATAAAAATATTGTATTTTCGCCCTTTGTTAATTTCTCCGTTATATCAAATTCAAAAGATGTGTAGCCGCCCTCGTGTTCACCGACAAACTCACCGTTTATGTATAATAAAGCTCGATAATCCACTGCACCGAAATGCAGAATAACTCTTCCACTTATTTCTTCTTCCGAAATTTCAATCTCTTTCATATAACATACTGCAGGAATAAAATCCTTATAATTTATTCCCGAAAGCTCACTTTCAGGGCAAAACGGTACATTTATTTTATTTTGCAATTTACTTTGTTTGTATACTTCTCTGTCTATTGCACTTTGTCCGAAATCAAATTCAAAGCCCCATTCTCCGTTTAGGCATTTCCATTGTTTTCTCTCCCATTGCGGATTAGGATGTTCAGTTCTGTATATTTTCATTTCAAATCCCCTTAAATTTAATATCCATTTCAAATTTATCTGTTATTTCACTTGAAGTAAAATCAAGAATAAATATTTCCCGTTCGCTTTTTCCGTCGTATTTCTTTCTTATTTCACGGGAACAATTCAGTTTCCATCCAGACGGAAAACAAAGCTTTGCGTCTGCCAAAATGATACAATTTTTAACATCAATAATCGGCTCAATCTCTGTTATAAACCGTTCCTTAACCTTTAAAGACGAATCATAAAAATCAGTTAAAACAATTTTATCCTCAAACATTTCAAACTGTCTGTTAAATGTATCAATTTCAACACTGTACGCCTTACTCATATCCACGGTTACAGTATTCTCTTTTACAGACATAGTTCCATAATACTCCCTGCCGTAAACCTGAAAAACATCGTTAATCAAAGGCACACTATGACCCAACGCCGAGGTTTCCAGACAGTTATATCTGTTTTCTCCGCAATAATCCGCAGTATATTCACCACGGCCTAAATCGGTCAGTATTTTATGTCCGTTATGAACAATCATGAATGAGCCTATATCATTATGATTATGCTCTTCGTCATTATGACCGCCTTTTACCGCTATACTGTACTGCGCCTTTTTCTCGATATACCACTGCAATTCCTCATAATATATTTTGCCGAGCCTGTTTGGTTCGCAGTCGTAATTCTCATCATAATATACCAATCCTCTTATGGCTGACGAAAACTTTTCAATCGAGAAATCTCCCTTGGATTTTGGTGGCAAATCTATATTATATTCACTTTTCAAAAACGCAATCAACCATTTAGGATATCTTGCACTTTCTATCGAATCCGAAAAAAGAACAACATTCTCCTCATCAAGATACAGATTAGTAAGGAATCCTGCTATTCTTTTAACCTTATCATTTTTAAATCCGTCAACGCTTCCCCCTGTATATCTGCGGAGCATATCCTGATATAGTGTAAAAAACGAAAAACCGTATGACCAATAATTCGCACCCTCACTGGTTGAACCCTCATCATAAATTCCGCTCAGATAATTGTCCATACAAGCATTGATTCTTTCAATTATTGTCGCAAAACGGCTTTCGTCTTCATACATAAACACCGTTCCTACACTTCCTGCACAGACTGACGCCCAGTTACTTTTAAGTTCTTCCCACCAGAATGTGTGTTTCTCAAACGAATCGAGAATTCGCCACTTGAGTTCCTTGGTTATACGATTAACAATAACAGGGTTTAATCTGTCAGCAAGCATGTATTTAATCTCAGCAAGATACAGACCCGTTTCTGCTGAAAACAGGTCTATATCATCCCTTCTGTTCCAGTTATCTTTAGGGCGGTGTGCCGGTAACTGCCAGGAATACTCATTGCAAATCTGGTAAATGAGCTCTTCCAATTCCGAAATATATTTTGTCTCATCAGGATAAACCGCCGATAAAACCGCACACAGGCTTAATTGAGTTCTTCTCAAGAAGTATTTCTCTTCAAAATGCACTCTGTTTCCCGTTCTTAAAAATTCACTTTCCAGTTCAAAAGTGGTATAAGTCGGATTTTCAGCAGGACAAATTTCGGCATATAAATCATCAAGATATTTCCTTAATTCTTTATACTCCTCAGCCATTTCAATTCTTTTAAACAGTTTCTTGTCCCTTAGCTCTTTAAACATTTTTTCCACCCTCAATAATTACTTATACACCACTATTGATATATTTCTGTTATATGTGGTATTTACAATAATCTTACTTCCATGTGATATATCGTCAACACTGCCCTTATACAGTTTTTCTTTAGCATTATTATCATAAACCATTATCGTATTCGCACCCGATTTAAGGTTTGCCATCTGGTCAACAGTGCCGTCATTCTCCCAGTCAACCTCTATGGCAGTTCCCTTTTTATTCTTAACAAAACCTATAAAATAACGGGATTCCGCTTCACCATAGTCTTTAGGTTCATTAGTATTGCTGTAAAATTCCAGCTCTATGTTTCCTTCTGTATTATTATACACCTTTGCATGATTAACAATTTTGTTTCCGTCAACCGCAATGATATATATATCTCCGCTTTTGGCACTAAGAATTTCATCACTCATTGAATAATCAAAATTAAGCTCAAATTCCGCCGGTGAACCGCCATGCATTCCGCTTAAAACTGTAATATTATCCCCTTCTTCGTTTACCGAGGTTATTAAATCGCCCACAACAAAGAATGCTGCCGCATTGGCGATACTGAAAGAGGTTGATGCTTTACGGACTATATATTGTTCATAAAATATATCATCCGTAGTGACTTTATAGGTGATTGCTCCTGAAAAATTCTGTCTTTCTGCAGGTTTGCTCACAGAAAACTGTGTTTCATTCGCCACATTAACAAATTCATCTGCAGGAACATTGAAAACCTTTGTACTGTCATCAAACAAGGCATTAATACCGATAATTCCCTGTTCAACTCTTGCATATCCATACCATGGCTTACCTTCAATATTTGGTATTTCTTTGCTCTTTATGAGAACACTACTTGTTCCGCCCTCATCACTTGCCCGATAAACCGCTGTAACCAGACCATCTTTATTGATTGCTAACACCATAGCCTGCGGTTTGAATTTCCCATCGTCCTTTTTAGTAAATTGTTTGAGAATCTCTTCTGCGCCAGTATATTTCTTTCCGTCAATTTTCAAATCGCGTCCCGTCTTGAATTTTTCTAATTTACCATTTTCATTCAACGCTCTTATTGACAAACCATCATCAAATCCATTATCAAACGGATACATTGTATAAACATATGCAACAAACTGGTTATTCCCCAAAAAGCGCTTATCTGCATAAGC
Source organism: Clostridia bacterium (assembly GCA_045646365.1). GTDB lineage: Bacteria > Bacillota > Clostridia > Monoglobales > Monoglobaceae > SIG454. The sequence continues at coordinate 31,378 of JAZRKP010000057.1, forward strand.
TATATAACCTTTGTGATCAAGGTAGAATGTAACAGCCTTTATCCCCTTGTCAATACTTTCATTTTTATCATAAAATTCATAAGTATTACCGTCAACTACTACGCCTTCTGTTCTGATAGACTGAACATCTCCAGACACAGTCTCATATGAAACAATTCCTTTAAAACATTTATTATCCAAAGAACGATAAATACTTATTACACTGTTTTCGACAACATTGCTAAGTTTCATTTCTTCGCCATTTGTATTCATCAGCATAAAACTGTCATAGTCCTCTGCACGCATATTCACATTTGACTTGCTGATAAAATCATATACTGTTTCTTTAGTTTTGTTTATGCTGTCTACCATAATATTTTCATAAGCATTGACAATAGCATAATTATACTCAGTATTATTATGACGAATCAAGGTTATATCATATTTAGCCAGACCGAAAATTCCGCTTATATCTCGTTCGACCAGTCTGCCGTTATATATAACTGCAATATTTTGCGCAAGCTTCAAGGTCTTTTCTCTCTTATTTACATAATATTCAATACTCCAGTTATTCTTATCAAAATAGCAATCTTCGTTAAATTCAAAAGAGATAACATCATTATTGTTACTTGGCTCTATCCAGATTATTTTGTTTTCGTCTTTCTTTTCCTGATAAATAAAATTAACTTTATAACCTAAATATTCAGAAATATTATAAATATCCGTTTTATAAACTTTTTCGTCAATGATAACATCGTCAATACTTGCATATTGTCCTGTCAAGTTTCCGCCGTCCGCGGCACTCAAAAAGCCATTACGCACATATACCATATCCCGTGTTTCGTATAGTAATGTATTACCCTTGCTATATGTATCGCTATATCCATTATACCCTTCAACCTGCATAGTCTCACTCATAAGCGTGTTATACATCATTATGAAAAGGTCACATAACAACAAATCATCTGACGATGATACTCCATCGGCAATACCTGCACTATGTGCCATTTTTATAACATTTCCATCTATCATATACTTCTGATACCCAAGAGCATATAAAAGGACTGAATAAGCGTGCTCCTTTTTCATAACTTCGTCCGGTGCGAACCTTTTCTCCCCTGCTCCGGACAACAAACGCATACTTGTCAGATATGTAATTTCATTATAAGCATAATGAGTTTTCGGAACATCATTATAATATAAAACATTCCCGCCCGACACATTATAATTCATCATTTTAGCAAAATACACGGCAAATTCTGCACGGGTAACCTTTTCTGTTACATCAAAGCTGATATAATCATAATCTTCTTCAACAATATCAAGTTTTTTCAGTATATCAATGTGTCCGAAAGCCAAATCCTTATTTGCCTTCGTTACATCTGCAGAAACACCAATACAACCGCTTATAATTGTTAAAAGCAATATAAACGAAAATATTCGAATTTTATTCATCTTCATATACCCCCTTATCTCAACAGATTAAGAAACCTGAATATAAGTTGTGCCGCTTCTGCTCTGGATGCAAATTTGCGTGGCTTAAAGCTTCCGTCATCATAACCGCTTATTATTCCGTTTGCTGACAATATTCCAACTGCTTCTTTTGCATAATCTGACACTGTATCGCTGTCAGTAAATCCAAGATAACCATCTTTCGTATCAGCCGCTTTATATTTTAAGGCATTATTAAGAATAACCGCAATATCTTGTCTTGTAATATTATCCCCTATGCCAAATTTCCTATTTTCATAACCATTTACAATTCCGAGTTCATATCCTCGATTAACATAACTGTTATACCATGCAGACTTGTCAACATCGGTAAAACCATTTTCTTTTACAGTCGCTGTATCCTCGTTTAATGCACAGACAACCAGTTTAACAAATTCCTCACGGGTTATATTATCATTAGGAGCAAATCGTTCCTCACTTTTACCGCTGATTATATTTTTATCTGAAAGCGTGGAAATAGCCTCATAAGCCCACATAACCGTATCAAGGTCGATAAATCTCATTTTAACGGTTTGTGTCTCTTCCTCTTCTGCCTTTCCTGTTATAAGAACACCGAAGGAAGAATTTTCTGAGTCTTTAGAACTGCCCGAACCACCACCTGAGCCACCGGAGGAACTTCCGCCGCCTCCACCGCCTGATGAAGAGCCACCTGACTCTGAAACATATTCCTTATATGCTTTAACCAATTCCGCAATGCTATTATAATCTTTACCTGCTAAACTGCTGTAAACCGAGCTCTTATTGCTCAGTGAAGATATACCAATCTCATCTTTTATTTCAGATAATATATCTTTTATATTCATATACCCGTCAGGATATCTTACAACTGTTAATACCAGGGCATCTCTGTATATTTGTTTCAAGTTCTGAACATCTGCTATATTTTTTCCGCTCATTTTTGAAGTTAAGTATTTCTTATGAGCGCTCGTTGTCACATACTTTTTATAATATGTGCTTAAGCTATCCTGTTCCGTAAGTTCTTTAATATTATCTGTTATATCTGCCACTTGTTTTTTATTCAAAAGAACAGTAGCTAGACAATTTCTATATGTTATTAAATTATTTTCAAAATTATTTTTATTAAGTGGGTTTGTTTTAAGTTCATTGAACAAAACATCCGAAACATCGGAAAGTTCAACCCCTGTTATATCAACTGCATCAAAACCTAATTCAATCAAACTCTCGCTCAGCACCAGTAAAAATGATGCATTATCACCATTTTTCGCCTCGTCATTCAATTCATCAATCTTATCCGAATAAATCTCACTGTCAATAAAAGTTACATCTTCAATTATTTTCGTATTACCTTCCATTTTAGAAGTCACAAATATATCATAAGTTCCTTCAGTTTCAATTCCTGCTTCTAATTCAAATTTACCGTTTTCATCAGCTTTAACATTGCCAACAAACATAACATCCGAAGGATAGCCTCCTGAAGCAGTAACGCTGTGCTGATTTCCGTTGCTGTAATAAATGTGATTATATTCATTCTTGTAATCATCCGATATATTTTCCCATGCATTCTGAGGGGTAACGCCTGATGACATAATTATAACCGAAAAATAATCATCCTCCAGACATTCACCACTTACAATCATTTTTCCTTCTGCGTAGTCTTTTGATATCGAACAGTCAAAAGCATAAACATTTATACTCATACCAAAACAAACCATCAACCAAACAGCAATCTTTTTCACATACTGTCTCATCTTATGCTTTCCTCCATTTTTACTTAATTATCGTTTTTCAAAGTTTCATATCACGGGGGAATAACCTTCCCCCGTGATAACAACTAAACCGGATTAGTTAATTTCAACTGTTTCTGCCATAGGAACAAGTGTGTCAAAACCACTCCATATCATAACTTTTAATGAGTCTGCATCTGTAACATTCTTGAATGTGTGCTCAAAAGTATATTGTGCATTCATAACATCCTTGCTAAATGGTACATCAACAAACTCCACATCTGCTAAAGTTGTTCCATTATTCTTATAATATGCAACAATGAATTTAACAGCTTTGTTTTCGCCTGTTGTATTTAAGTATGTTACAGGAACTTTAACAACATCATTTGCATTAATGCTTGCAAAGCTTGGATTGGAAGTCTCGCCTACAAACGGCACACCCATAACCGCACTTACTTTGCCTGCACTTACTGTGAAGTTATATGTCGCATCTTCGCCCAAAGTTTCGTCAATGGTATTTGCAACGTTTTTGCTGATGTGCAATACATATTCCTTTTTCTGTTTGAGCTGACCGTCTGCCAAAGTTAAAACCGCAACGCCGTCAACACATTCAACTGTTGCTGTAAGCGGTGTTTGTGAATCCTTTTCTGTGATATAAACTGTGTCTTCTGAAACTGTTTCTTCATTGATTTCAGTAGCAAAATCTATATAGAAAGTTTTTGCACTTGGTGAAACATTTGTCCATACATTCTGAACTTCCCCTAATGAATCCTTGATTGTTATTCTGCTTGCTGAAACTGTTGGAGCGTCAACAACCTTTTCTATAACGAGGTTATCAATATGAGTACCTTCGACTCTTCCTGTCTGAATCAGGAATGTGTCAAAAGCTGTTGCAGTCTTTGGCCAGTCAGCAAGGTTATCAGCTGTTGCATTAAGAGTTACCTCCACCTTTGCAATTTCTTCGCCTGTTGCTTTTCTGGAAACAGTTGAGATACAATTATTTGTATTCATATCAATAACAGCTTCATAGGTAAGCCATTCGTTATCAATATGCTCACCTAAGATATTTCTGTTCTGTGTGCTTGAATAACACTCCATCTTTGATTCATCTCGGATTAAGACAAGCTGTTCCGCAGGATCTGACGTAGAAACACTTGAATCTGCAAGTGCGGCATAGAAACTCGAACCGTCTGCTGTGTTCATAAAGTCAAACTTAACCTTAATCTTGTTCTTTGTAACCTCTTCAAATTTATACTGAAGTGCCCACCATCTTGCCTTAATTGTTAAATATTTATTTCCGTCTGTATCTGTATTGATTATATAATTGTCTGTTGAAGATGTTTTTCCAAAATCATTTGAATATAAGATATTCTTATCAGGTTCCGGAGTAGGCTCTTCAGGTACATTCGGTGTTGGCAATTCAGGTTCTTCTAAAAGCGTTTTAACAAGAACGTTATCAAGATATTCATCTGCACTACCACCTGAGAAGAATAGCATTGTAAATTCATCTATTGTAGCTGGCCATCCGCTATATTCATCTGTTGACTTTTCAAGAGTAGCTTCAACACTGTTTATTACAAAGCCTGTTGCTTTGTCTCTGATTACTGTCATATAATGCTTTGTGTCAAAATTGATAACAACTTCTATTGTATACCATTTTTCTGTTTCAAAAGCACCATATATACCTGCCGCACCTTCCATTATTGTTCCGCTTCTTCTTATAAGTGTAAGAAGGTTTTTGCCTGAACGCTCTGAACCTGCAAGATTAAAATGGAATGAGCCTTCTGTCGCCTTTGTCATATAATCAAACTTAACCTGTGCTATTCCGCTTTTTAACGGTTCTGAAAGGTCAAGTCCTGCGCCATAATATCCGCCGTTATATTTTGCATAGTTATTTGTGCTGTCTGTCGGGTCTGTTACTGTTGTTGTTCCGCCTGTGTGTAAAGCGCCACTTTCAACATCATTTGAGTATAACACCTTCTCTACAGGGAGAGGAGCCGGTTCTTCCAATAATGTTGTTACGAAAACATTATCAAGATAATCCTCTGATGTGCCACCTGAGAAGAAGAGCATTGTAAATTCATTTATTTCTGCCGGCCAGCCTGAATATTCATCATTTGATTTTGCAAGAGTAACATCCTTGCTGACAATTACCGAGCCTGTTGCCTTATCCTTAACTAAAGTCATATAATGCTTAGTATCAAAGTTAATTACTGTATCTATTGTGTACCATTTATCTGTTTCGAATGTGCCGTATCTGCCTGCCGCACCTTCCATTACATCTCCATTTCTTCTTATAAGTGTAAGAAGGTTCTTCCCTGAACGCTCTGAGCCTGCAAGGTCAAAATGGAACGAGCTTCCTGTCGCCTTTGTCATATAGTCAAACTTAACCTGAACTATTCCGCTGCTCACCTTCTTTGAAAGATCAAGTCCTGTGCCATACCATCCACCATTGTATTTAGCACAGTTGTTTGTGCTGTCTGTCGGGTCAGTTACTTTGGTTGTACCACCTGCGTGTAAAGCGCCACTTTCTACATCGTTTGAATAGAGCACTTTTTCTTCAGGCTTTTCCGTAAGTGTCTTAACTGAAATATTATCCAAAAACTCTAAATCTTTAGCTCCGCCTGAGAAGAAAAGCATTGTGAATTCATTTATTTCTGCAGGCCAGCCTGTATATTCAGCTGTTGTCGCTGTAAGTACAACATCCTTTTCACTTTTTACAGTACCAGTTGCTGTTTCTGTGATTTTTGTTATATACTGTTTTGTATCGAAATTAATTATGGTATCTACTGTATACCATTTATTTATTTCAAATGTTCCGTAATTACCTGCCGCACCTTCCATTACTGTTCCGTTTCTTCTGATAAGTGTAAGAAGGTTCTTACCTGAACGCTCTGAACCTGCAAGATTCAAATGGAATGAACTTCCTGATGCCTGTGTAAGATAATCAAACTTAATCTGAATTATTCCGCTGCTCACCTTCTTTGAAAGGTCAAGTCCTGCGCCGTACCAAGAAGCCGTATACTTTGCACAGTTATTTGTGCCACCTGTCGGGTCTGCTACGATTGCAGTACAACCCTGATGAAGTGTCGTTCCGCTTTCCAAGTCGTTTGAATACAATGTTTCTCCATCAACATATTCAGCATTAACCACAACAAATGCCGAAAACATTGATATTACCATTGTAACCACAACGAACAATGACAATAAAGATTTTTTCCATTTTTTCATTTTCTTTTCCTCCAAATTTATATAATATTATATTTTTTAATTATTTTATTTTTTTAAGTAAATTCTGCCGAACAAAGATGTGTTTTTGCCGTTTCCTATTCCGCTTGTATATTCTAAATAACCTTTTCGCCCTGTGCCGTCATTGTCGTTGACAATAAGCGAAAATCCGAGGTTTTCACCGCCTTGCATCTTAACATTCTCTCCGAATATTTCAGACCACGGAATTTTTGAACGGTATATCCATTTTCCGTTTTGCTCTTCAAGCGTAACTTCAACCTTTTCAACTATACCTACGCTCAAGCCGGTGTTTCCCTCATTATACATAGTCTGTGAGCTGTATCTCCAGCATAAAACTCCGCTTTTGCTTGGGCCTATACCCAATTCCGTAAATTCATTGGAATTAAGATTCTGGTCCAGCACCTCTGCAATAGCCAACTGCAATCCGTCTCCCGACCACATATAAAACGGCTCATAATCATTGTAAATCTTATCATCTGAAACTTCCGCAAGAAGATAAAGGTTTTCATTATCCCATTTTAAAGTACACATAGCAGAACAGTCCTGTTTCCCTGCCCATGATGGGTACGTCCCCGGAGCATAGCCGTCTTCAACTGCAAACCAACCGCTTCCGCTCCATTCATCGTAATTCACCTTTCCCGTCAGGCTTGGCGGTTTGGAACTATATTTAACATCAAGCTTTGAAAGCCTGAATGTCATATCTTTTTTATAGCCATAATCAAGGGTTATGCTTCCGTTTGCGTTGACCGTTCTGTTAATTATGCTCTCCGGCATATTCAGTCTTACGGTCACCTGTTCGCCCGGCTTAACATCATAAAAGCTTCTCTCTTCAACCATTGTTCCGTCATCAGAAAAGTCTACTCTTACAGTCCCCGTTATATTTGATGAATTTGAGGTATTCTTAACAGTAACCGCCGCAACCTTTCTTTTAGGGTTGTTTTCCGTATGCAGTTCAACATTGGTTGTAATCGTAAGCGGCTCAACAATGCAGGTATGAACTTTTGAATAGTAAACAAGCTTATCTCTGTCATACATATAAATTTCTGTTGCATTATCTTTATAGGCATCCTTTAATGTATGAACTTTCACAGAGCCTTTTCCGCCTGCAACATTCACAATTTCCGCAATTTCCAAATAATTGCCGTTTTCTGCTTTCACTGTCAGATTCCGTTTTTCGCTGTCCGTAATGTTATAAACTGCATAGTCGTTCGTTGCGGCATAGATTCTTCCATTATCAATTTTGATTTGAGGCTCACATTGCAACATTTTTTCAAAGTCGCCTATTATATAAATCGGCTCAAATGTTGCTTCAAAGGAATATTTCCCGTCCTGCGAATAAACATTTCCCTTTGAATTACCATACATATCAAGAACTTCGACACTTTTTACACCCAAATCCATCCCGACAGATGCGGAAGAATTATCATTCCACAGAACTATAACCTGTCTGCCGTCTGCATTTCTCTTAAATCTATATGCTCTTGTTCGACCATCGACTAAACTGTCAACATTTGTTATGTCAGACAAAAGCTTATTATAGTTAGCCATTGCCACATATAAAGGCTTTGCCGCCGCAGGAACTGTATCCCTCTCGTTTCTGATAAAGCCCCAGTTCGCCTCCGTGTTATCATAATATCTCTCAGCGGTCATATAATCGTTCTGGAAATCGTAATAATAGAAAGCCTCTGCAAGATTTTCGCCTTGTGTCATAGCAAACATCTGTGTTGCAATCGCCGCCTGTCCCGTAGGAGACTGGAGCGATGTAATTTGTGTCACACCCAATTCGGAGATAATTATCGGAATATCAGGATGACCATATTCTGCCATCATTTTTTTAAAATCCTTCATTCTCTGAACATAAAACTCATTACGGAAGTTTCTGTCAACGCCTGAGCCTTCACCCGACCAGTCATAAGGATGAACACTTACAGCATCCGTGTATTCAAGGATTCCTGCATCACAAGCTTCCCTGATCCAGTCTTCCGGAAGCTGAGCGGTTGAGAATACAGAGAAAATTGCATCAGGGTCATTCTTTTTAATAATTGGATATGTCGCCTTTGCAAGCTCTGCATATTTCGTCGCAGACACCATATCCGAGTTGAAATTTGTCAGGTTTGGCTCGTTCCAGAGTTCATAATACTTTATACTGCCTTTAAACTCTTTTGTTACATATTCCACATAACCTTTCCAGGCTTCGACCTGTGCTTCATTCTGAGGCATACTCCAATCCCCGTTATTATAGTATGTATGCCCTGCACCCAGAAGAAACATATTTTCAGAAACGCCCTCTGCAGCAGCTTCCTTAAATTTTACGGTTCCGTTCTGCGGTGTGTGGTACTTACCAAGTTCATATTCCACATCCTGCCATTTAACTTCATCACGAATACCTGTTATGCCAATTTGGCTCATAAGTTCAATATTATCCTCAAAAACGCCTCTGCTGTATAAATAATGAGTGCAAACCTTCATTAATGAGTTCGGCTTCTCATTTTCCGCCAGCTTTCTTACAACCGAGAAGTCATAGTCAACATAATCGTTGGTCTTTAGCAAAGCATCTGAATCATTATATTTATAATACGAAGTTATTCTAAGCCAGTAACATCCAAACTTTGATACATCCACCTTAAGCTGAGTTGTAACACTTTCTTCACCTGCAATCTGCAAGTCCTTAATCTCATTCTCTTCAATCAATGCTTTATCATAGGTTAAAACCTGATATTTAAACCCTGCCGTAAGCGGAATTTCACTGATATTTGTCAATGTTACATCCAAAATTTTCTCATCAGATTCATTAAACACATTTCCCGCGTGCTTTGATGAAACCGTTGTCAATACACTGTTTTGAGGCAATGTTTTTTCAGCCTTAATCCATTGGACATATACAGCCTCCGGAGTTCCGCCATATTTATTCGACCAACCAGCAAGGACTAAATCAGCACCGCCGTTTCCGTTTCTGTAAATAATATCATCTAAACGGAATGTGTATTCCTTCCATGTTTTAGTATCTTCCATTACCAATTTTTCCGGCTCGGTATATGTCGACAACAGATTTTCGTATCTCAAAGTCAGATAGCCATGACCTTCATCAAAGTATCTGACCGTGATGGCACTTGGAGTTGTTTTATTACTTGGAAATAAATCATTGTTGATGTCAATATATGCAAACCTTGAACCGCCACCGCCAACTTTAAGAGTATTTACCCCGTCTTTCTGGACATATGTTGGAGTTGTCGGCTCGGAAAACCACGGACCCCTTACATTGACACTTGCTGTTCCATCGAAAAACAGTTGCATATACTGCGGAATTTCTGCATTTGTATCCGTTGCAAACACCGACAAATGACACAACACTATTGCAATCGCTATAAGTACAGAACAAATTCTTGTCCGATATGTTCTCACTATATAGCCACCTCCTTTATTCCGCTACAAGATATAATGGGCTGAAACTAATAGAATCCCAAATAAAGGCTTTTATTTTCGCAGCATCACTCTTTATGGCATCAGTCGCCATATAACTTTTAGCCAATTCTCCATTTGCGCTTACTGTATCCTCAATTCTGTCTACCGCAATCAATACTCCATTCTCATCATACTGCGCTATATAAACAATAAAGGATTTTGCATAATTATTTTCATTATCCGCCTCTACCTTAACTTCCGCAATGCCGGATTCTAAATTAAGTGTGAAAGCACCAACCTGTACATAAGGAGATATCAATTTATCTGAAACATTATTTGTAAATGAACCGCCTACATATACCTGATATATTCCGGGTGTATTTCCGCTTACCCCGAAATCATAAGTAAACTCTGTTCCGCTTACCTTCTTTTGACCTACATGAACAATCTGTTCCTTTGCAAGTGAAGTTGTAATCGCTTCTTTTTGAGTAATGAGTATTGTTAACTCTTCATTTTCCAATGCAATATCCGTCTCGCATCTTATGGTTGCGGTCTCGTTTTCAACAACATAACCAACTTTAAATTCAGAAAATTCAATATTTCTTCCATTTGGATTAACTGTTGGATTAACAACAAGTTCCTTATCTTCACCAACTCCCGCATTAGGAACAACTTCAACGGTTACTTTTCCAAACACATTCGGGGAAATTTCACAAGTGAACTTGCCGTCTCTGACCTTCTTTGTTGCTTCTGATGCAACTGTTCCGTTCTGAACTATACGGAAAGTTACATTCTCCGCTCCTGATTCACCCTTAACCGTCAATATATTTTTATCAGCGTCATAACTTACATCTTTTATCTGGGTTACATTCTTCGAGCAAACAACATATGTTGGTTCTCCTGTTACGGAAAGTGTTTTCACTCCGGTCGGAGATTCAATTTCTTCAATCAGATTTCCGACATAGTTATAAACATATGCTTTATCTCCCGACAACTCAACAGAAACCTCTTCCGCATTGTCGGATGCTGTGCTCCATAAAACATAAGTTGTATTATTTGCATTTGTATATACGCCTTTATAGAGAGTCCCTGCTTTATCAAGAGTTGAGAAATCAAGATTTTTCATAAGTTTGTTGTATGTTTTCACTGCATTATATGATTTTTTAGGTACTAAATCCGAATCAACCAAACCGAAATTCTGTTCATCTTCAGTTAAATCGGAACCCGTATTAACCAAATCATACCACATAATGCGACCATTACGATTATTATCCTTAAGATAATCCTCCCAAAGAACTGCAGACCTTACAGCATGAGCTGCCTGTTGTTCTTCATTTTTTGCATTTTCCGCCGTACCTGTATACCAGCCTGTTTCATCAAGCCATATATCCTTGTTGAAATTATACTCATCAAGAACTGCTTCGTATCCGTCCCAGATTGCTCTGAAATTTTCTTCCGGTCCATTGGAGTCATGATTATAAGTATGTATTGAAAGCACATCCATATACTCTGCCGCACCCGCCTCAAGCATTTCCTCAAGATAATTTACACCACCCGTTGACAGTGAACCGCCGACAACGATAGAATCAGGGTCAGTTTCTTTGAGAACAGAATATGTTTCTTTTAACAACTCCGTATAAACATCCCCGCCAACCTCATATTTGTTGAATGCTCTGATATTAGGCTCATTCCATACTGAATAAGCATCAATCTCATCGCCCCATGTGTCTGCAACAAATCTTGCATAATTAAGCCATGCATCAAAATATTTTGAATTTGATTTTTGTGGCATAATAACCGTACTTGTCTGGAATATATTGTTATACAAAGTATTTCCAAAGCCCAAAACCATCTGAAGCTTTTTCCCGTGTGCATTAGCCGTTTCAGGCAAAAGCTTATCCGAAACATTTTCTGCACTTAAAACACCTTTTTCCTTTTCCAGAAACGCCCAGTTATATCCGTCTCTGATCCATTCTGCACCTATGTCATCTGCTAATTTGATAACTCTATCCGCATTTCCTTGATAGTTGATAAGAGTACATACTCCCATTTCTGCCGCAAATGTCGCTGTAACCAAATATGCAAGTACACAGATTAACGCAACAAATTTTTTCATAATTATACTTCCTTTCCTGATAGGTAATTATATCCCGGCAAATTCATCGTTTGCCATTATCTTTTCCAATTCACAAACAGCATTGAAGAAATAAAAATCACCATATATGAGAGCTAATTGTTTATGCTCATCATATCTCACACAACCGCCGTTTAAAAGTGCCTCATCTTCCATATCATCCCACGGGCAAAATTTCTCATCACAAACTGTGATTAAATTTATTGCCGCTTCAAGATATTTTTTCTCTCCAGTTTCTTTATATAATTCTATCATACCGCACGCCACAATGGCTGCAGCACTTGTATCATAAAGTTCCTCGCCTTCCGGCTGACAAAAATCGCATTTGATTTTCCAGTTATTCTTTTCAGCCTCTGAAATAAAATAGTCTGCAACTTTTTTAGAGGCAGTTAAATATCTTTCCTCTTTTGTCCATTGATAGCTCTGAACAAAACCGTATATTGCCCAGCCTTGTCCTCTCGTCCACGAAGATCCTATCTTATATCCCTGACCTTCTTGTTCCTGGGGCTTTTCGCCAACGCAGAACTTCATAACATGAGAAACACTTCCGTTTTCTCTAATAAAATATTTAATAACATTATCAGCATGAGCGATTGCAATGTTCTTAAATCTATCATCATTTAACTCTTCACTCGCCCAATACAAAAGAGGTAAATTTGCCATGCAATCTATTATCGCAAGATTCTTTCTTTCTTCTCCATTCCACGCATGGATTACTCCTGTTGCTATATTAAATCTTGATGCAAGAACACATGCAGCCAGCAAGGCATCAGATCTTGATTTTTCATCCTTCTTTTCTATGTAGTGTGCAACGCCTGTATGGAGCCATAAGAAACCCAAATCGTGATCTAAATCATTAAACGCATATAACACTTGTTGCAATTTCTTTTCTATGTTTACCGCATAAACAGAATACTGTTCATTTCCGGTTTCCTTATAAAGACGCCATAAAATTCCTGCCCAGAACGAATTAGTCCACCATGTTAAAGACTCTCCCTCTGAAAAATCATTATATTTTCTATTTATCGTAGTGTACGGTATTTTATCACGGATATTTTTTGCACTACGCTCTAATTTCTCTAAACATTTTCGCCTTATTTCATTCATAAATACCACCTCCATCTATTTATAAAAGCTTATTTCTTCAAGAACCATACGAGCATTTCGCTCTCACCTCTGTTTGCAAAGGCATAATACGGAATAAGTTCAAGTTCAATATTCTCATATTCTGCTCCAATTGGTCTGTATAGTTCTTGCGATTCAGAAATTTTATATGCTTTCACTTTTAAGTTTGGCAACATAAATTCAGGTTTTGTTAACTCAAATCTGAATTGCAGGTCAATTATAATGCTTCTTAAATCTTCGCCGTTATCAACACTTTCAGCACAGTAAACAACAGGTCCTCTTGTCACTGCGATTCTTCCTACATTTTCGTGAACTCGTCTGTTAGCCTCAATCAAAACAACAGGCATATCAAATTCCAATACTATTTTTTCAGCATTTTCTGCCTTAACATATGCATAACCATTTCTCAATTCATATTCACAGTTTATGCTGAATGATTTGCACCAGCCCGGAATTCTGAGCGCAACATATTTTTTATCTGTTTTGCAAGCAATTTCAATTTTACCATTTTTAGGGTAATTAGTTATCTGTTTTATACTGATACCCTCGCACTCAGTTTCCGATTCCATATACTGTTGAACAAACAATGTATCTTCGCTGTATGTATATATATAGTCCGCAATAGACGGAATAAATCTTACTATATTGGGAGGACAGCAGGAGCAGTCAAACACTTCTTTTCGCTGGGTTATCGCCATGCGTCGTTTATTGATATTAGCAATATCAACATCATTTAAATACGGGTCTATTTCAAGTGGATTCTCATAAAAGAACGCTTTTCCGTCCATGGACATTCCTGACAAAAATCCATTATACAAAACTTTCTCAACAATATCTGCATATTTTGAGTTTACTTCCATTGTCTGCATTCTCCCTGCAAACATAACAAGAGAAATTGCTGCGCAGGTTTCCGCATATGCTGTTCTGTTGGGCAAATCATAATCAACAGTAAACGCCTCACCTATGTATGTCGATCCCACACCGCCCGTTATATACATTCTCTTATTAACTATATTATCGAACACTCTTTTACAAGCGTTCAAAAGCTCTTTATCATTATAATACTTCGCAATATCCGCCGCACCGCAGAAAAGATACAACGCTCTAACGCAATGCCCATCCGCGGTTGTTCTGTCCTTTATAAGACAATTGTCCTGATTTGAAAATGCAGTTGCATCAGGATAATGTGTTTCAAGATCCGGTGTTTTTCCGTGTTCATCTATAAAATATTTTGATAATTCAAGATATTTTTTCTCCCCTGTTGCTTCATATAATCTAACCAGTGCAAGTTCTATTTCAGGATGTCCCGGTGTTTTAAACGCTGCACTCTTATCCTCAACAAACACTTTTTCAATATAATCAGCATACTTACACATAACTTTTAAAAACTTATCTTTTCCGGTAGCTTCATGATAGGCAACCGCCGCCTCCATTAAATGCCCTGCACAATATAGTTCGTGCTCCCTGCGCCATTTAAATCTATCATCCTGTTCGGTAACAAGAAAATGGCTGTTATAATATCCGTTTTCATCGCTGTTTTTCTCAATGTTGTCAACAACCTCATCTATAATCTGTTCAAGTTCATCATTTCTTTCACTCTGTAAGAAATACGAAACACCTTCAATCCATTTCGCCACATCAGAGTCCCAATATATATGAGGATATTCAGGATTATTTTCTTTGCCGTCAACCCATTCACATTTGAATGCATCAAAACGACCTGTTTCCTTAAATCTATCATATACCGCCTTAATTGTCACATCGTGAACAAGATTCTGTTTCTCCGCCCAAAAGCCCCCTGTTATCTTTATATCAGCAAACTTTATTCTATTCATATATAATATCCTTTCATTTGCATTTCGCTATTCACTTTATTATAGATTCTCTTCTATTTTATTCTATCATTCCAAAATACTGATTTCAATATAAGAAAATGATATTTTCCCCCTATTTTTTATAACAAATTGATATTTGTATAATTTTGGCATATTTTTATCACATTTTCTTTTTAAAATATTTGCATTAAATTTCAGAACGCTTGACAACCAATAACGAAGTTGATATAATAAATTAAACTAGAATATAGAATTCAGGTTATAAAGGATGGTGTATGAATATGGAAGAAAAAGTGCAGGCTTATAACATCAGAACCCCTGCCGTTACAGAAGAATATCCTTTTTGGATTCCGCAATATGGACACACATACAAAACAGAGCAATATCATATGATTACACCTAATTCAGATGTAACCCGAATTGAATATATCATTTCAGGAAAAAGTGTGGTTAATTCCAAAAATATGTCATTGATTGCCGAAACAGGTGATACATATATTCTCCAGGAGGGAGAATATCAAAATTTCTATAACGATGTTTCAATGCCGATGAATAAAATATGGATAAATGTAAATGGAAGATTTGCAAAAGATATTATAGATATGTACGGTCTTAAAGATGCTATTCTGATAAAAAACACTGACTCCAGAAAATATATAGAAAGGATACATAAAATTTGTCATAGCAGTGATGATCCGTATTTCATACACGAAAAAGCAAGTATGCTCTTTTTGAATTTAATTCAATTCCTTTCAAAAAGTTACACAACAATAGAAGAAGAGTTAACTCCTATAAATAATGTTAAATCATACATTGACCTTCATTTGGAAGACAGTATAAGTATGAACGACCTTGTAGAGTTTTCAAACAAGAGTGTTGAACACACAATCCGTATGTTCAACGCTCAATATGGTATGACACCGTACCAATATATTCTCAAAAACAAAATGGAACTTGCCTGTTCGCTTCTTACATCCACAAATACCAGTATAAATGAGATATCAGACCGTTTAAAATTCTATAATTCAGCACACTTTTCAAATGTATTCTTCAAGCATGTCGGAATACGCCCATCAGAATATCGTAAAATACACAGCATGCCTGACAAATAAAATTATGTCCACTCTGCATATTTTTAAAACCATAAATGTTAAAAAGTCAAAATCACATCCGCAAAATCTCAAAAAATAAATATATATTTTAAAGGTAATCCATAGTAGCTACGGCTGCTATGGATATTTTGTTTTTTTGGAGGTTTGGATTATGAACGAAAACAAAAAATTTGTGTATATTGCGGGCAAGTGCTTGACGAAGAGAATGTATATGAATTTTATGACAAAATAATGTGTGAGGGCTGTTTTAATGAGCATACTGCAGTTTACATTTACTTAATATTAAAAATAAACCTTTTGGTAAAAAGAGTTGCTATTTCGCCGAAAGGTTTATTTTGCTAAAAAGTATCTTGCATTTTGCCGAAAGGTTTATTTTGCCGAAAAGTATATTGCATTTTGCCGAAAGGTTTATTTTGCTAAATTGTATTATTTTAGCGGTGCAAAGACAACGGATCCCACGTCCGGGATAAAATTATAAAAGGGACATATAGCAAGTATATCCTTTGCCATATGTCCCTTTAACTTGTGTTAGCTTCGACAGAGTCATTTTTCAAACTTTGCAAAAATCGTTAAAATTAAACAACCTCTTCTTCTATTAAATTATGCATTCTTCAAACTTGTTCCAATAGGATTTATGTGTTTCTCTATTCATACAAATTTCTATATTACGAAAACATTTCTTTTATTTAATATTAACGGTTGGTTTTTATCTAAAAATTATATTTAATTACTCCTCTTTATAAGAAGAACTATCGCTATTTAACCTCCAACACAACCTTTCCGATATTCTTACCCAGGTATAAAATATCGTGAGCTTTTTCAGCCTCTGTTATTGGTAACACAGCATGAATTGTCGGTTTAACCTCACCTGATTCGATTTTAGGGAATACTTTCTCAACAAGCTCCGAAAGTATCTGCGCCTTAACTTCTGGAGTTCTGGAGCGGAGCGTGCTTCCGATTATTCTTACATTTCTTACATAGATATTTTTAAGGTCTATTTCAGTCTTTGTTCCGGCAAGGGCCGCAATCATTATCCATCTTGCTCCGTGCGTTAAATAATGAATACATTTGCCCATTATTTCACCGCCAAGGCAGCCAATAGCAACATCAACACTATGTCCGTTTTCAAGTTCTTCTTTTAAAACTTCCGCAATATCTTCTTTTGTTGTTACAACAACTCGGTCAGCATTAAGATGCTTAATCGAGTCTTTTATTTCATCAGTTAGAACTGTTGTTATAACTCTTATTCCAAAAGCTTTTGCCATAGGGATAATCACACTTGCAAGTCCTGACGCACCTGCATTCATTAAAAGTGTGTTTCCCTCTTTAATATTACCCTCAATAAACAAATTAAGATACGCCGTTGCAAAGGCTTCAGGAATTGCCGCAGCTTCAACCATTGAGCAATTCCTTGGTACAGGCATAAGCATATCATATTTAACAGAAACATATTCCGCATAGCCGCCTCCGCCAAGAAGTGCGCAAACCTTATCGCCAATTTTCCAATTAGATTTAGCTTTTGCTTCATTTCCCATTTCGATAATCACGCCTGCAATTTCAAGCCCCATCCATTCAGGGCATCCGGACGGAGGCGGATAATCCCCTTCTCTTTGCATTAAATCCGCACGGTTAAGTGCCGCTGCGTGAATTTCAACCAAAACTTCGTCATCTTTTATAATAGGATTTTCGACATCATCCCACTTTAAACTTCTATCATCATTTACGAGTATCGCTTTCATTCATATATATTCCTTTCTTACAATTTTTCATTCGCCATGACATAGTAAAACCTTATATCTTTCATCACTGTATTTTTCAATAAAATCCTTGCTCGCTTTTTGATTACAAGAACTGCCGGTTGGAATTTTTAAAATTAAGCACTCTCTTAAATAGCATTCATCTCCTGCTATTACATAAATTTCGCCACTTTTTTCTATTTCAACAACGCAAGATCCTTTTGAATGCCCGCCGATTTTTATAACTTTGATATTTTTGCTGACTTCAAAATCGTTCTCAAATATATTAATGTTTAATATATCAGGTATGTATTTTTTCCCAATTTCGTATTCATCCTTTTGTATATGTATAACTGCATTTTCAAAATACTTAACACATTCGATATGGTCGTGGTGAGAATGGGTTATAATAACATCCGTTATATCCTTGCAGGAAACACTAATATTTTCAAGAGCCCTCACAGTTCCAAGAAAATCTCTCATCACAAATCCGGGTATTGTTTCACAACCTGCATCAACTAAAATAAGTTTTTCATCTGCTTTTATAAGGTAAACCTTAAAAACAATATCACGAAAGTTATTCTCGTTCCCGTTTATAAAAATCATATTTTCAGACAATACAGATTTGCCATATTCTATCGGTATTATTTGCATTTCATACCTCATATATTATCTCTGATTACTTTTACATTTTTAAGAAGTGGCTGTGCGGGAGTTGCAAATTCATCATATTCATGAACACATAAATACATACAATTTCCAAGTTCCCCACCTATTCTTCTTAAAATCTGACACTCACCAGTTGCAAGAAATAAGAACGGAATTTCTAATTTTTCTTTCAAAAGGTTAATTATTTTCAAATTTTCCAATTGTTGTTCCATTGTGTCTGCACCTGTTACAATTTTGGAAATATCCGCACCTCTCCTTTGGTGTTCAAGCGCAATTTCAAGCACTCTTTCGGCTGGTGTATAAGTGTATATATGCGATGAAATGAGAACCTCCGCTCCTTTTTTATGTAAATCATCAATCAGTTTCATTTGTTTTTGTATCGCTTCATCATCCAAAGCAACTTCATCAGGCTGTTTATCGAACAAATCCCCAATTACATCACACAAGGTCGCTCCACAATCTGCAAGTTCTAAAAGTTCTTCCGCAAGAATTTCATCTGATTTCCCTTCATTCTTTCCCATTCTGTAATTTGTTACATATATGGGTTTATCGACATAAGAAAAAAGCTCTTTGTACACCTCTTTGTTTCTGTATTCAGGCTCTAATCTTTCAAACTGCATCCCAAATGCTTCAGCTCCGTTTGGTAATGATTGATCTATAAGTGCTTTTATTCTGTCCGGATTGTCAGCCTGAACCATCACCGTAAGAGTCGCCTTATCATACTCTAAAAAAGTTTTCTTCATCTAATTCCACCTACCCATTGCATTTCTTCCGCCGTCAATCATTATATTTTCTCCGTTTATAAACCGACCTTTTTCAGATGCAATGAACAAACATAAATCAATTATTTCCTGCGGTTCTGCTGCTCTGCCAAGCAATGTTTTCATATTCGCCATCGCTTCTCTTGTTAGTACAGGTCCGGGCGATACACAAACACATCTGACATCATATTTTGAGCCATACTGCGCAATTGATTTTGTAAGCCCAAACATAAGGCCTGCTTTTGATGTCGGATAGTCCATTCCGTATCCGTCACCTTCTTGCCCTGTGATTGAGCCGATGTTGATAATAAGTCCGCTTTTTTGCTCTCTCATCTGCTTTAATACTGCATGTGCAAAATAAAACGGACCTTTTAAATTCACATCAATCCCCCAATCATATACATCAATAGGTACATCAGGAAATTCAGGATAACGAGTCCTATCAACACGCCTCATTCTGACAGCCGTTCCGCCGGCAAAGTTAGCCAAGACATCAATACTCCCAAAGGTTTCAACCGCTCTATCTCTTGCACTACACACCTGCTCATAATCACGAACATCACATATAACACCAACGGCTTTTCCTTTATCTTTTGCATTGATTTCTTCAACACATTTGTTTAAAACTTCTTCGTTTACATCGCACATAACAACATTACCGCCTAAATCAGTAAAGTTTTGGGCAAAAAGCAATCCCATTCCCGATGCGGCTCCCGTTGATATAGCTGTTTTATTTGTAAAATCCATAAAATCCTCGCATTTCTCCTATAAAAGTAAAATTCAAATCTCTATTTTGATATATAATCCGTAATGGTCTGACGGAAACATATCATTCACCAAATCATCAATAATTTTTTGGCTTACAGGTCTTATTTTTTCATCAGTAAAACAATAATCTATATGTGTATCAGTTATTTTTTCCGGATGATATCCATGATAGGTTGTTCTTAAGTCATTTTCAGTTACTGCATTTACATCTGTAAATATTTTAGACATTAAGTCATACGCTATGCTGTCAGGTTTCATATTAAAATCCCCGACTATAAATGTTGGATAAGAAGATATTTTTTTTGAATATTTGTCAATCAGCTTTACACTTTTAATTTGTCCATCATCTCCGAAACCAAAATGGGTATTCATAAAAGTAAACACTTTATTGCGTTCCTTATCTCGAAGAATTGTGTATACACACATACGATGGCAGTCATACAGTTCATCCCACCCCTTCGATTCAATCTCCGGTGTATCCGAAAGCCAAAAGTATCCCGTTTTAACACACTCAAACTTATCCTTGCGCCACAATATCGGTGCAGATTCTTCTTCTGTTTCTGCTCTGTATTTATTAAAAATTTCATATTTGTCCCCAAAATATTTTTTAATTTTATTTTTCCACTTTGGCGTAAATTCCTGAAATCCTATTAAATCGACATCATAATCAGAAATAATTTTGCTCAATCTTGGAGCACGCTCTTCGATAGAGTTTCCATTTTCATCATCAGCACAACGAATATTAAAACTTACAATGTTTAACTCCATTCTGAATATCTCCTCAAATTAATTTAAAACATTTTGTTAACTTCAAGTGATCTGCATAGCCCGTGGAAATTTCAAATTCACCAGGTTCGAAAACAAATTTGTTATCCGCATTCCAGAATTTCAGATTTTCTACAGTTATACTAAATTCTATTGTCTTTCTTTCATAAGGTTTAAACTCGACCTTATGAAACCCGATAAGACTTTGAATCGGTCTTGCAGTTGAGGCAACCAAATCTCTCATATACAGCATAACCGTTTCTTTTCCCGCCATATCACTGTCATTACGCAACGTTATTGACACTTTTATTTCATCGTCAGATTTCATGCTTTCGTTCGAAAGTTCAAGCTTCTCATACACGAAGTTTGAATACGATAGCCCATGTCCGAAAGAATACAATGGCAAATTATTGCACTCAATATAACTTGCACAATATGGCTTATGTGCGCCTTTTTCTCCAGCTTTGATTATATTTGTATGATTATAATATATAGGACATTGACCCGTTGTTTCAGGGAATGACATAGACAGTTTTCCGCTTGGATTTACCTTACCAAAAAGAAGATTTGCAACTGCATTTCCCCCTTCTGTTCCAGGAAACCACATATGTAAAATCGCAGGAACAACTTCGTTCAATTCCGTTAAAACAATCGGTCTTCCGCTAAATGTAACAGCAACGGTATTTTTATTTACTTCTGTCACAGAATTAGCTAATTCAAGCTGAATTTTATGAAGTGATATATCCGTTCTTGAATTTCCTTCACCACTGTAATCCTGTGGTTCACCAAGGCAAAGAATTACTGCATCTGCTTCTTTGGCAATTCTCACAGCCTCGTCAAATCCGCTTTTATCAGTATCATCCCATTCCTCTCCGCAACCTCTGACAACAGTTATTTCTGTATTTGGCAACAGTTTTTTCATCCCCTCATATACAGTAACACTCTCTTCGTTTTTTCCGTTACATGACCAGAAACCGATAATATTATGATTATCTGCAAAAGGTCCGATTAAAGCAATTTTCTTTATATCCTTTGATAGTGGCAAAATACCATCATTTTTCAGAAGGACAGCACATTCTTCTGCAGACTTTCTGACAATTTCTCGACTTTCTTCTGTCAGCCATACCTTTGAATCTATCTCTTTTGATGCTCCTCTGTATGGATTTTCAAATAAACCAAGTTTATTTTTAAGATTTAAGACTTTTAATACCGCTTCATCAATTTCTTTCTCTGAAATTGCTCCTTCTTCAACAAGTTGTTTGAGGCTATGTATATATGTTGAGGAACACATTTCAATTTCACAGTTATTTTCAAACGCCAATTTTGCACACTGTTTTTCGTCTTCCGCAATTCCATGATGCATAAAATCTTTTACTGCGCCGTAATCACTTATAACGATGCCATTAAATCCCCATTCATCTTTAAGAACAGTTTGCATAAGCCATTTATTAGCCGTTGCAGGAACACCATTTAATATATTGAAAGACGGCATGAGCATTTCAACTCCTGCATCAATACACGACTTGTATGCAGGGAGATAATATTCTCTTAATGTATGCTCCGAAATTTCAACATTATTATAGTCACGCCCTGCTTCTGCACCGCCATACGCCGCAAAGTGTTTAACACAGGTCGCAAGGGTATCTTCATTATTAAGGTCATCACCTTGAAAGGCTTTGACTTGAGTTGCACCCATTACGCTGTTTAAATAAGCATCTTCCCCGCAGGATTCCATAACTCTGCCCCATCTTGCATCACGAACATAGTCAACCATCGGTGTAAAAGTTACCTGAACACCGCCTGCAACCGCCTCTTTTGCCGCCATTTTACTGCACTGAGCAACCATTTCAGGATTAAATGAACAACCAAGTGCCAGAGGAATTGGATATATTGTTCTATATCCGTGAATAACATCCATCATAAACATCATCGGGATTTTATTTCTGTCTTCTTTAAGATGTCGTTCTTGAATTTCACGCATTTCAAGAGGACTGCTGAAGTTAAGTATGCTTCCCACATATCGTAAATCTTCTTTCGTCAAATTAAGGAACGACATCTCTCCTGTTATTTTTGCGTCAGACTCCACATACATGACTGCATTATACTGAGTAAGCTGACCAATCTTTTCTTCAATGGTCATATTCATAAGAATCTTTTCTACATCTGCCATACACCTTCTCCTCTCTTGCTTAAACGAATAAATTGATTTTGATTTAAATTTCTTTGATTAAAATGCAACTTTGGCAAGGCATCGTAAATTCAAGATTTTTTGTTACGCCTTCCAATTCTCCATCTTTTTCTTTATCAAGACGATAAACCTCAAATTCGCTATCGCAACCAAAATCAACTTTAATTTCCTTCGACGAAGCATCATCATCGTCCGTGTAATAAGTTACAACGCAAAGAACCTTACCATTTTTATCTTTTCCGCATAAAGTGTAAATCCCTTCGATATCTGTTTCACATCTTATTTCAGACTCCATATCATAAAACTTTCCGTACCAGTAAAGAGGGTAATAACCTTTGAGTTTTTCATATGAGTAATAATCAAATGCGCCGCAAAACACAGACGGTCTTGTATCGTAATACATAAGCATATCTATGCCGTCTGATTTTTGTGCTTCACTCATAAATCCCATTACAAACGCTGCACCTTTAATACCGTGGATTGATTTTAAAGTATACACATATTCTTCTTCCCAGCCCTTAACATAATTCCATTCATTCAGAATACTCTCTATATCGCCGTAGCCGTTATCAACAAGCATTCTCTTGATTCGTTCCGCCTTTTCTGACATATGGAACGGCTCTCTGCAGTAAATATGCCATGAGAAGAAATCCATTGGAACAGTTCTCCTATTCATCTCTTCAAGGAATTCTTTGCCCCAATCCTCTCGCCATGCAAGAGCCGGACCTCCAATTTTAAGTTCAGGGAAACATGCCTTAAGATATTTTGCTGTTACTTCAAACAAATCGAAGAACTGTGCCTTTGTACCGCCCCATGTACGCTTATTGGGGTGGGTATCCTCGTCAAGGTCAGGTTCGTTCCAGATTTCCCAGTATTTTATATTAAGCTTATAGCCATCTGCCCAGCCATAATTATAGTGCCTTATAATATGTTCACAAATTTTCGCCCACTTCAAAAAATCCGCAGGCGGAAGAGTTGCATGTTTCTTTATATGATGCTCTATACTTTGACCCAGTCTAAAAAAGGTTTCCGTTCCAGCCTCAAGGGTTGCCAAGATTGATTCATCTGTGCAGGCGAAATCGTATGATGCAGGGTCATCAACATCCGCATCAAAATTCGGGAAAATCGCACTTATATCATGAGCGTAAGGACCACCGTATCCTGTACAATAAAACGAATCATGATTTCTTGAATAGGGAATACGAGCCGCCTTATAGTCATCAAAATTACTTCTTGCTTGGTCAGTTGCGTGTCTTTTGTACCACGGCCCTCCATTTGTTGCATTAAGCAATTTAAATTTACCATACGCTTTTTCTTTGTTAAATTTCAATATTTCCATAAATTCACCCTCCTGATTTGTAATCAAACAACTTGCAATTAATAAGTTTTTAGGCATATACCACTTTTACCGTATATGCCTATATTTTTAAATTTATTTTCCAACTCTGATAAGAACAGGCGTATACGCTGAAATTTCAATGAAGTCACTGAAATCCTTCATTTCAATTAAATCAGTCATTTTACCTGCTTTATTTCCATTTATGTAAATTTCTACTTCAACATTATCATCACGGTATGTGCATATATTTACAATGTACTCCCCGTTATATTTACAATAAATATATTCGCAATCTTCCAAAGGTCTTCCGGTTGCCTTATCTATAACCGTAATATCACTATAATTTTCTTGCTTTATTACATCAGATACTGCTCCGAAAACTGTTTCTACACTCTTTGAATCAAGGTCTGTTCCAACAACCGAAAGTTCTATAACCTTCGCATTTGCCAAAAGTACCGTAACCTCATCTCTATTGCGTTCTTCACCGTATTCATTCTTACCAAAAGAATCCGTTCCTAAAACAATCAGTTTTCCGCCATTTGCAACAAATACTTTTACTGCATTAAATGTTGCATCTGTAACCGCAGGACAATGAGGAATAATCAATGTTTTAATCTCACTGAGTTTTTCCAACTGTGATTCAACAATAAATTTTACTTTTTGTCCATTTTGACCCGCTGCAGAATATGCAGTATAAATGGTATTCATACAATCGTTGGCATAAGGCCAGCTATTAAGAGAAAACAGCATACCAATATTTGCTTTTTCATCCTGAATTGCAACAATTTCTTTAGAAAGTCTGTTCAAATCAAGAGTCATCTTGCCCAAAGCAGCAACAGTATCAGGTCTTTCTGTAAGAAGCGGATTATGCAGATAATTTCCGCTCTCGCTTCTGGCTTCTCTATCCCAGAACCAGACAACAGAACCGCCTCTGCCATGAACAGCACCCTGCCACATTGTTGCAATATTATACTTAAGCTCATCATAGCTGTAAATCATACTGGAACCATCCTGTATGATATGTTCCTCTGTATTATAGGTTGGTGCAGTTTTTATATCGGTTTGCAAATCATAGAAAATATTCTGCGCTCTGATATCAAGTGTAGGCGATTTATAATATGACCATCCGTCACAACCATTTATATCAAGTGTAGGTGCAATTTTCTCCCAGTTGTTACTTCCCGTAATTCTTCCACCTGTGCTTATACCGGTTGTCTGCATAACCTTTGTCTGGGTAAGAACATTAGGGTCATATTCTTTCACAAGAGCAGATACTCTTTCATTAAAATCAGGCAGAACACGGTCATTAAACACGCGCCAATCATAAAATCTCGGTGTTGCTTCCTCTGCTTTAGGCATTTCTATTCCCGAAAAATCGGTGTAGTCAGTACCCCATTTTTTATTCAAAGCCTCTATTGTTCCGTATTTCTCCTTCATTGCCTCTTGGAAAATCGGCAGATAATACGGGGTTTTATAGGTATAATATGTAGGTTCATTCATCAGTATTATGCTGTCAAACGCAGGCTTTCCTGCAAGTCTCGGCATAATTGTTCTATAATATTTTTCAAAATATTCTTTAGAGGTTGGATGATCTGGAATAAACTTAACATATTCGGCGTTTCCGCTTGCAATTTCAGGGTGTTCTGCATAAAATTCATTAGGGATATAATGCGGTGCTGTTGAGAATATACCTGAAAGGTTATATTCTGCCATTTCATCAAACTGCTTTGCATACTTTGTAACGGACTCTTCGTTTATTTCAAAATATTCATCTGTTGTGTTTATTGACTCAAAGTTACCATTTTTCAGAAGGTTTTTATCACTGCCCTTTTCTCGTAAATAGCATCCGTCAATCCACAATCCGTTGGTTATATCTTCATTGAATATCATAAACTGAATTGAAGTTTCATTAGGACCGGTGGTGAACTCATTTTTGACCTCTTTCCAATCATAAGTTCCGTTTAACCACTGCCGTCTGCCCATAGACATACTCTTATCAGTCGTAAACCACGCAAAGCTGGAATTATTCGACTTCGCCCACACGCCATATTCGTATGTTGTATTAGGCTCTACTTTTACATTCTGAAATAAATACCAGTAATAATTAGATTGATGTGCCTCATCGGAAGTAATTTTTAAAGAATACTTTCCTTCATGTTTCTCGTTCGAATCAGCTATATCCATTGATTTATAGTTATTTCTTGAAGCAAAAGTCCAATCCCTTACAGAACGTGCCTTTCTCATAAAGTTCCAACCGCCGACTTCGGGCTGAATTGCATTAAATCCAAACTTTGAAAGAATAGGAATATCCTCAAGGGACGGTGCCCAATGCCCTGTTCCAATAAAGAATACCGGTCGCTTTTCAAGATTCCCCTCTATATCAACAGTTGCTTCAAAATGCTTGTCAACAACCTCTATATCAGAGGTTACATAAGTTGGTGCCGCAATCGGAGTTTTACTACCATCAAGATACGCCCTCAACTGTTTCTTAAGATACTCATATATTTCAGTAAACACCTTATCCTGATGATGTATTCTAACTAAATCATTCTTTTCAAGGGCAATCTCCATATAGCTTACAAAGTGACCAAGAATATTATAGTAAATATTCTCATAATCAAGGGGCATCCCTTTACTTTCACACTTCTTCATAAGCGGAGTTATTTCAGCATAGTTCGCTTTATGCTTTGAGATAATCTCCTTTGTAATTTCAGCATTTGCAAAAACAGTTGTTCCTATTTCAAATGTCTTTTCAGTCTTACCGTCAGAAACATTCAAATCAACAATTTCTTCACCCATATTACTGTACAGAATTTCAAACTTATGCTTATAACTTGAATTTGCAGGGACCGAAACAGTTTCTTTAAGCTTTCCCTTTTCTGATTTTATGCTGACAATCTGCTCCTCATCGGTCGAATTAAATAAATCAAGATAATACACAGCTTTTTCGCCTGCGTAACACTCTTTTGCCCCCGAAAGCCATGCGTCAAAGTTACTTTCGTTGTTAATCATCAGCATAAGCGGATATGGGTCGCTCCCCTTATATGAGGCAATACCCTCCGAAACCATAACACAGCCTTTTCTACCGTAACCATCATCATCGTTATCATTAATAATACAGCAGAAAAGTGCAGCTTCTTGTTTTCCGTCCTTAAAGAAGTCATTCCACGGAATAGCAATTTCATACACACTCTTCGTCCCGTTACGCATAAAAGCTCCGTCAATTTTATCTGACCCACTCATAAATTCGGATTCAGTTTCCATGTCATAGGAATATGCATAAGCTTTTCCAAAAGTATCATTCATTCCACAGATAGTGAACTGGAGACCGTCGCCTGTCCAGTATGAGCCTGTCATAACCGGGTTATGAACATCATCCTCCGCTTCAATTGAAAAGTAAAAATTCTCATTGTCATAGGCATATTTTATTTTAGCATCAACAGTTAATGTTCCTGCATAAGTCTTTTTTTGACTAATCTCAATAGACTGAACTCCCTCCCAATCAGAAAGGTCTCCGTCGATTGAAATACCTTTGGCGTAAACAGGTATGAGAATTCTTCCATCTGCCGAAACCTCTGTTGTGACAGCTTTTGCTTCAGTTTCTTCAAATCCCGGATTCTTTATGAGATTTGTCCCCGTGCTGTCACCGATTTCATAAAAATACATATCATCAATCCATACTGCGTCTGTTTTTGTATCAAGTATTATTCTTATATATGCTGTTCCGTCTTCGCCTATATGATTATAATTAAATTCAAATTCACGCCAATCCGAGGTTGCTCCTGTTGGGATAAGACTTGCTCTGGGCGTAATCCAATTCATCTGCATAGTCACATTTGAAGCATTTTTCGTTTTTACTTTAAAACCGTAACTATAGCTTTTCCCATTTTTTACCTCTACGGGATAAGATGCACGCAAAAATGTTGAATCGCTTGTTTTGGGAGTGTTATTATATAGCCTCATAGAGTTTTTCCCACTCGCTTTTTCGCTCGAGTCAACATACGCTCCTCCATCAATTCCACCGCTGATTTCAACTGTCCAACCTGGAACGGAAGTTGTGTCATTTGCCGCAAAACATAAAGCGCTCAAAGCAATCACAAACACAAAAATCACAGTTGCTGTTTTTATAAATAATTTCACCGCTTTTCCTCCTTATTACCGTCTTTTGACTTATCGCACTATATCCTGTGCAGGAATATACGGTCTGATTTGACCCAATCCATCAAGCAAGAATGTCTTAACTATGCACTTTGACAAATCAATTTCCTTATCAACCATAAATTCTTTTTCGGAAGATATGTGTCCGTCTGATGCCACAATACCTCTTTCAATAAATGTCTGTTTAAGTATTCCATCTTCAAAAACGGAAATCACATGAGTATATTCGTCATTAGGATTTGCATCTTTATATTTAGCAGTTACAGACATTTTCCCGGATTTCAGATTTGAAGTTCCAAGCTTGATTCCATCCTCATATATAGAATAGAATTCAAAACCGTTTACTTTATCTACTCTTAAAAGCATCGGCGTATTCGGGGATAAAGTAAAGCTTGAACCAACTTTTTCTCCTGAAATCAAATCATATATATTCTCTGTATCATATTCACTTTGTGCCGATATATTGATTTGTGTTGCCGAATCACCGTAATTGCACACATTTATTACGAAACCGTTGTTAAACTCTGCATATTGCCATTCTGTCTTTGAATTTGTTGATGCCAAGTTAATCGGATGTATAAGTTTTGCCAGTTCTTCTTTAAGCTTATTTTTTACATTAGAATATGTATCATATATATACATATCCGACCCCAGAGAAAATGATGCAATTTCACTTCGGCTTGTTACGCTTTCAAGAATTTCCGTATTGTGTGCGTTTCCGTTTTCATCCATCCATGCTTTACCGTTTGCATTAAGAAGAAGCACTCGTCCGCCATCATCAATATGCTTTTTAATTTCCGCAAGGGTTGTCGCTTTCATATAATTACTGCAAGGCACAATCAACAGCTCTATATCATTTTTATTAAGTGTTGTCGGGTCTGTTTCATTAACAAAAAACACCTTTTCACCGCCAAACATTGCCTGCTGATATGCTACATACGAAGCATTTAACGCGTATGGATTGAGTACAAGTGACGAATCTGAATAAAGAATTGCAACTCGCGCCTTTGCATTATTTATTGCTGAAACCTCTTCACTAAGGCGGTTTAAATCAAGGGAAATTCTTCCGATTTCCGCAAGATAATCTGCACGCCTTGTCAGGTTTGCGTTATAATATCCCGTATCATTCTTACTCCGAATGCTGTTATCGTACAGCCAAAGTGTTGTTGCCCCTCTGCCGTGAATTGCACCCTGCCATACATCCGCCATATTAAATGTCTTTTCCTCATCACTTCTTGAAAGTGTTTTTGAATCCTTCAAAATATGGTCTTCGGAATTGAAAACAGGAGCTTTTTTAACAGATGTCATATAATCATACCACATTGTCTTGCCCATAAGAGTATCTTTTGAGTCACCATAATATGCCCAGGCATCACATCCGTTTAAATCCAGAAGCTTTGATAGCTCCTCGTTATTTAAGCCAAGCTGAATTCTGTTCCCGCTTGTTCCAATCGCATTCATTGACGACATACCTTTTGTGTGAAGCAATGAATGCGGGGCAAGACTCGTAATCTTGTCGTAAATTATTTTGTGATACTCGGTTATTATAGATTCGTTGAATAGCCTGTAATCATTAAAATGAGCAAGTTTCTTTCTTTCTGAACTATTTCTGTCTGTACTTTCCGGCATTTTGACCTCGTTGAAATTCTGATATGATGTTCCACCGTACGCCTTATTCATTTCTGAAACTGTGCCATATTTCTCTTCCAACATTTTATAATATTCATTTAAATAATAGTCCGGATACTTATGCACTTCAAAACAAGGCTCGTTAGACAGTATTATACTGTGTAAAGCTTTACTGTCACAAACCAACGGAATAAGTTCATCCAAAAACTTATTTATTACCTTTATAACCTCCGGATGAGTCGGATTAAACGGCATAAATTTTGGATACGCTGACACATCTCCATTTGCAATAGTCGGGTCGTAAGTATACACATATTCGGGGAAATAGTGCATTGCGGTAAGTAGTGCAACGCTTACTCCATTTTCCTCTGCTTTTTTGAATACTTTCTTAATATTTTCGGCAACCGATGTATTCACGGTAAACATTTCTGTGTTTTCAACAGAAAAATCAGCATTGCTTAAAAAGTTTTTTCCTGATGAATCCTTTAAAAATGCATTATCAAACATGAGGTTTTCCGAATTATTATGTAAAATTATTGAATATGTCAGTTCCGTTTCATCTGCACCTGTTGTATAAGTTGATGTTGCAGTTTTCCAGTTGGCGATTTCACTGTCATTTTTAGCATCGTAAAACCATTTATCTGTATTTCCCACTCTCAACCTTAAACTGCTCGCTAAACTACATTTAAAATCCACTCCAAATGTGTATTTAGTATTCGGCGATACAGCAACAGTCTGCGAAAGCCACAACTGACCTGACCCGCTTGACGCAGGAATTGCTACACATCCTCCATTATCTTCACTATGTTCAATGCGATACGTAATTTTATTTGAATGTACTTCTTTCAAATCCCATCCAACGGCAGGAACTGTTTTTTTCAGAAGATTTGACGGACCTATTTCATAATGAAGCAGATTAACACCAAAATCTCCGTACATATCCAAGTCTGATACTCCCCAATGCCCGTATCCAACATAATACACATCTTTATCAATGGTATTACTGTAAAAACTGTTTCCCTTAATATCAGGAGTCTCCATCTCAGTCTTTATAACGCTTTTTGGCTCTCCTGTACCATCAAGATAACTCTTAAGCTCCGTCTTCGCTTCATTGCAAAGCTTATACGCCACATTAAAATTATATTCATATGCCTCTGTTTCTCCGTTCTCGGTATATACAGGCAACATTTGTAAAACCTTTTTTGCTGTGGCATATTTCACTCTTTCATAATCTGTTGAAAATCCTTGCTTTTCACAATCAGAAAGAAGTTCTTCTAATTCTGCAATTTTTGAGGAAAGTGTTACGCTGTCATCCTCAATAAACATTTCAATCTTTGCATATTCGCTCTGCGTTAAAGCTTTCAATTCAATAACTATTGTTTCTGTTGCATCATTGGCTTTAAGCCCGAAGGTTAAGGAAAAAGTCGAATCTTCCTTAACTGTTGTTTCATTTATCTCAAGTAAATTTGTCCTTTTTAATTCATCATTTTTATAAACCACATAGGAAATTAATTCACCTTCAGGTAGTCCGGTTGTTCCCTTAATAGTAATTTTCCCTGCCGAAATACTGATACTGTCAGTTACTATTCCTCCACCATCAGTAATCGTTGCTGTGATATTTTCGTCAACCTCTGCCGCTTGAACAATAGTCATACCTACTATACTTGCAAGTAATATTAAAAGAAATAAAATTTTTTTCATAGTCGCACCTCTTTTATATTATTTGTAGAGCAACAGAGGATTTCGAGTGCTTTGGATATATCACCAAAGCACCGATTTCAAAAATTTACTCTACTATTGTTACCGTAATCAGCTCCTGCGATGAAGTGAGCGGGGTCATACCGATAAGACTGTTCCAAAGGAACGCTTTTAATGTTTCACCGTCATTAACTGTTATCGTCTGTGTAAGTGTTTCTGTTTTACCCAATTCAACAATAGTTGCATTATCATCTATCGCAACATTTTGCATTACACCATCTTTGTGTGTTGCAAGGATTAAAATTGCGCTGTATCCGTCAGCGATACCATTATTTGTTACATTGATTGTAACTGTTTTTTCAGCTGTATCCCCAGTCATTCCAAATGTTCCGATTACAGTATCGGGGATTGATTCTGTTATGCTTAAGTTATCAATATAGAAATCAACGGTTCCGCCACCTGTTGCAACTGTAAGGAAATTCATATTTCCTGTAATGCTCCATGGAGTTATTGATTCAACCTTATACCAACCATCTTTATCCTCAGTAACTTTAAGATTAGTTCCAGACGCTATGCTAAAGACACCATCTTCTGTACTCTTTAATTTAGCCTGGTTAGTATCCCAATTCCAGCCAAATCGTACATACATTCCGTTTGTTGAAGCAAGCTTTCCTTTTACATAAAAACTAATATTATATTTTTTACCTGTCGCTATTCCCAAATTAGCAGTTGTTGCAAGAACTGTTTCGGATGATACTTTTGCATTGATACTGTGGTTTCCGCTATATGCATTTGCTGTTGAATATTCAAGCCCTGCGACTGCGGCAGTATTTCCAAGTTGTGTTATAACTGCGCCGGATGTATTTGTTTTTTCACCCGAAAAACTACCATTCTTTATAATTTCAGTTCCCGATATACTTGCAGTTTCAAATCCTCCGTCAGTGACCATTTCTGTTCCTGTGCTTGATTCTGTTATACTTAAGTTATCAATATAGAAGTTTACTGTTCCGCCACCTGTCTGAACATTAAAGAACCCTATGTTCATTTCACTGCAAGTCCAGGGTTTTGTTGATTCAACCTTATACCACCCATTACTGTCCGCAGTTGCCTTTAAAATTTCATCACCTGCACCAGATACTACACTAAACACTCCATTTTTATCACTCTTTATCTTTGCTGCATTTGAAGTATAGCCCCAGCCCATTCTTAAATACATTCCGTTTGATGTTGTTAATGTACCTTTTACCATAAAGCTGATGTTATAAGTATTTCCTTTTTTAAGACCAAGCTTTGTCGGTGTTGTCATTTCTCCACCATTTGTTATGTGGATTGAATTAGTACTGTTATATGCATCTACATTTGAGTATTCAAGTCCTGCAATTGCAGCGGTATTTCCAAATTGAGTTATAGTTGCACCTGATGTATCTGACGCACCCGCTGATGTTATGCTGAAATCATCGATGTAGAAGTTTGCACTATTTTGCGGGAAAATAAGAGCTACTTCATCACCTGTTCCGCTTCCGCAAGTCCAAGCCTTTGTTGTTTCAACCTTATACCATCCATTTTCTGCAGCTGTTGCTGTCAAAATTTTTTCACCTTTCCCTTGTGTTACAGAAAATTTTCCATCTGTTTCTGTTATATGCGCTGCATTAGTTTCATAACCCCAGCCACCCATACGAAGATACATTCCATTGGTGTGTAAATCACCTTTTATCATAAAGCTGAAATTATATGCACTACTACTTACAAGCTTGAGATTTGAAATCGTTGCAATCTTTGCGCTCTTTGTAATATGGATTGATGTGTTATCCTTATAACCTACTCCTGTTGCATATTCAAGACCGTCGATATGAGCTGTGTTTCCAAACTCTGCGACAATTGCATTTGTTGTATCCGGTTCAAAACCGCCGTTTAAAACATATTCTGTTCCATCCGCATCTGTTATGCTGAAGTTGTCAATATAGAAATTGCCTTCGTTTTGCGGGAAAATAAGAACTGCTTCATCCCCTGTACCGCTTCCGCAAGTCCAAGCTTTTTCCGATTCAACTTTATACCAACCGTTTTCTGCAGGAGTAATCTTTATAAGAGCATCACCTGTTCCGCTTTCCTTAAATACTCCGTCTTGTTCTATAATTTTTGCAGCATTTGTTTCATAACTCCAACCGCCCATACGGAGATACATTCCATTATCGTGCAAATCTCCCTTTATCATAAAGCTGAAATTATATGTATTTCCTGCTGTTAAACCAAAATTCGTTATTTTTACGACCTTTGTGCTTGCACTTACTTTAATATGTGCAGATGCGTTTCCTTCATAGCTTTCAGCATAAGAATATTCAATTCCCGAAACTGCTGCTGTGTTACCAAGTCCATAAACAATTGCACCGTTTGTTTCGTCAAAACCGCCGTCTGTAACAAGTTCAGGGCCTATTACATCAGCGCTAACGCTCATCATACCGAATGACGAAACAACAATCGTCAATACCGTTAACATCGCAAATAATTTACTTAATTTTTTCATATAAAAACATCCCTTCTGCGCAAATTGCACTTTTTAATTATTTACTATTTTAATTATTTCTGCGTCTTTCCACGGCATCTTCCCGCCAAGGCTGTCCCACAGATATACGGTAAGTGTTTCTCCATCATTGACCGTAATTTCTGCCTCAAGTGTCGCTTCGGTTTCTTCCGCTATTGCAATCTCAAAATCTGTCGCCTTTGCCTGCATTGTTTTATCTTTCACAGTTGTAAGTATCAATATTGCACTTATGTCGTTTCCTGCCCGGTTGTTTTTAATTCCAACTGAAACAACTTGTTTTCCCTCCGGTGAAGTTGTGACTTCAAAATCACCAATTTCAACCGCAGGAGGCTCAAAACCGCCATTTGCTACCATTTCCAATCCTGTTTCCGAGTCAGCAATACTTAAATTATCTATGTAAAAATCAATGGTTCCGCCACCTGACTGAACATTAAAGAAACCTATGTTCATTTCACTGCAAGTCCAGGGGATTATGCTTTCAACCTTATACCACCCATCACTGTCCGCAGTTACCTTTAAAATTCCATCACCTGCACCGGATTCTACACTAAACACTCCATCGTTATCGCTCTTTATCTTTGCTGCATTTGAAGTATAGCCCCAGCCCATTCTTATATACATTCCGTTTGAGGTAGTAAGCGTTCCTTTTATCATAAAACTGATATTATAGGTTACTCCGCTTGTTAACCCAAGCTTTGTGGGTGTGGTCATTTCTCCGCCTTTTGTTATATGGATTGCTCTTTCGCCTTCATAAGCATCAATAGTTGAATATTCAAGTCCTGCAACCGCTTCAGTGTTTCCAAATTCGGTAATTGTTGC
Organism: Clostridia bacterium; assembly: GCA_045646365.1. Classification (GTDB taxonomy): domain Bacteria; phylum Bacillota; class Clostridia; order Monoglobales; family Monoglobaceae; genus SIG454. The sequence goes on from JAZRKP010000057.1 coordinate 66,480, forward strand.
CCCAACGGTATCTTCACCTGATGGTTCAGGGGGTAGGGGCGGAGGAGTTGGTTCTGTTATTTCCTCAAATCCTCCATTCTCCACCATTTCCTGCCCGCTTTCCGATTCAGTTATACTCAAATTGTCAATATAAAAATCAACCGTTCCGCCACTACTTTGAACATTAAAGAATCCAATATTCATTTCCGAACATTTCCACGGTGTTGTTGATTCAACCTTATACCAGCCGCCATTGTCCTCTGTTATTTTCAGGATTCCTTCTCCTGCCCCCGTCGGTACAACAAATACGCCGTTTGCATCACCCTTTATTTTTGCAGCATTTGTGGTATACCCCCAACCCATTCTTAAATACATTCCGTTGGATGTCGTCAGCGTTCCTTTTATCATAAAGCTTATGTTATAATACGAATTCTGTGTGAGTCCAAGCTTTGTTGGGGTGGTCATTTCTCCGCCTTTTGTTATATGGATTGCTCTCTCACCCTCATACGCATCTGAAGTTGAATACTCAAGCCCTGTAATGGCTGAAGAATTTCCAAGCTCTGAAATTACAGCTCCGCTTGTATCCTCCGCAAGAACACTTACTGCGCCAAAGGACACCACAGTCATAACCAAAGTCACTAAAATTGAGATAAATTTATTTATAAATTTCATATTTGTCCTCCTTTGCATAAGTTATATTTCTTTATAAACCGCAACCATAGCAGTCTGGTTTTTTGTCAGGCTCACAACAACGAAATCGTCTTTTTCAATATCGTTTATATTTCCGACCTTCACAGTTTCCTTTTCGCCGTCATAAATCAACACGGATTTTGATGAGGAAAGTTTAAAAGCAATTTCCAAAGCCGTATCAATCAGTATCATACCATCCGCCACATTCTTTTTTAGAACATAACCCTGTACAGCATAATCTTCTCCGCCGAGACTTCCACTTACTGTTTTTTTAGAGGTGTCATTGCTACTTAAATCATAAAATACTGTGCAGTTATCAATTCTTCCTTCGCTGTTTACATGAATCTGAATAACATCACCCACATCGACATTATCCAGTCCGCTGTCTGTGCTTTCCCCGTCAAATGTTACTCCAGCATAGGTTTCCGATGCAACATTTATATAAGGCAACACATCTCCATCACTATTTACTTTCAAGCCTTTTTCCTTAACCATATAAAGAGTTGTTCCAACATTCTTTATGTTAGTTGCCGGACTACTCCATAGCACCATATCAAGATTATAAAACTCATCTCTGTTATAGCCTGTCAATTTTCCTGCAGGAGTATTGTTTGACTTAAAAGAATAGTTTGTTCCTATACGGTATAAGGATTTGTCCTCCGCATTATCGTTTGGCACGATAAACACTTTTGTATACCCGTCCATATAGTAGTAATTTGAAAAAGTCGTGTCGTTATATCTGTAAGTTTTTCCACTTACATTTGTGTCTCTGTTTAGGAGTGTTTCATCAATTCCTTCATAGTAGTCCGTTGGTGTGACAATATAGTTTATTTCCCCCTTAGTATTATATTTCACACCAATAATATCCTTTTGCAAACAAGCCGATATTTCTCCGTTTAAATCAACATTTGAACGCTTGCGCATAGTCCCGTTTACTTTAACCTTTTCCGCAAGAGTTTTTTTCTCCCACGCTCCTTCTTCCGTAAAAAGACTCATATAGTAAACAGTTTCGCCCCATTCCGATGACGGAATAAATTTCACAAGATATGCATAAGTTACATTTTCCGATGAGGCTTTAACAACATACACGATTTTCCCGTCTATGTCCAGATAGAAGGAATATTGTTCCCCGACAGTAATCTGTTTTGCCTCCGAATCCTTTTTCTCTCTCGCTTTTATATAAAGTTCTGAAAGCTCATAAGTTTTTCCGTCAACAACAATTTCTTTATCCTTTTCCGAATAGCTTTTAACAACTCCGTCAAAAGATTCTGTTTCAACATAGATTTTTATTTTACCCGTCTTATTCTCCGGAATTTTATAGACCGTCAAAATATCTCCTGTTTCAATTTCCGCAAGAGTTGCCGTTTCACCGTTTTTGAAAATTAAAATATCCTTTTGTTCATATCCGCTTAAATCCAGCTCTTTCAAATCTTCGTCAAAGGTATATTTATTATAAATCCTTTTAAGGCTTTGAGAAACAGCTTCAACCACCATTGTGTCATAGCTCTTAAAGTTTACATAATCATAAACTTTGTCGTTCTCATAGTCAATTAATATTATGTCTGTTCCATGTTTTTTAAAGTCTGTTTCACTGCATTTTGAATACGCCACGCCGTTTTTCAAAAATATCGCATCAGGTTTAATTTTTATCTCTCTGATTCTTTCCGATGTTTCACTTTCATAGAACTTCAAAACCGTGAGATTCTCCGTTACAGACGAAACATTTTCCGCATCAATTTCAAGAACAGTTTTTGATTTGTCAAAGATGAAAACTATGTCATCCAATTCTCCATTGTCTTTAACATATGCAACCGCATATCGACCTAAAAGCTCACCGGCTTTTGACCTTCCCTTAAGATAGGTTTTATTTTCAATATTAACATACTCCTCTTTTATAAGAGAATCACCATAAAGACCGCTTTCGCCGTTATCCGTCACAATACCTTCTATCTTGTAAATATGTCTGAAATATTCCAGAGCGTTAACGGATTTTGAATAATTTATAAGTGGGCTGTCCCCTGTAACCTTATACGATGAACAATTTGCTTCGGTTATATTATATAAAATTCTAAATACCTGGGAATATGTAAGCTTATCTCCGCTTTCAACATCATCTATAAGATTTTGCGAGTTTGCAACAGAAATATATCCGGCAGGATAACCTCCTCGATTCTGAGCCTCCAGCTCATAACCTAAAAGACGAACCGCAATGGTCAAAGCCTCATTAAGACTTAATTTATCACTCTCACTTACGGAATTAGCTGAACTGATAAGTCCCATGTTATGTGCATTTTGCAGGCTTTCTGCATTATAATCATCGGTGTATTTTTCATCTAAAGCAATATTCATAATAAAGTTTATGTAACTGCTTTTTGCGATTTCTTTATAAAGCAAACCCTCGTCGTAATCAACTCCGCAAACTATATCAATAGATTTGAGAATGGCAAATTGCTGTTCGTCAATAGATTGCGTTTCGTCTGCATACGAGATGTTTGCAGCAGCCAGCAAAAGCATAGCCGATAAAATTAAACTGATTATTCTTCTCATTGCCATCCTCCTATATAATTCCATAAATCATTTGTGCTGTTTCAGCACGGGTACACGGATTTTTCGGCATAAACAACCCACCGGGCATTCCGTTTATAACTCCGCATCTGTATAGAGCATTAATCGATTCTTTGGCATAAGCTGAAATATCATCGCTGTCAGAAAATCCATCATACCCTCTTAAATTTTTAAGTTCCATCCCCTTATAGTCAGCAGCACGCTTTAAAATAACAGATGCATCTTGTCTTGTTATGGGCTTATTTATTCCGAAAAAGTCTTCAGAAATCCCCTTAACAATTCCTGCGTGATAAGCAGCACCCACATATTCAAAATACCAATCGCTATCAAAAACATCGAGGAAAACAAAGTTGTTCTCTGCCATTTCTACATCAAAAGCAGTAACCACCATTTTAACAAATTCCTGACGGGTTATGACATCATTTGGTCTGAAGTTTCCGTTTTGGTCTCCGGAAATTACACCTCTTTGAACAAGCGCCTCTACCGCATCATTTGCCCACATAGCATCTTTCATATCCGCAAATGTTTTTGATTCTTCGGTTTTCTCTTCTTGCGGGATTATCTCCGGTTTCTTTTCAGGCTCAGGAGCGACGGAAATGTGTGTATTCTTATCTTTGGAGGAACCGCCGCCTCCGCCTCCACCACCACTGCCTTGTGATGAAGTTGGTTTCTTAGTGTCATTGGCTTCTGTAATCGCCGAGATAAGCAAGTCTGTCGTATATGCAGGATTTTTATGTAAATTTGATACAAGTGCAGTTTGATGATATGTTGCGGATGAATTAACAAAATCATTTACTTCGCTGTTATCATTAAGTCCCAAAAACTCCTGATGCTCTGCAATCTCTTCTTTTATCCCTGCAACCTTTGCACTGTTAATCTCATACAAAGCATTTTTAATTTTATATTCCTCTTCTACCTTTGTCATATTTTCATAAGGTCCGCTTATTTGAAGATACTTAACTAACCAACTCCGCCCTTCATTTGAGAGAGAATTAAATTCTATTTCGTTATAAGTAAAATTAAGTTCATTTAAAGCTTTTTCAGCCTCAACTGTTGTTCCCGAATTTATATCGTTTAAAAGTTGCACTTGTCTGTCTGATGCCGTTACGTAGTCAACAGTTTCGCTGTACGTATCCCCTTTTTCATCCATCATATCAAGAACATAAGTTCCCGAAGTGTTAAGTCCAAACTCTATAACAAAGCTTCCATCAGAATCAGCTCTCAATTCACCTAAAGCCTCAAAGTCTTCATCTGTGGCATTTTCCGGCTTGACGAGATACATAATTTTTGCGTTACCCTCATCTGTTATTCCCGAAAAGGTAACAATTCCGTTTAAAACAACTGTTTCACTTTGCTTTCCTACCTGTGCGGAGGCAACAAGCCCCATAAACACTGTATTACACACCAAAACGCATATCATCACAGCAATACACAGTAACTTTTTATTTTTTATGCAAATTTTCATCGCTTTCATTGAATCATAACCTCCCGGATAGTTAATCACCTTATATTCATAATAGCAATTATCTCATTGCATTAAAATAGAAAATCGTTCTTAAAAACAGTAATTTTGTCCTTTTATGTGGCTATTTTTACCAACAATATGCAGTATTTACAGCATATATAATCTTATAACAGTATCCTTAAAACTTCTTTTTTTGCTAAATTCTCTTGATTTTTTTCTACTTTCTGATATAATAATGAATAATAAATCGCAAAACTGTAATTTTATCCTACTGGAGGGACATTTATGCCAATTAGAGTTGAACTTGATAAAATAAACGACTTGCTTGAAAGCTTATTTATTTTAACCGATATGACGATAGCACTATATGATGAAAACTTCGAATTTGTCGAAAGTTATCCTCTATATTCGAGGAAAAGCTGGTTTTGTGCTTACATAGAACATTTCCCTGAATTTAAAAAATTATGCAAAAAATGTGATATTAAACATTTTAATATTGCTAAAAAAGCAAAAAAACCAATCATATATGAATGCCACGCCGGACTTTTAGATATTGTTTTTCCACTTGTTCAAAATAATATTGTTATCGGCTATATAACTATGGGACAAGTCTCCACTAATCCTGATATGGATTATATAAAAAAACATTTGCGTTCATATTTTTCAACTGTAGCTCCTCTTTCAGACGGATTAATAAATGCAAGTAATCAGGTTATATACAAAAGTACGCAACAAGTAAGGGCAACCGTTAAACTTCTTGAGCTTTCAATCAATCATATACTTAAGAACAGACTTATAACATCGTCAGCAAGACAGCTTTTTGATGACCTTACTTCATATATTGAAAACAATATTGAAACAAATTTGAGTATAAATGAAATATGCAAAACACTTAATGTAAGCAGAACCCGTCTGTATGCAGAAATGAAAAAATTTTTGCCACAAGGAGTGGCCTGTTATATAAAACAAAAACGCCTCGAAAAAGCAAAACAATTTTTAATTGAAACCGACTTATCTATAAGCCGTATTGCTGAAGTCGTTGGCTTTAATGATTATAACTACTTTCTTAAATCATTCAAAAAAGCCTATGGCATTACCCCTAAACAGTATAGAAAGCATGATGAAAAATTTGTGGAGTAGAGTTATAAAAGTCTACTCACATTTTTACTTTAAATAAATCACTATGCATACCTGTTTCGGGTGAATATAAAACAAATTCATTATCTTTCACATACTTCACACAAAAAAATTATGATAAGAAAAAGAAAGAGTGAAAATTTATTCTTGACAAAATCATTATGTTTACAGTATAGTGTTATATGAGTTAATGCAATGGAGGCACGTTATGAGAAAATACGAAAACTTAAATACACTCAGCGAAAATCGTGAGAAGCAGCGTTCATATTATATTCCAAAGGGTGGATATACCTGCCTTAACGGGGTATGGAATTTTAAATATTTCGACTGTGACTTCGAGGAAGCATACGAGGAAAAAGATTGGAGTGAAATCACAGTCCCCTCATGCTGGCAGCTTGTCGGCTATGGCAATCCTAACTACTCAAATGTTCCATATCCGCATCCTGTTGACCCGCCTTATGTGCCGACAGAAAACCCAATGGGCGTATACATGCGCACATTTGAGGTTTCCGATGTTTCAAGAAATACATATATAATTTTTGAAGGTGTTTCAAGCTGTCTTGAGCTTTACATAAATGACAGCTATGTTGGCTATACACAGGGAAGCCACCTGCAGTCAGAATTTGATATTTCTGCCTTTGTTAAAGAGGGTAAAAATACAATTACCGCAAAGGTCAGAAAATGGTGCTCGGGTAGTTATCTTGAGGACCAGGACTTTTTCAGATTTCACGGTATTTTCAGAGATGTTTACCTCCTTTCAAGACCGAAAGGTCATATTAAAGATATACATATCACAACGGACGAAAATGTTATAAATATCGACTTTGAAGGAAAAGCTGAAATTTCTCTTTACGACAGAGACAAAAATCTTCTCGGTAAAATAAATGCAGAAAAAACCGCTTCATTCACAGTTGAAAATCCTGTAAAATGGAATGCGGAAAAGCCATATTTATATGAACTTGTTTTTGACTACGAAGGCGAAATTATCTCTCAAAAAGTTGGATTTGTTAAATATTCAATTGGTAAGAATTATGAGTTTTTGGTTAACGGAACAGAAGTTAAATTAAAGGGTGTAAATCATCACGACACTCATCCCGAAACAGGTTGGACAATGTCTGATGAGGATATTTTAAACGACCTCAAGCTTATGAAAAAGCTTAATATCAACACAGTCAGAACCTCACACTATCCGCCAACTCCTAAATTCCTTGAAATGTGTGACGAGATTGGGCTATATGTTATGCTGGAAACTGACCTTGAAACTCATGGTTTCTGCAACCGCTACGCAGGCGGAATGGGGTATGACTGTATTGATAACCCAGAATGGCTTTGTTCCAATCCCGACTGGAAAGCTGCGTATGTTGAGCGAATGGAAAGAGCATATAACCGTGATAAAAATCATTGTTCTATCTTCTCATGGTCAACAGGAAATGAGAGCGGACACGGCGATAATCACCTTGCAATGATCGAGTTTTTAAGAGAAAACGATACACATCGTCTTATTCACTGTGAGGATGCCACAAGGCTTTCAGAGCACCCGGAAAAATATAAGGGTGATTTGAGTTTCTTCGCAGACCGACCCGACATTTATTCAAGAATGTATGAAGGCATTGACACAATCGCTCTTAAAATGGCTGACCCTAAATTTAAGCACCCATATTTTCTCTGCGAATATTCCCACGCAATGGGTAACGGACCGGGAGATGTTATGGACTATTGGAATTTGGTTTATGCTAATAAAAAATTTATCGGCGGATGTATTTGGGAGTGGGTTGACCATACGGTTTTAATTGACGGTGTCCCAAAATACGGCGGTGACTTTGAAGGAGAACTTACCCACGACATTAACTTCTGCTGCGACGGAATGGTTTTCCACGACAGAAGTTTAAAGGCAGGTTCATTGGAAGTAAAAGCAGTTTATCAGAATATGGACTGCTCTCTTTCGGGAAACGAAATTTCAGTTTTCAACAGATTCGACTTTACAAATCTGTCTGAATATGACTTTAAATACGAAATAAAGGTTGACGGCGAAACCGTTGAGGAAAAGGTCGCAGTTCTTGATATTGAGCCTAAAGAGACAAAAATTATCTCTGTTAATCTGCCAGATAAATGCAAACTCGGGGCATATATAAACTGCTATCTTTATGATAAAACGGGTTACTGTATTGCTCAGAAACAACTTGAAATTCCTGCAGAGATAATTAAAGCCGAAAAGAATAATTCCCCTGCAAATGCAGAAGAAAATGAAAACTTTATTGTTTTCACAGGGAATAGTTTTAAATACACATTTTCAAAGCACTTGGGAACATTTGTAAGCCTTATTAAAAACAGCAAGGAACACCTTACTGCACCTGCTGAACTAACGGTTATGCGTGCTCCGACAGACAACGAAAGAAATATCCGCGCAGACTGGTATTGGCAAAACATATGGCAGGCTGAAAACTTTGATAAACTGTTTACAAAAATTTATGATTGCAAATTCGAAAATGGAGAGATTTCAGTCTCAGGAAGTCTTTCAGGGGTCGGAAGGACTCCATTCTTCCGTTTCAAAACAACATTCTTCGTTTCATCAATCGGTGAAATTAAAGTTGATTTAAACGGAAATATCAAAGAGCAGTGCATTTGGCTTCCTCGCTTGGGATTTGAGTTTAAAACACCTTTTGACAACTCAAAATTCTCGTATTTCGGAATGGGACCTTACGAAAACTACTGCGATATGAATCACGCATCTATTATAGACAAATTTGAGAGCGATGCCGACCACGAATATGTTCCATACATTATGCCGCAGGAACACGGAAATCATATAAAAACCAAAGTCCTCCAAATGGAAAACGGACTCACATTTGAGGCTGATACCGGTTTTGAATTTAATGTTTCCCATTACAGCGCACAGGCTCTTATGAAGGCTACGCATTGGGATGAACTTAAAAAATCAGATAGCACAATTATCAGAATCGACTATAAAGATTCAGGTATCGGTTCCGCTTCTTGCGGACCGGCTCTCCTGGAAAAATACCGTTTAAATGAGAAAGAAATTCATTTTGAATTTATAATCAAATAATCTATATACATATATATTTAAAAGTTAATCCATAGTAGCTACGGCTACTATGGATATTTTGTTTTTTGAGGTTTAGAGTATGAACGAAAATAAAAAAAATCGTGTGTATTGCGGGCAAGTACTTGACGAATGGAATGTATATGAATTTCACGACAAAATAATGTGTGAGGGCTGTTTTAATGAGCATACTTCACATATTAACTTAATACTATAATAAATCTTTTAGCAAAAAGAATTTGTATTTCGCCAAAATGTTTATTTTGCCGAAAAGTATCTTGCATTTTGCGGAAAGGTTTAAAACGCTAAATTGTATTATTTTAGCGGTACAAAGACAACAGATCCCACGTCCGGGATAAAATTATAAAAAGGACATATAGCAAGGATATCCTTTGCCATATGTCCCTTTAACTTGTGATGACTACCATAGTCATACACAGCAAACTTTTTAAATTTTTATAAATTTACTTCTATGTGTCTTCCATTAAATTTATGTATTCCTCAAATTTATTCAACTACGAAAAATGTACACACTATAATTTCATTTATTAACCTTTCTGTTACCCTGTAAATCAAGTATAGCACCGTTTTTATTTCATAAAATTCCTACATTCTTCTCCATAATCACTATCTCAGCGTTATTAGTACAATCATCATAATTGAAAACTCTGTTTAATAACCTATCGTTACATGGCATGTACCCAACCTTTGGTCTATCCATAGTTTTAACCATCAACACACATAATTTTTTTCATAAGCACTTCATCCATCATTTTATTTATATATTTTTGTTCCGAAGGAATATTGGTTTACTTCCGGTCAGGCGTGCCTCATAAAAGTGACTATTTTGATACAATATTTTTTATCAAAAACCCATTGATATCAAGAGATTATCAGCTTTTTATATGTTTTAAATATTATTGACCTCTTTGTGGACTCATATTTTTTAATCGATGAATTTGTGGGTATTTGTTAAAATTTAAAGCACTTTACTTCAATTTAAGGAATTTCAATGCAACCTTTTCACTATCCAATCATAGCTTCGCCTTTTTTATGTATAGAATAAGGCATTTTGTCGTCAATCACAACAGCTTCTTCAAGACAGATATCTCTTGAAGATGCACCAATAAGTATTTTATATTCTCCATTTTCAACCACCCATTTATGAAGGGACACATTATAATATTCGAAATCTTTTTCTGTAAGTTCAAATACCACTTCTTTTTCTTCACCCTGCTTTAAATAGATTTTCTTAAACTGTTTCAGTTCTTTTATAGGTTTTACAACAGTAGAAACTACATCTGAAATATATAACTGAACAACATCTGCACCATCATATTTGCCTGTATTTTTAACAGTAAATTTAACTTGGTATTTATCATCTTTTTTGGTGATTTCAAGATTTTTATATTCAAACTCCGTATAAGACAAGCCATATCCGAAGGGATAACAGATTTCTTCGGGATGTTTGTCATAATACCTGTAACCCACATCAAGTTTCTCTTTATAATCAACCACTCTTCTGTTTCCGGGATAATCCATATCAATTCTTGGTCTTTTCGGAAAAGTTTCAGGAAGCTTCCCTGACGGATTAACTACTCCACACAACACCTCCGCAATAGCTGAGCCGCCCGCCTCTCCAGAGAGCCACATCTGAACAATGGCATTGGTTCTATCCTTCCAGTCATCAAGAATAACTGCACTGCCTGTTTGCAAAACAACAATAACATTTTTATTATTCTTTAAGGCAAATTCAATAGTCATCTTATAATTAGGATTTAGTTCAATACTTCTTCTGTCAAGTCCTTCTGTATCCTCTGATTCCATTGAGCCTGCAAAAACTATTACAGCATCAGCATCCGTTGTAAAATCAATAAACTCCTGTCCGTAAAGCACAGGCCAAATCATTTCGTTTGAATATTCACCCTTTTTAAATATCTCTTTATAAACAAATTCCGTATCAGGCATCAGCTTTTTCAGTTCTCCAAGAGGACTGTCTGTATATGCTTCGCCCTGGTAAACTTCTGCGCTTCCCTGCCCCGAAACAAGTGGTTTATCTGCAAATTCGCCTATCACTGCAATTTTCTTGTATTTCTTACTGTCAAGCGGAAGCGCATTATTTTCATTTTTGAGTAAAACAATCCCTTCGGATGCAATTTCTTTTGCACTTTTATGTTGTTCATTTCTGTCATATTTTTTATCGGCAACAGCTTTTTTCTTTAGTGTAAATTTAAGCATACGCCTTACAGCATTATCAATCTCATTCATTGAGATTTTTCCCTTTTCGACACCAACTTTAAGTTCGTTAAAAATATTCTCATTCATGGGCATCTGCAAGTCAAGTCCGCATTTAACCGATTTCACAATATCCAATACAGCACCCCAGTCTGATATAACAAATCCCTCATATTCCCATTCTTCTTTTAAAATTTCGTTAAGAATGAGCGGATTTTCAGAACACCACACTGCGTTGATTTTATTATATGAGCACATCATGCTTTCAGGCTTCGATTTTTTAACCGCTATTTCAAAGCCCTTAAGATAGATTTCGCGAAGAGTTCTTTCATCAATTTCCACATTAATATCCTGTCTGTATTTCTCCTGATTATTCGCAGCAAAATGTTTAAGACTGCAAGCGATCCCCTTTCCCTGAAGACCATTTATGTATGCAGCTCCCATTTCGCCCGACACAACAGGGTCTTCGGAAAAATATTCGAAGTTTCTTCCACAATAGGGAGTTCTTTTTATATTTATCCCCGGTGCTAAAAGCATATCTATGTTGTGTTCTATGCAATCATTAGCTAAAGCTTCTCCCATTTTTCTTGCATTTTCAACATTCCAGCTTGCAGCCAAAGAACAAATATTGGGAAAGTGTGTGCAATTTTTCTCTTTTTCAAGCCTTGTCCCATGAGGGCCGTCTGCCATGTTTTTCGATTCAACTCCATATTTTTCAAAACTCTTTGTGTTCATTGCACCGCCTCCGGTTAGAAGCATTGCCTTTTCTTCAAATGTCATTTGCTTTATTATATTTTCAATCGTGTTTTTCATAAATCAATCTCCTATTGTGTATTGTTCTATTTTAATTTTCCCAATCAACCCTGATGGTTCAAAGAGAAGGAATTTTGAGAACATATCTTTTACCGTAAAGCCATTGTGGTTTGAAACTATTACTGTCATTTTGTTTTTACCGTCTTTGATAAATTCTGAAATATCAAATCTGTATGGCGGAAAAAGCTTTTCTCCAACAAATTTATCGTTTATGTAAAACTCTGCTACTTCCCCAACATATCCTAAATCAAGGATATAATTTCCGCCTTCCGTTTCAAATTCAGTTTCATATTTAATGTGTCCTGAAAAATCAGGAAGCTCATTTCTGCCTGTTATATTAAACAGTTTATCCGTTGTTTTATACGGTTTGAATTCT
>JAZRKP010000058.1:0-38258 GCA_045646365.1 Clostridia bacterium
AACTATATTGGCTCCGTGATTGCATTCGTCAGCGTACGGACAAAAGCTTTCACACCTTTGTGGCATATATTCCTGGGCGGTCATATATGTAAAACAATATCGCCAGTCCTTTTGGCGATAGCTTTCAAATGAGCTTTCCTCTATAATTTCAAGAAATCTTTTCTTGCCGCCCTCTATATTATTCAGATTACTGGCAAGTCCAAACAGTTCTTTGTGATAGAGCCATCTTTTATCATTTAAAAATTCATCATATAGCCTACATTTCTCACAAAGCTTATCAAAATTGAAATACCTCGTTTTATCTTTATTTGCTTTTCTGTTGGTTGGCTTGCTATAATTGAAATTGAGATAATATTCTTTATTATCCTCAATAAATTCATAGTAGTCCTCACTTTGTTTTCCGCCAATATATGCAAAGCCACCGCACCGCTCTAAATTATGTTTCACAGTGAAATTTTCTACATGCTTTTTATAATGCTTTTCCCCGTATTTATCCTTTAAAAATCTTGGAAACTCCATCATAAGATTAGTTAAAGACAAATATTTTTCCGATACATATATTATTCGTTTACCGCCGAAGAAAATTCTTGATACATCCCTGCAGGCTTTATCGCATTCAGGGAAGATACGCATAAGAGCATCAATAATTATTTCCGATACCCTTATATCATCAATCTCAAAAGCATTAATAAAAACGACACGAAACCGATTTTCATTTACTGATGAAAATGTTTCATACGCTAACGCTATTGGAAGTCCATAGCTTTCCGCACGCATTGAAATTTCACTGTATGTAATTCCATCATCAAAGTCTAACGCAAAAATCTGCTGACTTTTAAAATTCTCTTTAGTTCTTTTACCATAAAAATCCGATACACAAAAGGAATAACCTTGTTCTCCTACAAAAGAGTGGAATTCTTCAAACGATATTTCTTTTGCAGTCATATCAGATAATCTGTTACTTATTTTTGCTATTTCATAGCCATTCGGTTTAGCTTTATAGCTAGTCTTATCAATTCTTAAGTTTATCATTATATTTCCTCCAAAATAGTGCATTGAATTAAAATACTGTCTGCTAAGACTTTTGCACTATATTTTTGTTAGAAATATATTTTTTTACAACTATGCCTTCGACATAACACCTGGTATATTCTCAATCTATCAAAAAAGGGGAATTTATCACTTTACTCTTAAATTTAAATAAGAGTAGTGAGAATATCCCCTTATACCAGTATGTTATGTCTACATGCGGGTTTTTTATCAATAATTGGTTTTGTCATTACCTTTGCATTTGTCAAACCCCTATATATAACTCCGCGCACAATAAATTTCATGACAAAACCTTTTTATCACTCAAAACACAGTGAAATTATACAATGAATTAAAAGTTACATCAGCCTGCATTGCTTTCTCTACAAGCTTTTTGTAATCCCTGTTAAACTCATCATTTGCGATTGGCGATTGCATTATCTTTTCGTTTACTTCAAATACCCGAACCGAAAATAATACCTTTTGGAATATGTCATTTAAAATGTCATCGTATCCAAAAAAGGATTCTGACAAGCCCTTAAGCTCAATGTCAAAGGAATCATTTCGGATTAGTTTTTCCATATCGTTTATTTCTCTGTCAATACACTCTTGGGTAAAACTTTTGTCAAACAAATGATTCCATATATAATCTGTATTGTACTCGCCGGATACTTCTAACTTCCTGATTATCCACAGCATATATCCGTAATAAAATATTTCACTGTCAATATATGCTTGTCGCGTATGTACTGCAACGGTTTTGCGAAGCTCGTCAATATATTTTTGCTCATCCATTATTTTGCATACATTGTTATATGTAAAAGTTCTCATATGTTCTTCACGGGTATATACATCCGGAATAGTCGCAAACTCACATAGGTTAAGCACAAACTCTCGCAGCTTTATTTTAAAATCCTTCTGAGCTGTTTGAAGGGTGCAGTTATGAGCAAATATGTATCTCTTTATCTCTGACAGCATTGCTGAAGCATCAAAATATTCACAGTTGTTACCTCGATACACCACATTAACATCATTTATTTCAAGCTTGTCTAAAAAAATACTCAGCTCCTTGTATATACTGATAAGTGTGCTTATAAAGCGGATATGATAAATCCTTTCAAAGACATATGAATTAATATGCCGTTTCAGTTTGTCATCCATACATAGAACTTTGTCAAAGTCTTTTAAGAATTTGTCCAGTAACTTGCCGGTATAGCTTTCCCGTATATAAAACGGACCTTTGTAATAGGAAAATACTGATTGGATTAAAATATCCGTATCACACTGGGGAACAGTACCTCTGTGAGTTTGTCCCATCTCCTCGAATATGTCTTTGAAATACATAGACAGCTCATTTTTTGAATCTGCTATTTCTTTTTTGAGTTTTCTCGCTCTGGCCGATGCACTTTCGTCAGACGTATACCCATACATACCACTGTTTTTTCTCGCATATGAATTAAAGGCAATCTTCTTTTTAAACTTACAATGATATGAATAATAAAAATTCAAAACAGCATTATTAAGGTCTGCACAGGTATAAGTATACTCTTGTATTTTCGTTATCAGTTCCTCTGATGAAGACTCTTTTTCATTCAGAAAACAGTTTTCTATTCTTTTTATCAGCCCATCTCCGTCAAGTCCGTAATAGTTTACATTTCTTTTAGCATTAACCGCATCAATTAAATGATACCCGAAGGAATTTTCAATGTTTTTCATTCCTGCTATAACCCCATTTCTGAAAATTGCACAAAACATTTTCATCAAGCTTTTAGCTTTAATTAATTACATAGATACACTTTTATTCTCGCTTTTTGTTTATATGCAATTTTTACTTATTATATTATCCATTATAAATTACATATCTTTTAATTTCAAGAGTTTTATTTTAAATATGTATTTTATCTTTGTTTAATATGCAAATTTACTTTGCTTGTTTTTTATGTTACACTACCATAAAAACAAGGAGGTAACAAAATGAAAAAACTTAAAGTCAGTGTTGTAAAAACAGTTCCAACCAGTGTGGATGAATGGAAAAGTGTTCTGCTGCAGATAATATTTTTGCCCTTTGGTTTTGCCAAAAATATACTGCAAAGTATTTTTCTGTTCTGGCACAAATACAGAGCAATAATTCTGAATTTGCCCACCGGAAGAGGTAAAACCACCTTTATTGTGGATTGCATTCTTGAATATGCCATTTCACACAATATGCGGGTTTTGATTGTTTCAAACCGAATGTCCTTAGATGCTGCAATAAAGAAACGAATTGCAGATATTCTTGGTTTGTATAAGGATTACCCCGATAACCTCTTGCGAAAAATAGACGATTTCGGGCTTGTTACAATTACCACTTATCAAAAGCTGCCCACATATCTGAAAAGCAAGGATTTCTGCAAATCAATTTCATATGCTGTTTTTGATGAAGCACATTACTTCACATCTGATGCAACCTTTTCAGAACTAACGGCATGGGTACTTAGACAAATTCCCAAAAGGTTTTTCGAGGCGGTCCGTATCTATATGAGTGCTACCGCCGATGAGGTATTACCCTATATTTGTCAGGCTGAATGTAATCAAAAAGCCATCGAAAGATGGCATCTGCGGTTTAATACTGACAAGACATTTAAAGATTGGTTAAACCGAATAAAGAATCCTGTTATTCGTGAACATTATCCTAAAATAACCCAAATGCTTGCCGAGGACTCTGTTTATGCTCCGTACTATCCTACACCTAAGGTTTACAAAATGAAAGCCGACTACTCACACGTTCAATTAAAATTCTATTCTGACAGCACTATTATAAAGGAAGTCATAGACAGCACCGACAACAAATCAGTTGTATTTGTGTCAAACAAAAAATTTGGCAGTGAACTTAGCGAGGAAATTGAAAATTCAGCATATATGAATGCCGAAATAAACAGCAAAAATCCCGAGCTGATGAACAGTATTATTGATGCAGAGACCTTTGATGAAAAGGTTCTCATCACAACATCGGTATTTTGTAACGGCTGTAACATCTGCGATGAAAATGTGAAGAATATTTTTATAGAATGTCTTGACCAGACAGACATTCTGCAAATGGCAGGGAGAAAACGAAAGCTTTCCCAGGACGACACATGCACGCTGTATCTTCGGATTCCCGACCCTGATACCTTGGAGCATTACATACAAAAAGCCCAAGATACTTTAAAAGCAATCAGTCTGGGACAAGCAGATAATGATACTTTTATAAATCTTTCCTTTGACAATAGTCGCTTTATTGACAGTGCACAAAAAATTGTATATTCCAACGAAAACAAGCTGCAGTTCAATCAAATTGCAATAGATAAGCTAAACCGTCAGGTTTTATACTATGAAAATCTGCTTGAACTACTAAAGCAAAAGGGAATTGAAGGCTATTGCAAAATGATTGCGAAGGAATTGTTTGGCAAAAGGTTTACCGCCGATATGCTTACAGAAAGCCGTGATTATTATGCAGAAACTTGCACCTGGCTTGAAACTTACCTTGGTTGCCCGTTAACCGAAGAAACCCTCGCCCAATTCAGCATTGAGCTGATTAATCACATAAAGCTTTTTAACCGTAGCTTGAAAGAACGAACTGACCGCATATTAAAAACAAGAGCACTAAATAAAAGAATGATAGATAATAATCTGCCTTTCCAAATTGAAAATACAGAACAATCAGGCATCTATATTCTAAAGGCTCTGTAAATATTTGAATAATAAATTATATATTATATATTAAATATAAAGAAAGGACTACAATTATGGAAAATTTAAAGCCAAAGTTTATGACAGTAAAGGAAATTGCAAAGACAGGGATACTCCCTGAAACTGCGCTCAGAAGAATGCTTAAAGCCGGACAACTTCCGGCAGTGTATTCCGGCAGAAAAGCTCTTATCAATTACAGTACACTCTGTAAGTATTTGAATTCGCTTCCAATCAGTATAGAGAGATAGGCGAATAAAAAATGAAATCAGAAGGGAGGTGATGCTTTTTGGCGAATATACAGGAAAGGCGAAACAAAGATGGTAAATTGATTTCGTTCTCAATCAGAGTCCACAGAGGAAGAGACAAATATGGTAGACAACTTAAGCCTTATACGGAAACTTTTAAGGTTGAACCGAATTGGAAAGAAGAATATGCCCGGAAAAAGGCAGAGGCTTTTGCTGCGGTGTTTGAGATGAAGTGTAAAAACGGAATTGAAAGTGACTGTAGGCAAACCTTTGAGGAATACAGTGAATATGTGTTGAAGCTGAAAGAACAACGCGGAGTCAAGCATTCTACGATTTGCAGATATAAAGAGCTGACAAATCGCATATATCCACAGATTGGGCATATAAAACTCAAAGATTTGCGGGTCAGTATGCTTAATGAGTTATACACTTATCTTCATACGAAGAGTAAAAATAAACATAACGGAAAATGCTTAAGTGCTAAAACCGTACTGGAGCATCATAGGTTGATTTCTACTGTGTTGGAGCAGGCAGTTAAAGAAGGGATAATCCCATCCAATATTGCGCACAAAGCAGATCCTCCTAAAATTACACCGAAAGAGGTAAATTATTTTCAGCCGGAACAAATCCGTGAAATTCAGGAAGCCTCCCTGAATGAGCCGATTAAATGGCGGGTTATGATACATCTGTTGCTTATTACTGGTGTAAGAAGAGGAGAACTTTTAGGGCTTAAGTGGGAAAATGTAGATTTTGAGAATGAAAAAATCTACATATGCAAAAATATATTATATGCTCCTGATGTTGGTGTATATGAGGATACCCCTAAAACAAAGACTTCAAACAGATATATTTCGCTTCCGACGGAAACGATGGAACTGTTGAAAGAGTATAGAAAGTGGCAGGAAGATAGAATAGAATATTTTATGGGGTATTATCAGGACAAGGGATATGTGTTTGCGAAAGATGATGGAAATGTGATGCACCCTGACAGCGTAACAGATTATCTTAGCAAATTTTCAAAGAAATATAATTTACCACATATAAATGCTCACGCGTTCAGACATACAATGGCAAGCATATTATACTATAACGGTGCAGACAGTGTTTCTATTTCAAAAAGATTGGGACACGCACAGGTAAGCACAACTGCAAATATATATGCTCACATAATTGATGAAGCAGATAAAAAGAATGCGGACATATTATCCTCTGCATTTAAGACAAAATAACGGAGTTGAATTATAGTTGAATTATCAAGCGATAATTTGGCTGAAATTAAAAAAGGATAGAAGATGCAAAAACCTCTCAACCATTGTGGTTGAGAGGTTTTCTTGTGGGTGCAGGGGCCGGATTTGAACCGACGACCTCCGGGTTATGAGCTTTGCGAGCCTTGTCCCGTTTTGGTCTGCTTTAGTCCAAGAAACTCCGTTATAACGCACTATTTACGCCACTTTTAAAATCCTCATCTGCGAAAGCCCCATAAATAAAAGACATCATTTTGGGGTACAATTGTCGTATGAATTGTCGTATAAGAATGTTTTTACTTAATCAGTCACTTCCGACCATTGAATCTCTCCGGATTGAACCAAATTCGTAACCATATTCACAATTTCAGTTTCTATATCTTCATCTTTTGTTTTGTCAGATACATCATCACAAAATAGACCATATACAAAATTCATTGTACCATTGTCTTTATAAGCAGAATAAACATTTGCAAAAGGTCTTTCATCTTCAGTAGTAAACAAAAGATAAATTTCTCTGTTTTCATCGATACTCAATTTTAGTGTCTTAATTCTTTCAATTTTCATTATATAATCCTCTTTTCTTTATATTTTATTATCAGCTAACCACCAACACGGTCACAAATGCACCTGGAACGAGCTGTATCGCATTTTATTCTGTTTAATGTCAAAATTTACCTTCCGAAGAAGTTTAGAGGTCACAAAGGGTAAATTTTAACCAAATACAGAACTTCAGTATTTATGCGGGTTTCAACGATGTATTTAAAGATTATTTTTCTAATAAATCAATAGCATCACAGTCAAGTGCTTGTGCAAGATTTACGATGGTTGCAAGTTGTGCTTTGTTTATATCTCTCATTCTTTGCTCATAGGCTTGTATAATACGAATACTTACACCGGAACGCTCTGCAAGTTCACTTTGTGAAAGACCTGCGGCATTTCTAAGCCGTGTCAATGCTGTCTGTGTATAAAAATTTTTAAGTCTTTCATCAAGTGCATTAACAAACTTTGATATATCTGCTTCGTGCATAGTATCATACATTCCAATCATATCTCCGGCAGGAACTGCAGAAAGCACATAACCAAATTTATAGTTTTTAAGCCAAACATAATAGCTTAGAACCCAACCTAACCAATATTCCGGCGATTTGTCAAGATACATAGCATCTTGTGTGTCAATGTCTGAATCTTTAATCTCTGATACTATCAAGCGTACAAGTTCACATCCTGTTTTTCCGGCAATATACGCAGGGTTTCCATTTTCAAATTGAACACATACGTTTGAAGCAAGAAACATATTGAAAAATTCGTCTATATCATAATCACAGGTATTGACTGCAAAATCTACCATGTGACCAAAATTCTTTTGAGAATGATACAAATAATCTTTATCGTAAGCGTTCATCATCTTGTTTCATTCCTTCCCTTATAATATCCATAACAAGAAGTTCATCCGGTGAAAGAGATTCACTTTTAGTCTGTCTGTATTCTTTTCGTGCCATACGGTCACGCTCTTTTTTCTTTTTGTAGTAAACAGATGCATCTGCCGGGCTGTTTGAAACATATTTTATTCTTTCAAACGCCTTTTCACTCATCAAAACAATTTGTTCTGTCTAATATATTGTTATATTTTAAGTGAGAAATTTGG
This sequence comes from Clostridia bacterium, assembly GCA_045646365.1. Lineage (GTDB taxonomy): Bacteria > Bacillota > Clostridia > Monoglobales > Monoglobaceae > SIG454. The sequence continues at coordinate 7,875 of JAZRKP010000058.1, forward strand.
ATACTTATGTCTATTTAATTATTTGTTAGTTATTTTGTATCCGTTAGCAACTTTTTTAGAAAAAATATAGCGTGTAATGAAGGAAGAAATATTTTTTTATAATTTTAAAAGCAAACAAGCGTCCCGCAAGGGAAGCTTGTTTGCTCTAATTTATTAAATTGTTTATTTTTTACCCCTAAAAACCACAAATGAAGTTAAAAGGCGTTCTCCGAGCTATGTTTGATAAGCATTTTTGCGTTTAAAATACAAAATATTTGCCATTTTAAGCGCATCTGCATGTATTCGCATTAGTAGCTAACTAACAGTAAATATATTCCTCAACTTCATCATATGTAAAGCCATTTTCGATAAGATAGTCCACTATTTCCGGATTATGTCCTTCAAAGGTGGCAGCAGCTTTTAAAAGGTCTAAATAATCCTCATCATCTGTAAATGAATAAATTACATCTTGTGGCTTATTTATTTGTATATGGCATAATTGATGTTGTTTTAACTGTACAGTTTACGGATAAATTTACTGCAAACTGAAATTACTCATCGATACGGTTGGACTCATATTTCTTTTCGGAATTGGCTATTAAGAGCGATTTATATTGCCTCGGAGTGCATTTGGTGAGTTTTTTAAATAACTCAGAAAAGTATTTAACATCACTGTAACCGACGGATAAAGAAATATCGTGAATCGGCATATTTGTAATTTGCAATAAATGCCTGGCAACATCTATTCTTGTTTTCTGAAGAAAATGTTTATAGGTTTCACCCGTAATTTCTTTAAATTTCGAGCTTAAATACTGCGGTGTATAATTCATGTGACTGGCCATATGTTCAAGGGTGTTATTTTCTGCATAGTGGACAGAAACATAGTCTTTTATGTACAATAACAGGTCTTTGGTATTGGCACTGTCTATACCGAGAGTGCGTACAGATTTGATAAGAATGCTCAAGAGAAAGTTTTTCATTACAAGGGTGTAGTTCGGCTGTTTCCTTTCATATTCATATTTCATCAGATTAAGAATATTTAAAATAAAGTTGTCCTCGTCGTGATAAATACAGTGTGCCGGCGAGGTTTTAATTAGCTTTGTGTTAATATTCAGCATTGGATTTTTCAGTAAATCCATAACTGTATTATTTTCTATACTGGGGTAAACAAAATCGCCAGTAAAAATACAATTCATAACAGTCAGCTTTTTATCTGTGGTTTTTTCATAATAATGGACTATTCCCGGCTGAATAACTACATAATCACCAGATTTAATCGGTACGCTTTCACCGTCAAGAGTGTGGATAGCCTCTCCGCTTATGGTATAGGCTATTTCAAAAAAGGTATGAATATGAGGTTCGCATACAGATAAATCGTCTCTGTAGTCAATACCTATATCACGGTTTGAAATCATTTGCGTGCTTAATCTAAACATTAATATCACCCCATATAAATAGTACAATATATCTTCGGTAAAGTCAAGAAAATCTTTTCTCAATCTTTAGTTTGTCCCCCAAAATGACATATTTTGTCTGTTGTTAATTTTGACCAAATCTGTTACAATTATAGTGTGAATGATGTGTGATTTTCCAAGAGACATATTTTAAGTTAACAGGGAGGCATAAATGATGAAAAAAATAATCAGAACAGTAAGCTTGATGTTATGTTTTTGCTTGCTGACTAATGTAATTATAATCGGTGCAGCAATAAAAGCTGAAGCAAATATTGCGACGGCGGATTTTTCGACGGAACAGGCAGTTGTAAGTAATCTTAAAGCAAACAGAGCGGAAGGAAACGGAACACTTGTTGCGAAAAGAGGGGAGAGCCAAGGATGGACTCTTGACCCGGCGCAGGGAGCAGGAGCACAAAAACTATATGTTGACCTTGATAAAGATTTTGCAAAGGATATTACAGACGGAACGGAATTTGAGATAACCGTTGAATATTTTGACGAATACCGTACATGGTTTTCTATAGAATATGATTCCGAAAGCGGAACAAAATATGATAACAAAATGACCTTTGTCCGCAACAGCGGTGCGTGGAAAAAAGTTACATATGTTTTAAAGGATGCGTATTTTGGTGACCGAATGAAGGATTCCAGCGGAAAGAACGCTGATTTTTGCATTACCTCTTATTGGCCGGAGCGAAATGATACACATGGTGGAAGTCAGAATGCAATTGTTATAAAAAGTATTTTAGTTAGAAAAATTCCGGGCAAAAATCCGCTAAAGTCGGAAATCTCAACCGAGGAGGTTGGAAATATTTTTACCAATATGACCGAAAATAAATTTAAGGTTAATTTGACTAATCGTTTGCAAACATCAGGGACATATGATGTTACATATTATTTGAAACACGAAAACGGTGAGATTGTCTGGAGCAAAACGGAAAATCTTTCTTTTGCCCCGTCGGAAACCATGAGCCGGGAAATTATTGCGGAATTTGACGATTTCGGATTATATGATTTTTTTGTAAGAATTAAGAATGAAACAACGGATTCGGAATACAGTACGGTTTGTTCCTACGCATTGCAATCGGAGGACGGAAAGCGGAATGACCATTATCAGATGAATGTCCATTTTACAAGCGGTCATTATATAGCAACTATCGACGAGGTGATGGAACTGCTTGAGAAACTTAATTCTGGCGGAATTCGTGATGCACTGTTTGTTTGGGACTGGATTTATAAGCCGGGCGGTGAATTTGGATGGCAGCATGCGTCCGAGGAGGTTGTTTCAAAGCTTAAAGAAGACGATTATGACGGCGACGGAATACATGAGAGTATGCTGATTTTAGGTTACGGAAATTCGGCAGTTACAGGGGGCGACTTGTGGAAAGTTCCTACAACCGAGGCGCAGTTTGATGAATGGGAAAAATATGTGCGGTATGTTTGTGAGGTCTCAGGCTTCAAGAAATTTGAAATATGGAATGAGCCTAACTTAAAGGAGCACATGGAAAAACCGGAAGCTTATGTGGAGCTTATAAGAAGGACCGTTAAGGTGGTTCATGAATATAATCCCGAGTTCAAGGTGGGAATAGGCAGTATCGCAGCACCTCATGAGGAGATAAGAGGCTTTGGCTTTTTCGACAAGTTAGTGGAAAACGGTCTCTTTGATATTGATTTTGATGCAATAACTCTTCACCCTTACACAAAGGTCCCGGAGGAAAGACTCGAAACCCTTGAAAGGTATGATGAAATCTGCCGTGAACACGGAAGAGACGATATGGAATACTGGCACACGGAATACAGCTATACAATGGGCTATGGCGGTGGTGTTTCCGATAGAGATAATATGAATATCATAACAAGACAGTATCTTCAGCTCAACGTAAGAGGATACGGGCAGGAATGGTGTAAGTATCAGCTTGAGGACGGAACCCCGTCAAATAAGTATGACGATGAACACGTATGGGGCGTTGTGTACGGAAGCAATGGGGCAACAAATGATGTGGGAGTTGCATTGGCGGCAAAACACGGCTTCATTGTAACTGCGGCGCTTAACTATCTGATGCGTGATGCCGAGCCAATCGGACCGGTTGACCTTGGAGATGATGAGATTGAAACTGCTCATTACAGTAAAGGAACTGAAAATCAGCAGCTCCTCGCTCTCTGGTCCACGGGCGAAAATAAAATGGTTACCGTAGATTTAGGGTGCGATAAGGCGACTGTATATGACATATGGGGAAATTCCACCGAGGTTAAAGGCGAAAACGGAAAGTTTTCCGTTATGGTAACGGAACAGGTGAAATATATTGTTGGGGATTTCACGAAAATCGAAAAATGCGAAAACCTTTATTTTGTGAATAATTCAAAAATAGAAGGCGTATCGGGCGACATGGTTGCTTTTGAGATACAGGGGGTAAATACAGCCGGAAGTGAACTTGAGGTTGATTTGCCGGGGAATGTAAAGCTTATTAACACCCCCGTATTTGAAAACGGAAAAGCGGTTATGAAAATACTGTTCCCTGACGAACTGTTTGAGGAAACAACACTTAAAATTAATATTAAGAAAAACGGCGAAACCGCACAGGTGATACATATATACATAACCTGTAATGATAATGTTGCGGAGATGGAAGTTTTAAAACAGGTTAAAAATCCCGAAACGCCGAAGCAATGGACAGGAATTATAAGGGTGACCAATAAATCAAAGTCAAATACAATAAGCGGAAGCATAGGCTTTATGTCTCCAAGCGAATTTGCGGCAGTTGTCCCTGCAAAGACCGGACCTATAGGGCCGGGAGATACGGCGGAGATAAAGCTTGATTTTCCGCTTCTCAAAAGGCTTGGGATGTATACTCTCGGAACGGTATTTACGCTTGATAACGGTATGACGGTTGAAAAGTCGGAAAAAATGGATTTTACCGTTGCAGGATATGCAAAGACGAAGCCTGTTATAGACGGTAAAATTGATTCAGGCGAATGGAATGAAGATACTGCAATGTACAGTGATGATATTACGCAGGTAATTATGACCGACTGGAACGGAGCAAATGACTTGTCGGCAAAGAGCATTGTGGAATGGGATGAAGAAAATCTTTATCTGTCGGTACGTGCCCTTGATGATGTTTTCTACTTTGATGAAGCGGAAAAAAATCCTCAATATATATGGAGAAATGACAGCGTACAGTTTGGTATTCTTTACGGAACGGTTAATGAGGTCGTTATAGGTAATGCCAACAGAACATTTGAAGAGCTTGGTATGGGAATGACTCCCGATGGAGCAGTATCATACAGATGGAGTTCGCAAAGTACGCATCAGACAGGAAAAGTTGAAAACTGTAATGTTGCAGTCGGCAGGCATAACGGGTATACCCACTATGAACTTAAAATTCCATGGAGAGAAATTATTCCGAATGATGACCCGTTGCCGCAGGCAGGAGAAAAGTTAGGATTTTCGATGCTTGTAAACGATAATGACGGTGAAGGAAGAAAAGGCTGGATTGAATATGCTTCGGGAATAGGAAGCACCAAGGATACAACACAGTTTACCAACATTATGCTTATTAAATAACATCAAATACGAAAAGCACAGAGTTAAACTGAAAAGGAGCGTGAATAACTTGAAAAATAAAATTATTGCGGGGATTGTTGCAGGACTTATGCTGATGAACATAGCAGTACATGCGGCAGAATGGCCTGTATTTATCGGCGACGGAACAGTTACATACGATGGCGAAACGGCGGCTGACTACGCAGGCAGGAAAATTACGATTACGGTGTTAAACCCCGACAAAAGCTGGGATGCGGAAGAATGGAGCAATAAGAATACCGATGCGATTGCTTATTATGACAGTAAGATTGTTGAAAAAGACGGAAGCTTCTCTTTTGAGTTTGTCGTTGACGGCAGCGGTGTCTATAATGTCATCGCGTATGTTGACGGGGAAAATCAAAACATAGAAGGAAAATTTGAAAATATTTTAGAGACGGACGCCAAAACTGCGATTAAGGAATTAAAAGAAGCGGCTGATACCGAAGGAGTAAAGTCGGTGGTTGAGCTACGCAAGAGCGAATTGGGTCTGTATTCGGAAAGCTTCGGGGAACTGTCAGGTGAAATTGCGGCAATTTTGCATAGCTCCAAAGATGAGCTTAGTGAAAATAAAGTTGATGATTCAATCAGCATATGCAAGAAAGCGCTTTTATGCGCTGAGCTTAATGCTGGGAATATAGATGATATAAAGTCATATACGGATATATCGGGGATAGAAAATTCTTCGTTTGAAAAGTGGTATTCAGAGCCAAATTCCAAGGCTGTTGCTGAGCGTATGACGAAGAAAGATTTTAAGAGCATTGAAGAATTTGATGCGGCATTACTTGAAGCCGTGTTATTGGAAAGAATAAAAAATCCTGACGGGAACGGAGAAATAAAGGAGATTATTTCAAGCTTTTATACGGAAATCGGATTGTCAAGCGGAACAATATCATCTTCTGTTGCGGCAAAGCTTGCGGGAATGGATTTTGATGATTATGACGGACTTTGCAGTGCAGTAAAATCATTACAGAAAGAACAAAGCGGCGGTTCGTCAGGCGGCGGTGGTTCATCCGGCGGAGGTATGATTATGACCGGTGTTGCTGTCGGCAGCACCGATACTTCATTGGGCAATGAAAATGAAGATGAAAAATACTGTCGGTTTACAGATATGAACAATTACGAATGGGCGAAAGAAGCGGTAGAAACATTGGCTCTTAAGGGAATAATAAACGGGAAAGGCAACGGCATATTTGAACCGTTCCGCAATGTAACGAGAGAGGAATTTGCCAAAATGGCAGTAACTTCGTTTAATATAAATATTGTTCCAAAGACCTTTAAATTTAAGGATGTTCCTGAAAATGCATGGTATTATGATTATGTGCGGAAAGCATACGGCAGTAAGATTGCAAAGGGAATATCCGATACCGAGTTTGGCAGCGGTCAGAGCATATTAAGGCAGGATGCGTTTGTTATGATATATAATGCGCTTAAATATGCTGAAAAAATTCCGCAGGGAACGGCCCAAAAGCAATTTAATGATTTTTCGGAAACATCCGCATATGCGGCAGAAGCCGTAGAAATCCTTGCAGCTGCAGAGGTTGTTATGGGAGATGAAAACGGGAATATCAATCCGAGGGACTTTATAAGCCGTGCGGAAGCCGCTCAGGTAATATATAACGTAATGACAAAGCTTGATATCAGATAGGGGTGAAGATTATGAAAAGATTGCTTAGTATTTTGATTATATCAGTTTTTGTTGTAAATTGCTTTACCTTTTTATATACTGTGTCAGCCGATGATAGTGTTTCCGAATATGCACGCATAATGGCAGTGCTGGAAATAATGCCTGAAATGGAGGACGCGGAGAGTGAGCTTTCAAGAAAGGTAAGCAGAGGAGAATTTGCCGAATATATTGCAAAGCTTCTGAATATAGAGGCGGACAGAGACCCTGATGTTTATTTTCTGGATGTTGACAGGTCAAACTCCTATTGCGGAATATTGTCGGCTTTATATAAAGCAGGTATAGTTTCGGGGGCGTCAAACGGAAATTTTAACCCTGAAAGACCGGTTTTATATGAAGAGGCATATAAAATGATTGTTGAAGCTTGCGGATACGGAGCTATTGCCGAATATAGCGGCGGTTATCCCAATGGATATATTGCGGTTGCAAGAAAGTACGATATATTGGTGAATACAGGTGGAGGAGAGCTTACGGCAGGTCAATGTGCGGAAATCCTTTTTAAAGCCGCAACAGAGCCGATTTATGACAGAACCTATCTTGATGGCGATTTAAGCCTTTACCCTTCGGGAGAAACGCTTCTGGAAAGATATCATAATATATATCTTTATGAAGGCGTTATTCAGGCGGCGGACGGAACAGCGCTTTTTGATGCTGCTATGCCCGAGTCGGGCGAGATTGTAATAGACGGTCAAAGAGTTGCTCTGGGAGAGGACGCACTTATTTTCGGCGATGCGGAATACATCGGAATAAAAGTCAAGGCTCTTTTAAGAGAAAGCAAAAGCGGTATAGATACGGCTGTTTACATATGGAAAGCCAATACGGACAAAAAAGATATTGTTATAACTGCGGACGATTTTACAGGATATGAAAATTACAGTATATCTTATTATACGGATAACGGAAATGAAAATCAGGTTTCTGTGTCAAAGGGTGCCGCATACATCTATAACGGAGTAAATGTGGAAAGCGGTATCAGTAATTTATACAAGGACTTTTCAATGGGAAGCATAACCCTGAGAAAGACCGGCGAAACCAATGATTATAATTTAATCCTGATAAAATCCTACAAAAACCTTGTTGTGGGAGCATACGGGGATACAACAAAAACACTTGTTGAGCTGGATAATACCAATAATTCCATTTGCTTTGGTGACTACGAATATATAAAAATTTATGAAAACGGAATAGAGGTTGATGATGCAGGCTTCGCTATGGGAGATGTATTAACCATAGCGCAATACGAAAATAAGATTGAAGTACATAAAAACAATACGTCTGAAAGCGGAGTCATAACCGGAATAAAAAGCGGCAGAGCTTATAACTGTATTATCATAAACGAGAAAGAATATGAAGTTGATGCCAAATGTTACAACAAAAATAAGGCAAAGCTGAAAACAGGCGTAAACTGCACGGTGAAAACTGATTTATTTGGACGTGTGGCATATATTGATTTCGACGTATCGTCTGACTGGCTGTTTGCTTATGCTCTGCGCATTGGATGTAAAGACGGAATGTTCGGAGAAAAGGAAAATATGATTGAAGTTTATAACCAGAATGGCGAATTTTTGACTCTTGGTTATGCTCCGAAGGTGGTGTTTGACGGAAATAAGTTAGACAATGACGGCGAGCTTTCAGTATATTTTCCGGGAATTGATGAAAATGGCGTCATTCCAATGCAGATGATAAGATATAAGACAAATTCAAATGGATTGATTACTGCCGTTGATACCTGCGGAGACGAAGAAGACTCAATCAAGGAATGTAACAACGGAAAGGTGTCAAAGAAAATCTATACTCCTGCATTCGGGATGTTTTATGATGACCAGAATAATCAGATAATGGTAGATAAAAATACTTTGGTTATGCAGGTTCCCTATGTCGGAACAAGCTATGGAGAAATAGATAAAAACCGTGAACTGTATTTTGACGTAAAGCCAATGTCATCTATCGCTGCAGCGTGGCAAGTAACTATCGGCGGATATACGGTGGGAGACAATGATGTTTCTCCTGTCATTATATATACCTCTGACAGTGCAGATTTAGAGAATGCGGTAGATACGGGTGTGATTTTTAATAGTATGGGAACCGGAACGGACTCAACAGGGGAAGTATATGACACCATATGCGGATATAGCTTTACGGGAAGTGAAGTAACCTATCTGGTTGATGATGATACAAAATATAAAAATATGACAGATTTACAGGAGCTTGCGGAATCTGATGTTATAGGAGTAAAGACCTATACCAAAGGCGATGATGTATTTGTCCGTGTTGTTGACAAGGTTTATGATAATTCAGACAGTGCTTATGAAAAGCCGACGTCTGCTCAGGGCTGGAGCGGATTTGTGGAAAATAAGATGGCTTGGTGGAATGCACGGATTGATTATTTTAACTTTATTAAGGGTAATGTCAAGACCATAAAGAAATCTGTTTTACATTTAAGCACTCATCCCGGCGGAGAAGCCGTTCAAATGTATGATGTATCTAAAGCAAGCGTATTTGTATATGATTCTTCAGAAGAAAGAAACAGATTTTATATCGGAAGTCTTGCGGATATTGCACCGGGAATGACGGTGGTTATAAATAAGACACAGGTTGCTCCAGTCGGAATTTTGGTATATAAGTAAAGGATGGGTTTTATGAGAAAATTTTCATCAGTTTTATTGATATTAATATCCTTGCTCAATATCTGTTTGCCAAAGGTTATTTTTGCGGAAAATGAGGTAACTGTCAGGGCGGTAACAGAGAATACAGGGAATATTTTCCCCGACAGTGAGGATGTTGTCTTTAACATAAGCGTCGATGGGGCAACGGATAATTGTAAGGCTGAGTTTCTCGCAGTATATGATGATACGGAAGAGATAATGTGGAGTGCAGCTTCAGATATCGGTGAGCAAATGAGTGTAACCATACCCGTAACAAAAAACGGTGGATATCATTTTTATGTTTCTGTAAAAGATGATGCGGGCACGGTTGTCGGAGAGTATGAAACCGTATTCTCGAAGATAATGTCAGGCGACCGCAATCCGGCATATCAGCTTCAGGGGCATTTCGGAATATATAAAGATACCATAGAAGAACAGATGCTTCTGATTGATATGGCAAATGCAGGCGGTTACCGCGACCATCCTGTGGGATGGCAGGAATATGAGGATGCACAGGATAACGGCAAAGAGATGCCGGATAATGCGTATTTTAAGCGGGTTGTTGAAGCAAATGAAAAGCTTGGCTTTGAAAGCTCTCTTAACAGTCCTCATCTTGGAGCAAGGCAGTATACAGGTGATTACACGGTGCCGCCTACGGAAGCCGATGATATAGAGGCGTGGGCGGAATATGCATACGATTTGCTTCAAACAGGCGGAGTGAAAAGAGCAGAAATATGGAATGAACCGAATTTAAACGGCAATATGACAACCTCGGCTTATGTGAATATTGTAAAAGCCGGTGTTGATACGCTTAATAAACTGAATACCGAAATAGAAGTCGGTGCTGTGTCTCTTGCAAATCCGCACGCAGGCTGTATGGATGATGTTGCGGAATGTACCGATACAAGCGCAGAACACTATGCCAAGTATGGAAAATGTTACTTTAATGATTTGGTTGAAGAGGGTCTTTTGCAGCTTGATATTGATGCAATAACTTTGCATCCTTACAGTATAAATGTTTTTTCCGTGGCGGAAACTGCGGAATATTACCGTAAGCTTCTTGATGATATGGGTAAAAGTAATATAAAATTATGGATTACTGAATACGGCTGGTACACAGGAACCGAAGAAAATGCAGTATCAGAGGAAGAACAGGCGGAAATTCTTGTTAAGGAATATCTTCTGACTATGTCGGAAAATCTTGCAGAGCATATGTCTGCATATAATCTAACCAATAAGTATGATGTTTTAAACGGACTGCATTCTCCCGATAATGCCCAGCATAATTTCGGACTTCTGGAGGCACAAACGGATGCTACATCGGAAACAGGTGTGGCTTTCAGTGCGAAAAAGTCCTATATAGCCATTGCGGCAATGAACGCACTTGTGGCAAACGCAACAGGTACGGGAATGATTACCGGGTATTCGGAAAAAGGTATAAACGGATGCGGTTTTACACACAAAGACGGCGATGACCTTATAGCCCTCTGGTCGGGATTGCCGCAGACTGTTGAGCTTGTTTCATCAGCTGACAGCCTTGATATTTATGACTTTTACGGAAATTGTGAAACGGTTTATCCAAAAGAGGGTAAGTTTATAATCGAAACGGGAAGCAATGTAAGCTACATAAAAGGCGATATTGGCGAATATTCCATAAATCCGCTGAGTTGCGAGATATCAAACGAAGAAGATTTGAAGATGTTTCGAGATTTGGTGAACAATGGTGCAACGAAAATTGACGTAAGTCTTACAAATGACATTGTTGTCAGCGGAAACTGGATTCCGATTGCCGCCGAAGGCTATTTTGATACTGGCGGGAACAGAATTGCTTACTGCGGAAGCTTTGACGGAAACGGACATTCGATTACTATTAATACACTTTCAGGCTGGTATAACGGACTCTTCGGCAGAATTAACGGAACAATAATAAAAAATCTTACAATCAATGGCAATATAAGCGGCGGAGCTTACATAGGCGGATTTGCAGGACAGACAACGGGCGCGTGTTCGTTTGAAAACTGTGCAAATTATGCCAATATTACCATCACGGGTGATGCAACAGTTGCGCAAGGCAGAGGCGGAGGCTTTGTTGGAGATACGGCGCTGACCCGATACGCAGAGTTTGTAAACTGTTATAATGCCGGAAATATATCAAGCACCGCTGAGGTTTACGGATTTACAAAATGGGCAAAGATAAGTAATTGTTATAATTACGGAACCGTCACTGCAACAAGCGGAACGTCATATCCTCTTATTCTTTACGGAACCACTGAGAATTCGTATTTTCTTGAACAGAGCGCATCCTCGGAGAATAAAGGAACGGTAAAAAATGCAGAACAGTTTCAAAGCGGTGAAGTTGCATATCTGCTCGGAGACGCATTCGGTCAGACATTAGGTGCGGATGAATTTCCCGTATTTTCGGAGTATGATAACTATGTGTATGAAAATGCGGAGGGAGACGGATATGTTAACGGTCTTAACGTATCATCGGTAAGAATTGCAGATGGGTACGCGGAAATTCTTTCTCCTTCATCTCAAAGCGGAATACTCATGATTTCCCAGTACAGCAGCGGACAGCTTGAACAGCTTGAACAGTACAATGTTACAACAAGCGACAGAAAGCAGTACAAGGTTTATTTTACAAAAAAAGCCGATTATTACGGAAACTGCTATTTTGCTGATATTGAGACCGAAGACAACGGCAGTGAATCAACTCAAGGAGACGGAACGGAGCAAAGTCCGTATATTATAAGCACGTATGAAGATTTGGTTTCATTCAGAGAAAAGGTTAACAACGGAACGCAGATGGATGCCTGTGCAAAGCTTACGACGGATATAGACTTGTCCGCAGAAGAGAACTGGACTCCAATAGGAACAGGAAATGGTGATACCGGAGTAAATTCCTATAAGGGTATTTTTGACGGTAATGGTTATGAAATCAAAAATATGAGAATAATAACCGGTGAATTTTACAAGGGATTATTTGGATACACAGATAATGCGGTTATACAAAATCTTAAGGTATCAGGTGAAGTAAAAGCAGGAGCAAGGTCGGCAGGATTTGTTGGCTGCGCATTAGATACAACAATAAAAAATTGTGCAAATAATGTTGATGTAACATGTACAGATGTAGGAGCCTCGGGATTTATAGGATTTAATCAAAATACGAGTAAGACGGCAAGTAAAGTTGAAAATAGCTATAGTCTCGGTAATATAAACGGAACAGGGGAAGTTGTTGGAATAATGTTGTGGGGAACCGTAACAAATTGTTATGCTTATGGGGATATTGTAGGAAGTGGTAATGCATTTAGATTAAGTGCAGGAACCGTTACAAACTCATACTACAAATCATGTACCCCTGTATCTGGTGGTGGCGGAACACAAAAAAGTGCAGATGCATTTGCAAGTGGAGAAGTTGCATATTTGCTCGGAGATGCATTTGGACAGACAATTGGGACGGACGAATATCCAGTGTTCATAGCTGCAAATAATAAAGTTGTTTTTAAAACAATAGATAAATACAAGGCATTTTTCTGGGATGCATTAACAACGATCAGACCGTTAGGAGAAAGTATTACAGAATAGGATGGAGAAATAAAATGAGAAAAAGAATTATGACTTTTATATTGGCAGTTTCTGTGTTACTGATAGCAATGCCGATTCTTGCTTTTGCGTCGGGAGACGGAACAGAGAATAATCCATATCTTATAAGTACATATGAGGAATTGGTTACATTCAGAGAAAAGATTAACAGCGGAACACAGGTGAATGCTTGTGCAAAACTTATAGCGGATATAAATTTATCATCAGAAGCAAACTGGACACCAATAGGAACAGGAAATGGCGATATCGGGGTAAATGCATATAAGGGTATTTTTGACGGTAATGGTTACGAAATCAAAAATATGAGAATAATAACCAGTGAATTTTATAGAGGGCTATTTGGTTACACAGATAAAGCGGTTATACAAAATCTTAAGGTATCAGGTGAAGTAAAAGCAGGAGCAAGGTCGGCAGGATTTGTTGGCTGCGCATTAGATACAACAATAAAAAATTGTGCAAATAATGTTAATGTAACATGTAATGATGCGGGTGCCTCAGGATTTATAGGATATAACCGGAATGGGAGTAAGACAGCAAGTAAAGTTGAAAATAGCTATAGTCTCGGTAACATAAACGGAACTGTGGAAGTTACAGGAATAATGTTATGGGGAACCGTAACAAATTGTTATGCTTATGGGGATATTGTAGGAAGTGGTAATGCATTTAGATTAAGTGCAGGAACTGTTACAAACTCATACTATAAATCATGTACTCCTGTAACGGGTGGTGGCGGAACACAAAAAAATTCAGATGCATTTGCAAGCGGAGAAGTTGCATATCTGCTCGGGGATGCGTTCGGTCAGGCAATCGGAACTGACGTATATCCCGTATTCAGAACCGAAACGAATGTAGTATTTAAAAACGGTGACTCATATAGTAATGATTCGGAAACAGAAGAGCCCAATCCCGGTGAGCCTGACGATGATCTTGAAATAACCGGCGGAGATGGAACGGAGAATAATCCGTATATTATAAGCACGTATGAGGAGTTGGTTTCATTCAGAGATAAGGTCAACGGCGGAACGCAAATGGACGCTTGTGCAAAGCTTACGGCGGACATTGATCTTGGAGGAAATGTGTGGACTCCAATCGGTAAATCAGGTACTCCTTACAAGGGTATATTTGACGGAAACGGGCATTGCGTGAAAAATATCAATGTTACGGGCGGAACATATCTTGGCTTCTTTGGTCAGGCAAACGGAGCTACAATCAAAAATTTTGGAGTAGAAAGTGGTTCTGTAATTGGCGATAACGGTCAATATGTTGGTGGTATTGCAGGCTATATATCGGATACAACTATTGATTTATGCTATAACGGTGCTGATATTTCTGCTGCAGCAAGAGTCTCGGGAATATCAGGAAGCAGTGAAAATTCAGTAATAACAAACTGTTATAATGTTGGAAATGTGACAGGTAACACCGAAGTTTCCGCCATATGCTTTTTGGGGGCAACGATTGAAAACTGTTATACATACGGCCGGGTTACATCGGCCGCAAATATGTGGCTGTTCGGAGCAAACAATATCAAAACCAACTGCTATGCGCTTATAGACAGCTACAGTGCACCGGGACATCTTGACACGGGTGGTGCGACGACAAAAACGAAGAACGATTTTGCCAATGGTTCGCTTGTATCGTTGCTCGGGGATAAGTTTGGACAACTTATCGGTATAGATGAATATCCGGTTGCCAGAACAGAGGATAATGTTGTGGAAAAAGGTGCAACAGGATACTTCAATACATATGCGATTCCTGAAGTGACTGCGGTTGAGTTTGTCCGTGAAGGCGGAACGGTATTCACTGATAAAAGTGCGGTTTCCCGATACACAACACAAATAGTTATTAAATTTAACAGCAGAATAGAGGCTGACACAATAAATGGTATGGTGAGTCTCGGCTCGGCTGAATTTGACGGCGAAATCGGGGAGGACAGTAAATCCTATGTCCTGACACTTAAAGACGGTCTTGAATGGGGAGAATACACACTTTCAGTAAAAAAAGATATAAAGAATTTCCTCGGAAACACAATGACCGATGATTATACCAATAAGATTACAGTGGCAGATACTGATGAGGCTATAATAACCAAAGCGGTGGCAAATACAAAATTTTCTGACATAACAGACGGAAAGGAGGCTTCGGTTAGCATAAAGGGTTATAATCCTTACGGTACAGTAAAGCATATTACAGTGGCAATGGTGGGCTACACAGAGGTAAATGGTATAAGACGTCTTGAAGCCTTTAGCCATGAACCTGTTACATTGACCGAAGACGGCGGAGAAACTTTTGATATGGTTTTGTCTCTTGATTCGACGGAATTTAGTAATATGACAGAAATAAAGCTTTTTGTATGGAACTATCCAATACAAAAAGAGCTGATTGAACCGATAATAATAAAATAAAATAAATATATAAAAAGGAGCGATTTTTATGAAAAAATCCGTAATGAAAAAATGTTTAGGTTTAGTAGTAGCTTTAACAATGCTTATGCAGTGCTTCTGTGGGGTTGTTTTTGCTGAAACAACGCTGAGAGGCTTGGGAACAAGCGACTCCCCGTATCAGATTGGTACGTATGAAGAGCTTATTGCTTTTCGTGACAAGGTAAACGGCGGTGAAACAACGGCATGGGCAACACTCATAAACGATATTGAGGTACCGCTTACGGGCGAATATATTAAAATCGGTTCTGCCGAGGCTGTATATTCAGGCACATTTGATGGGGCAAATCATAAGGTTTCGTATGGCAAATTTTATGATTCGGAAGAGTGGTACTCCGCATTTTTTAAGTATACGAACGGAGCAACAATTAAAAATCTGACAATCGAAGGTAATACTCAGGGGCGTGCATATGCAGCAGGATTTGTCGGAAATGCGACAAATACAACGATAACAAATTGTACCTATAAAGGGAATGTCAGCGGAACGGATTATGTAAATGGATTTATAGGAATTTCTACAGGAAATACCATAAAAAATTGTGCGTTTATAGGCGACGTAACAGGTAGCGGTCCTACTTCAGGATTTGCATATTCAAATGTGACTATAGAAAATTCTTATCTTGTTGGAAATGTTAAAGGCAACAAAGATATAGGCGGTTTATCCTTCAGCGGAACTGTGACAAACTGCTATGTAAAAGGAACTATAACCGCAAGCCAAAATTGTGTGAGAATTTCTAACGGAACTGTGACAAACTGCTATTATTTAAACGCAGTTGCAGGTGAGGGTTATCATGTTATTGGCTGGGGAGACCAAAAATCCGAAGACTCCTTTGAAAGCGGTGAGGTTGCATATCTACTCGGAGACTCTTTCGGACAGACAATCGGAACAGATGCTTATCCTGTATTCAGAACTGAAGCAAATGTAGTTTATAAAACGGCTATTGATACCTATACAAATGATAAAACAGAAAATGGAACAGATATTCCTTATACGATTAAGTCATATACGGATTTGTCTGCATTTAGAGCAAAGGTAAATGACGGCACAGCAACGGATGTAAACGTTAAGCTTGGAAAGGATATAGACTTATCCGCAGAAATAGATTGGACACCAATAGGAACAAGCACAAATACATATAAGGGTACATTCGATGGAAACGGATACAGCCTTAAGAACTTATCAATTACAAGCGGTGCATATAAAGGGTTGTTCGGTTACACAGCAGGTGCGACAATAAAGAATACAACAATATACGGAAATGTCGGTGGTAGTGACCGTTGTGCAGGTTTTGTAGCAGTTCCGGCAGTTAATGGGACAGTGAACACAACTATAGAAAAATGTGCATTTTATGGGAATGTAGTCAATGGAAACAGAGCAGCTTTTTTTGCAAGCTTTGGGTCGGCAGATATAAAGAACTGCTATGCCGTAGGAAACCTTACTGGAACATCAGAAGTAGGAGCAATCGGATTTAGTTCAAATATAGAGAATTGCTTTGTTTACGGAACAATAACAACCAGTGACAATAACTTTAAGTTGACCAATAATTCATCAATGTCAAACAGCTATTATCTTGAAATTGTCAATACTGGTGGCGTTTCTGTAGGTTACGGTATTCAAAAAAGTGCAGACTCCTTTGCAAGCGGCGAAGTTGCTATTCTTTTAGGCGACGCATTTGGACAGACAATCGGTGAAGACGAGCATCCTGTATTCAGAACCGAAACAAATGCAGTGTATGAGACCGCAATCGGTATTTATACAAATGATAACACGGAAAACGGAACATCTGTTCCTTATACGATTAAGACATACAGAGATATGTCAACATTCAGAGCAAAGGTAAATGACGGCACAGCCGTAGATGTAAATGTAAAACTTGGAAAGGATATAGATTTATCCGCAGAAACAGATTGGACACCAATAGGAACAAGCACAAATACATATAAGGGTACATTCGATGGAAATGGATACAGTATTAAGAATCTGTCGATTACAAGCGGTTCATATAAAGGTTTGTTCGGTTATACAGCAGGTGCGACTATAAAGAATACGACTGTATACGGAAATGTCGGTGGTGATAACCGTGGTGCAGGTTTTGTAGCAGTTCCAGCGGCTAACGGGACAGTGAACACAACCATAGAAAAGTGTGCGTTCTACGGAGATATAAATTTTGGTAACAGAGCAGCGTTTTTTGCAAGCTTTGGACCGGCAGATATAAAGAACTGCTATGCCGTAGGAAACCTTACTGGAACATCAGAAGTTGGTGCAATAGGCTTTAGTGCAAATGTAGAGAATTGTTTTGTTTACGGAACAATAACAACCAGTGACAATAACTTTAAGTTGACCAATAATTCATCAATGTCAAACAGCTATTATCTTGAAATTGTCAATACTGGTGGCGTTTCTGTAGGTTACGGTATTCAAAAAAGTGCAGATGCTTTTGCAAGCGGTGAGGTTGCATACCTTTTGAATAAGGGCGCAGGCGAAATTGTTTACGGACAGACAATCGGAACAGATTCCTACCCGACCATAGAAAACGATACCATCGTTTATAAAAAGCTTGACGGAACATACAGCAATGCAGAGGGAACATTTGCATTCATTAATGGGGAGAAAGCAGTTGTTGCGTCATCAACAGATGCAACTGCAATAGTTGCTCAGTACTCATTTGATGTAGACGTTGATAGGCTTCTTTTAGCTGACCCTGTTGAAATAGAAGCAGGCAAAATTTATAATATTGATATAACAGGAGAGTCGGGCGCAGAACTTTATAAGCTGTTTATCTGGACAGATTTGGAAGAAATCAAGCCTTTAGCAGGAGCGGAAATCTACGAAATAGCTGCCTGAGCATAAATTAATCTGACATAATAAGGAGTTATGAAAAATAAAAACATAGGAAGAGTCCTTTCTTTGGTTTTATGTATAACGGTACTGCTTGCGGGGTATTGCACTTTGTCCGTAAGCGCAGAGGAAACGGAAATTAAAAATATCATTGTGATGATACCCGACGGAGGTGCAATGAAACCGTTTATGCTGGCAGACGCAGTGAAGCAGGAAGGCGGCTTCAGCAGTGAAACATATCCCTATGCAACACCTGTTGATAAGGGAGAAATGTATCTTAAGCAATATCTTGTGGGAGCGGAAACAACCTATTCCGCAGATGCAGATGTAACGGATTCGGCGGCGTCGGGAACCGCATTATCGTCGGGATATAAGACGAATAACGGATATGTGGGTATAGACCCCGACCAAAAGCCTCATGCAAATATTCTGGAGGCGTGTCAGTATCTCGGCAAGAACACGGGTATTGTCACAACTTATGAGTGGACAAATGCAACTCCTGCGGCTTTTTCGGCACATAATATTTCCCGTAAAAATATGTATGAGATGTCGGAGCAAATCGTAAATTAGGGTATAGACGTGGTTATTTCCGCAGAGCATGGAGATTTTAAGGATGCGGCATGGTACATGAATGAGGAACTCAGAAGCCGCGGATATGAGGTTATAACAAGCAAAGAGGATTTGGAAAACATAAAAGCAGGCGACAGAGTATGGGGAAAGCTCCCGAACGCTTATTATGATATCAAAAGAGCAGAAACCACACCGAATCTTGCGGAGCGTACAAAGGCGGCAATCAGAGCTCTTGATGACGGCAACGAAAATGGATTTTTCCTTATGGTTGAGGGATGTGCGGTAGACGGCGGCGGACACAACAACAATGCTGTCAATATGGTGAGCGAATACCTTGCCTTTGACAAAGCATGTGAGGTTGCAATCGAATATGCCAAAGAGCGAACCGATACTGTTGTTGTGATTATGCCCGACCATGATACCGGCGGTATAGACTGGGATGACAGTAAGCTTTCGGAAATAGTAACGAATATTCAAAGCGGTGTTAATTCATCATATATCACATGGGAAACCACAGGACATACCAACCGTAACGGCGGAATATTTATGTATGCCCCGGAGGGAGCGGCGTATCCCGACGGAATTGATATATCCAAAAAAGATACGGTAATGTCTGAATTTGCAGAGAGCGACTACAGAACAATTACAACAAATCTTATAGATAACACGGATATTCCCAAATATCTTTCCGGACTGATAAATTTTGATTTCGACAGTATGACAAATGAACTTTTTGTTGATGTAACGGATAAAGGTACATATAACGCAGAAACAGAGGTTTTCTCGTTTAACGATTATTCGGTGGGAATAAAAAGGAATACTTCAAAGGCTTACATAAATGGAAAATATACCGACCTTGACGGAGAAATAGCACTTTGGATTAATGACAGATTTTATGTTCCGCAGAGCTTGCTGGATATTATTGATGAGGACGGCGAAGCTGCAGATGAAATCGAAGTGTATGCCGATTATAACACACGCACAGTCAGGGTTAACGGATTCAATCCGAAACTGAGCGGCGGTATGGTTGCCGTAAGTGTAAAAAATCCGCAGTCTGAAATCGTGTATTTTAATCAGGTTACGGCAGATGTATTAGGCGGATATTCGGTGAAGTTTACTACGGACTATCTGTCGGGCGATTATACAATGAGTATGAATTATTACTCAAATCCGACGGAGGGCGAGGCAGGAGTAACAAGTCGACAGTTTACATTTAAAAATCTTATTCCGCAGATGTCAGTGAAAAAATCCGGCACAGAGGTTACCGAAATGACACAGCTTGAAAAAGACGATATTCTTGACGTTACACTGAGCGGATTTGACTTTGATGACAGCTTCAAAGGAGTGGTCATTATTGCACAGTATGATGAAAGCGGCGTGCTTTCAGGTGCCGACTATCTTGATGCAAACGGCGGTTCCGTTGAGGTTGGAACAGAGATAACAAAGAATGCAACGGTTTTAAGCGGAACAGAAAAAATAAAGATAATGTATTGGAACAAAACAACCTATGCTCCGATTACGGCAAGTTATATAATTGATTAACTGATAAAAATGCGGCTTTGCTTTCGGCAAGGCCGCATTGGTGTGAAACAGAAAAGGAGTTAAAGAATGGGAACACATATTAAACCACAAAGAATAGTAACGGAAACAAATACTGAAAATTCTGCCGTATTGCTTGAAAACGGATTATCTCAGGCCGTTTTTAACAAAAAGAATTGTGCCGTAATAAAGGAAGGCGGATACATTCTTCTGGATTTCGGAAAAGAAATAAACGGAGGAATTGCCGTGACAACGCAGGATGTCTCAAACGGTGCAAAATACAGAATTGTATTCGGAGAGAGTGTGATGGAAGCACTCAGCGATTTGGGTGAGAAAAATTCGGGAAACTATCATTCTGTCAGGGATATGACGGTTGACGCTGTTTTTATGAGCACACAAAGATTCGGCGATACAGGCTTCCGATTTGCGAAAATAGAAGCAATCGGGGGAGATATAACGGTCAGAACTGCAGCTGCAATACCTGAAATAAGAGATGTTGAGTATAAAGGCTCTTTTAAATGCAATGATGAGCTTTTAAATGAAATATGGAATACGGGAGCGTATACAGTTCAGCTGAATATGCACGATTATTTATGGGATGGCGTTAAAAGAGACAGACTTGTGTGGATTGGAGATATGCACCCTGAAACCTCAACTATTAAAGCGGTGTTCGGACAGGACGAGTGCGTAAAAAGAAGTCTTGACCTGATAAAAAATGAAACCCCCGAAGGGGAGTGGATGAACGGAATGCCTACATACAGTATGTGGTGGATAATAATTCATTATGACTGGTTTATGCATTGGGGAGATATTGATTACCTGAAGCAACAGAAAGAGTATATGATTAAGCTGGCAAATCAAATTACCAAATGGATAGATGATGATTTTGTAGCCCTGAACTTAAACTATAGGTTTTCTGACTGGAGCAGCATGGAGCAAAAAGGCGAAATAGAGGGGATTAAGTCTATATCCTGCATCGCACTGAGACGATTGACACAGATAATGGATATTTTGGGGGAAACGGCACTTTTAGAAAAATGCCGTGATTATTGCAAATGTCTTGAAAGTGAAAAAACCGATGACAAAAACGAGCCCAATAACAGACTTTCAGCTTTAACGGTGCTTGCGAAAAGGTGTTCGGAACAGTCTCTTAAGACAGTGTTAGAAACAACTGAATATGAAATGTCTTGCTTTATGGGATATTATATATTGCTTGCATTGTCCGAGAGGGGCGAATATAGTAAGTCTCTTAACCTTATCCGTAAATATTGGGGCGAAATGCTCAGACTCGGTGCCACGTCTTTCTGGGAAGAATTTAAAATGGAATGGGCTAAAAATGCGGGAAGAATAGATGAAATTGTTCCGGAAGGCAAGTCTGATATTCATGGCGATTTTGGTGAGCATTGTTATAAACAGTACAGATTGAGTTTGTGTCATGGTTGGGCAAGCGGTCCGACGGCTTTTTTGTCAGAACAAATTGGAGGAATTGAAATTTTAGAGCCTGGTTGCAAAAAACTTAAAATTTCACCGAATCTAGGTGATCTTGAGTGGATAGAAATAGAATATCCAACTCCGTATGGAAAAGTAAAAGTATATAGTTGTAAAGAAAATGGTGAAACAAAGACAACGATAACATCTCCGGGTGAAATAGAGATTGTGAAAGTGTGATTTTATTATGGTAAATTACAATAAATTTAATACAACAGATGACCATTCATATAATTTATATAATGCAATAAAATACTGCCGTGAACATAACGAGGATACCCTTGTGTTCGATAAGGGACGCTATGACTTTTATTCAGATATGGCGGCCGAGGATGTCTTGTGTGTATCAAACCACGATATTTACGGAATACAGAGAATTGCCTTTTTAATAAAGGATATGAAGAATTTTACTGTTGACGGCGGTGGAAGCGAGTTTATATTCCATGGAAGCATAACTCCATTTACTATAAAAAACTCAGAGAATATAACGGTTAAAAATCTTTCTATTGACTATGATGAAACAATGACTCTTGATGCTGAAGTAATCAATGTAGATGATGATTTTTTCGATGTTCAAGTCGTAAATGATGACAAGTATACAATAAAAGGGAATATGCTGTATTATTACGATTCCTGCGGAAATGAAGATATTTTCCATTATTTTGGAATAAGAAGTTTTGGTGATGACAAATCTTTTATTCCCGAATCTATGGATGAATTTCGGGTATTTAATCCTGAAATTTGTTTTGAAGATTTGGGGGATAAGAAATTCAGAGTATATAACTCAAAGCTCAATGTGTCAGTCGGGATGCACCTTATAACCAGAGGTACCGAGAGATATGCCTGTAACTTTGTCATAACGGACAGTAAAGACGTTTCGGTTAAAAATGTAACTATGTATAAAAGCTATGCAATGGGACTTCTTGCACAAAAAACAGAGAATGTTTTTGTTGACCGAATGGTTGTTAAAGCAAAAGAAAGTAGACTGTTTTCTCTTAATTGTGATGCAACCCATTTTGTTCACTGCAAAGGAATAGTTAAGGTGACAAATAGCGAATTTTCAGAGCAACAGGATGATGCATTGAATGTTCATGGAGTGTTCACAAGGATTGTTGATAAAACCGATGAATATATAGTGATTAAATATATGCATAAAAGTGCAAAAGGACTTGATATTTACGAAAAGGGCGACGAAATCGCTGTTCTTAATCCAAAAACACTTATCCCAAACGGTAAATACAGAATTTCCGATGTCGAGGTTGTAAATCTGAACCATACAAAACTCTATATAGACGGAGGAACAAAAGATATAAAAGTTGGCGATGATGTTGAGGATTTGACTTGGAGCTGTGATTTGTTATTTGAAAATAATAAAGTTGTAAATAACAGAGCCAGAGGAATCCTTGTTGCGGCAAAAGGCAAGGTTGAGATAAAGAATAATTATTTCAATACCCCCGGTGTTGCGATTTTGTTTGAGAGCGACGGAGAAAAGTGGTTTGAGTCGGGTGGCACAACAGATGTAAAGATTGAAAATAATGTTTTTGATAATTGCAAATACGCAAGCAGTCCCAACTGGGGAAGCAATGTTATTGAGGTTAAACCCAGAGAAGCGGTTTGCGAGGGCAAGTATTATCACAAATATATAAGCATAACGGAAAATGAATTTAAGGATTGCGTTGCTCCGCTACTTTATGCAGACAACATAGAAAAAGTTGAGTTTAAAGATAATAAGACAAATAATTCTAATGAAACAATAATATTTAAAAACTGCGGAGAAATTATAGAATAAGAGGACAAAAATATGTTTACAAAACAGGAAAAAGAAAAGATAAATAAGTATTATAATTTGGCATTAAACCAAATAAAGGAAAAGCATATAGGCTGTTTTAAAGGTCATGAAAAACCTGTTTTTCTTATATCGGAAACATATCCGGGAGTGTGGCTTGAACACGCTTACGATTCTGTTTTCTTCGGGAAAATGTTCCCCGAATATCTGGATATTGCAAAGAATACGCTGAATTTATTTCTGGACAGACAAAAGGAAACAGGTCAGCTTCCCTGCTATGTAATTGATATGAACAAAGGTCCGAATTGGAACGAGGTCGGATATTCGCAGATTCAGGAGTGTGTTTCGTTTACAAGACTCTGCTATGAATATTATGAACTGTCGGGCGATACTGAGTTTTTGAAAAAAGCCTATCATAAATGTGTTAAATGGGTAGAATGGTACGAAACATACCGAATGCCAAATAAAAAAGGTCTTGTGGAAATTTTTTGCGGACATGACACGGGCCACGATGGATCAGGCAGAAAAGATGGCATTACATATAAAGGTGCTGCAAAGGATAACGATGCCATAAATTATCCTGATGGCGATGAGGTTCTTCCAATGATTGCTCCTGATAACAATGCAGTGTTTTACGGAACGCTGACGGCACTTTCCGATATGGCAAAGGCTTTGGGCGAGGATGCAGAAAAATGGGAAACCAAGGCGGAGCAAGTAAAAGAGAAAATGCTTGAAATTTGCTATGATAAAGAGGATTGCTTCTTCTATGATGTGGACAAAAACGGAAATATGAGAAAGTATTTGTCAATTTCCATAACAAATGTACTCAGCGAACACATCCCCGATAAAGCTATGGCAGACGAAATCTGTCAAAAGCATCTTTTTAACCCTGAGGAGTTCTGGACAGAATATCCGTTTCCGTCGATGGCGAAGTCTGACCCAAGCTTTAAACAGAATAAAAGCGGAAATTCCTGGGGCTTTTATTCTCAAGCATTGACAATGTTAAGATGCACAAGATGGATGGATTATTATGGTAAAAGCAAGGATTTTGATGAAGTTCTCGAAAAATGGATTCGGCAGTGGACATTCGACAATGACATGATGTTCGGGCAGGAGCTCCACCCCTTAACGGGAAAAACCTCGGATTGCTCCGAGTGGTACTCGAGCTGTATGCTCATTTATATTTATGCGGTAAAAAGACTTGGACTTTTGGAGGCATAACGTGAAAAATCACGTTATGCCTCCGGCGGAATTTATTGCACCGCCGAAATTTTCGCACCATGAAGGTGCGAAACGGCGATGTGCGTAATTTCCATTATACGCCTTATCTGCCCACGATGAGATGCGTTCGTTTTTAATGTACTATTTGTGGGCAGAAAGGCTATGGAAATTAATATGAAAACAGAGGATATAAGATTAAGAGACCCATTTATTTTTGCGGAGGACGGAAAATATTATCTTTATGGAACTGAAACCAAGAGCCAGCGTTGCTTTAAAGTATATGAAAGTGAAGATTTGGAAAACTGGACAGACGGAAAAATAATATTTGAGAAGACCGAAGATTTCTGGGCTGAAAAATGGTACTGGGCACCTGAACTCCATAAGTATTGCGAAAAATATTATCTTTTTGCATCGTTTGAGGGAAAGTGTACACAAATTCTTGTGGGAGATGCCCCGAATGATAAATTTGTTCCATATGCAGACGGTCTTACGGATATGAATTGGCAATGCATAGACGGTACTTTGTATGTTGATAAGAATGAAAATCCCCATATTGTTTTGAGTCATACTGAGGACATATTCCGTAATGAAAAATGGTATATAAAGGAGTCTGATATAGAGGCTTTAAGACTAACAAAGGATTTAAAGAAATCCGAAGGGAAGCCGTTTCCGTTGCTTTACGGCAGTGATTTTAAGAAGAGTATATCAAGACTTGGGAAAAATGAAATATGGTATGTTTCGGAAGGACCGTTTTTTTACAGAACGGAAGAGAATCTTTATATGCTCTGGTCCGGATTTAATCGTGAAGACAATGGGATTTATAATTATTTTCAGGCTGTTGCTAAATCCGATAACGGCGAAATCGACGGAAAGTGGATTTGTCAGGATGAATTGCTTTATGAAAATGACGGCGGTCACGGAATGGTTTTCAAAGATTTTGACGGTAGCTTAAAGCTCGTTGTTCATCAGCCTAACAACGGAGCAGGAATTGAGCATCCCCTGATTCTTGACGTTGAAGAGACTGATGGGAAATTGCTTTTGAATCAAAAATAATAATACTTACTATGTTTAAATAACTTATACAATACAAGGGAAAATTTACCATGAATGAAATCTACATGAATTTTAACAAAGAAACAGGGCAATAAAACCTGTTAATGGTGGTGCATGCGCTCCATACTGTGTTGGTGTGAGTGATATATGTTAGAAAACCCGTCCAAAAAGTTTAGTTTAAATCCGTCTGCTTCGGTAAACGAGAATAGAAAAACAGAAGAAATCCATGAAAACACTGCATTTTCATGGATTTCTTTGTCGGTGCGGGGGGGCGGATTAAAGCCGATGACCTCCGGATTATGAGCTCACGCGGAGTAAATGAATGTAAAAGTGCTCCCCATGTCAAGGGTATTTTTGAAAATTTAACGAATACCCACAAATTCGACGAATACCCATAAATTCGACGATTTAAAAATATGAGTCCATCAAAAGGTTCACTGAACCTCTTTGGTGGACTTGTTTTTGTAGATTTGAAAGATTATAAAAACCTGAAAATCCCTTAGTATAAAGGGATTTTTGGTAAAATAATAAAAGTGCTTATTGTATCAAAAGAAGCACTTTTATGTGGTTCGCCTGATCGGAGAAATAGTAAGTTTCAAAGCTATTATATGGCAAATTTGATCGATTAAATAAAAGGGAAATTTCTTTTCATATATAATATAATAAATATATAATTATTATCGCATTAAGATAGCTACAATTTAATAAAACAACCTGCCAAACAGCAGTTTTATATAGATATCATTCCACGAGGTGGTGGTCGGAAAATTTGTTGATCGCATTCGCCATATAAAACACTTCTTTCTATGAGGCCCTATTCTGTAGGATTTTCTGTTGTTTAGCGGATACACGCAACAGAAAAAAAGAGAGTGCTTCAGTTCATACTGAGCACTCTTTTTCCATGTTAGGCATACTGAGGGGTAAGGCCAAAGGCAATCTCAAGTTTTTCGTTTGCTTCTTTCATCAAATCGTCTGACAAATTACCTATTTTATCTTTTAACTGAAAGCGATTTACAGTCAAAACCTGTTCAAAGGTAGCAACGGATTTTTTAGGTAAAAGATCTTCAATGATTAAATGCGTGGGCATATTTTTCTTCTTTTTTAAATTACTCGAAGTGATAGGCACAACAAGTAATATAGGGCTATGCTTACAAGCAACCTGATTATTTACAATAATACACGGTCTTGCTCCCGAAATACCGCCGTTTTGGATATGCCCATTTCTTTCTGTTCCCAGCTCTACATAGAAAATATCACCTTTTCTTATGTATTCCTTATCTGTCATCATAAATCATCCTTTCGTTAGTAAATTTATTTATGATGACATCTTTAGACGGGAATCAAACATCTCCTTGTTTTACGAGAAGATTCGGATAACCGGCAGACAAAATATTATATTTTTCTTTCAATTCTTTCGTTGCTTTAATCTTTTTCAAATCAAGTCTTTGCATTATTGCAGGAAGCTGCTTAATATATTTCATTTCATCAAAATATCTGTCATTGTTGATATAATATGATTTAACGGTCATTTGTGTAAAATAGCCGTACTGGTCTAAAAGATACTGAATAGTATGCAACAAATATTCATCAATAGATTTTACAGGTTTATTTTTAACCTGTGGGAACACACGGTCGGCGGTTTCCTTATTGAATGCGTTAGCAACTGATTCATATGTAAAATGTCGCTTTCTGAGATTCTTTTCCTTTACGGCCTTTGCCATATCATTACATTCATTTAATTTATCATGCGTATATGCTGGCAAGGAATAAACATTGATATGGCGCTGTCTTTCGTCTTTTTGCTGATAGCGCTTTATATACGCTTTGTACTCTTCCGGAATCTTTTCATCTTCAAGATCCACTTTCTCAATCATTTTTAACAGACAAAGAAGAGATATGTCTGCACCAGTATTCTTTTTGTCTTTTCTGCCAAGTTTTTCGGCAATATAATTTACTGACGCTGAAAACAAATATTCATCCTGATAACTGGAATAGATTGTGTTTCTTAATGCAGTCTCATGGAGTGCTTTAAGTGTTGGCAAATATCTTGAAATTGCTCCGTATAACTCCCTGTGGGAATATTCTATGTCATCATTTATAGCATTAAGATTATCTATAATAAAGCGTATCATATTCAAGTCTTCTTCATATTCAACATTTAAATCATGGCAGATTTTTTTCATAGCTTCGAAACGGGAACACTTTTTAAGATTTTTCTCTATGCGGGAACGGTTCTCAAGTTCCTGGACAACCTGCACTATGTTTCCGGTCTTAAAATTACAATTTCCTGAATGACAGTAATATAAATTGATGCCGCTATCACTTTTGAATATACTGGCACTTGGTTTTTCATCATCATGAAAAATGCAACAGAAGGATCTTGAAGAGTCTCCTTGAAGATGATAAAACTCCTTCAAATATTCAAAAAAGTCAAATTCCTTTGCTATATAATCAAAAGCATCTCTGTACGAATGGAAAATCTTTTTCGGATACTCCTTGTTTTCTGAAATATTATTTTCTTTACGAACAGAACCCTTGTTATAATTGTACCTATGTTTATTTCCCGTAGATGTCATTTTTACAGGGTTAGATGCTAAAATACCAAAAAAATTACAGAAAGAGTCAACAGAGGTAAACGCATAATCATCAAAACGGATTATCGTACACAAAAAAGGGTCATAACCTTTCTTTACCCACCAAGTGCCTGGAATACGCATCTGATTTGCAGGACTGCACACTTTTTTATCGGCAGAAAAATATTCTATAAGTGATTTTTCAATGCTTTTCCAAAGTTCAGAAGAAATATCTTCCTTTATAAAAAAATACAAATGATAACCATTACGTGTCTCTATAATGGCGTTAGGTCTAAACTTAAAGGCATCAATCTTTGCCATCATACTTTTTTTAAATTCCTTTACGGTTTTTACATCATAATATTTTTTGTTTTTATCTTTTCCGCAGTCAATATCAACAAAAAATGTATTTATTTTTGTAATCTCTGAAGATAATCTTCCGCCACTATTTGGAATAAAGAATAAATCGTTAACACGATTATGATTCTTAATTCCGCTCATTGGTATTTCCTTATCATTATTTATAATACAAATCGGATTATCATTACCAAGAGCTTTAAAAAATGCTTTATAATTCAATATACTTTTGAGAAGATCCTAAACTCTCATCCTCCTTTGAATACATGCTACGATGAAAATATAAAAATTGCAAGTCATAAAAGTCCCCCCGATAAAAAATTATTTTATTTTACTTTCTTATTAGGGGAACTAATAATTATTGACGTGCCTTTAACTATAGATAAAAAAGGCAAAAATAAAAGGAATAAAATCAAAAAAAATGTAAAAAATCAAATAAAAATGTCTTAAAATCATTTCACTAGGAAAATCCATAAAAATCATATAAAAATCAAAGAATTTGAAGAAAACGATCTTAAAGCATAAAAATGCTAAAAAACAGAAAAGAGAGAACTATAAAGTCCCCTCATACTGTTTCACTCGCCTATAGAATGTATTTGCCTTAATATTAAGCAACTCCATGCCCTTTCTTGCTGTAATCATGCCTGCTTTCCACTGTTCATAAATCTGTGGAAAATCATCTGTCGCAATAGGCTTTCTTCCTTTGTACTTACCCGCAGCCTTAGCGATTTCAATACCCTGACGTTGTCTGCTTCTGATGTTGATACGTTCCTGTTCGGCAACATAGGATAATATCTGCAGAAATAAATCTGAGATAAATCTTTTGGTTAAACCACCATCTTCATTTCTGGTATCCAAAAGCGGCATATCAAGAACTACAATATCACAACCGAGATTAACAACAATATCTCTCCATTCGGATATTATCTGGTCATAATTTCTTCCCAAGCGGTCAATACTCATTATTACTACAAGATCGCCTTGCCGAAGCTGACCTTTCATCAATTGATACTGTTCGCGGTTAAAGTCCTTTCCGCTTTGCTTATCCAGATAGATATCCCTTTCATCGATGCCAAACTCTCGGGCTGCTAAAAGCTGTCGTTCTTCATTCTGGTCTTTAGTGCTTATACGACCATAAAAAAACTGTTTTTCTGTCATTTGTATATCATTCCTTTCAAAATTATATGATATTTGTTATTTTAGCCGTTGCTTTAGGATGTCCTTGCTTTAGCAACGCTGCAAAATTAGAAAAACAGTTTATTGAAATGTACGAAAATACAATAATGAACTCTAACGAAATACAGTGATTTTTTTCATTAAAGCATACTCTAAAGAAACACAGTAATATCAAGGGTTTCAGGGAGTTTCGGAATAAAAGTTTAAGATCTTCTAATTTACAATTTAATCATCTTTGCTTTTAGATCTTTCTGTCAAAATGGCATGATGAACTTGTGTATTAACAACATTAACACTTTTGGTATCAAAACGGTTTGTTTTTGCATAAAATATATTGACTTTGGAAATAATATGTGGTATAATAAAGCCAAGAAAGGAGTGATAACATGGCACAGGCAA
>JAZRKP010000059.1:0-1218 GCA_045646365.1 Clostridia bacterium
TGGCTAATGAGTGTTCAGAACAAAACCTACATTACTGCAACAGAATTAGCGGAAATGCTCGGAATATCCAAGGGGCACGCTTATAAAATCATAAGAGGTCTGAACAACGAGCTTAAAAAAGATGGATATATTGTTTTTTCGGGAAAAGTACCCAAAGACTATTTTAATAAGCGCTGTTACGGCTACGGCGTACAATGAGGAGGTAGTTAAGCGATGAAGGCTGAAAAAGACAAGAAAACCGGAAAATGGCTCATTCAATTCCGTTATACGGATTGGCAGGGTGAGCGAAAGAAAACAACAAAAAGAGGCTTCAATACTAAAAGAGAAGCAGAAGAATGGGTGAGAAACTTTCTGATGTCGCAGCAAGCGGATTTTAATATGAACTTTGAGGAGTTTGTTAAAATTTACAGAGCTGATGTAGAAAACAGAATCAGACCAACCACGGGTGAAACGAAAGATAACATTATTGATAAGAAAATCTTACCATACTTTGGTAAGAAGAGTGTAAACAGTATAACGGCTGCCGATATCCGAAATTGGCAAAATATTATGATGTCGCTACGCAAAAAGGACGGCAGGCCTTATTCTGAAACATATCTACATACTATCAATAATCAGCTTAGTGCAATATTCAATTATGCTGTCAAGTTTTATGACCTTGCCAACAATCCTTGCAGAAAGGCAGGCAGTATGGGAAGAAAGCAGGCAGATGAAATGCGATTTCTGACAGTTGATGAATTTTCAAAATTCATTGATGGTGTTATGGACAAGCAAAAATCCTATGTCACATTTATGACCTTGTTTTGGACGGGGATGAGATTGGGTGAAATGCTTGCTTTAACTCCTGCGGATATTGATTTTGAAAAGAAAACTATACGAATTGACAAATCCTATGACACAAAGCACAAAACAAATGGTCCTACTAAAACCTATACATCGACAAGGACTATAACGGCTCCTGAATTTCTTCTCGCAGATATCCAGGATTATATGAATTCGGTTTATGGTTTGAAGAAACACGACAGATTGTTTGGTGTAACAAAATACTATATGGAGCACGAGAAGGAACGGGCATTGAAAAACAGCGGTCTTGACCATGTAAGAATACACGATTTAAGACATTCTCATTGTGCATTACTTTTTGAAATGGGAATACCACCGCTTGAGGTAAAGGAAAGATTAGGGCATAAAAACATTGAAACAACGCTCAATGTGTAT
>JAZRKP010000060.1:0-43568 GCA_045646365.1 Clostridia bacterium
TTCACCTGAAAATTCATCTGTAATTTCAGTATTTTCTGAAACAGTTTCCATTGAAATGCCGTCTAATGTGATAACAAATTTCTTGATTCCGGCAATCTCAAATTCTTTTAAATCCACAACATATTCTGTTTCGTCACCTACTGTGTCGAGCCTACAATCGGTTTCATATATTATGGCAATGTCGCCACATATTATTTCGACCTCGTTGTTCTTTAGTTCTATTATTTCACCGCTTACAGCATTTAAGCGATATAGCTTATCAACCCCATCAATTGATACATTCTCTTTGTCACTGCCTTCATTAAAAATAAAATGCAGCATTCCTGATGGAAGCTTCCTCTTCATAATTCTTATGTTTGATTTTTTCTCTGTTAGTTTGTATTCTTTGATGAATGGTTTTATTTTATCAAACACTTCATCAGGCATAAACTCACAATCAGGAACAACTATATTTTTATATAACATATCCCCTATTTTTAGTCCGTCATCACACACGTTTGACGAAAGAATTGCATAATCATCTATAATATCAAATTCTATATTGTTATTTTCAAGCATAACGCCTTTTTTTGTATAACTTTCCGATGCTTTCTGTGATTTTTCTTCATTTGCCCAAAAATCAGCACACGGAATATACAAAGCCGTATCAACTTGTGGTTCTCCAAGTCTTAGCAGATATGACAATCTCTTATAATATGTATTAAAGTGATTCATATTATAAAATCCGGGTTTTGCTGATGTAAATACAGGTCTTTGCACTAATGCCTGCATTCTTTTATCCCCTGCAGTCAGAATCATCGTATTAAATACATTTATCCCTCTTACTGCTTGATAATTAAGAACATAACGGGCTTCATCAGGAGTCATTCCATCACCATATACCGAAAAGGATTCTGATACCGCCAGATTCCCACCGTTCTGATGCGAAGCAGATGATGCAAGTCTTGGAAAGAACGGAGCACCTTCTTCACATACAGGCTGGTCATCTTTTGGAATCTGTATCTGATGCCATATAAGGTCAATGCCCGGAATATGAAATTCCTTTAAGCCCCGCAAAAGACTAAAATACCCCAGCACAGCTCCTCCTTCCGGACGATGATCGATATTAAGATGTCCTGAAAACATTATATTGTTTCCAGAGCACCACTCGCTTATATTCTTACAGAAGTTCTCATAAAACAAGTCTCCCACAAGCATACCATAGTGTATTCTTGCAAGTTGTTCTTCTCTTGTTATTGCAAGTTTTTTGTCATATATGCAATAAATATAGTCTTTTATATCATAACCATACTTTTCGTAAAACCTTTCAAATAAGTTTTCCGGAACCATTGTGGTTAATACTTGCGGTTCATCTGTAAATATTGCACTTACATTCTTAAATGTATCACCAAGATTTTTCTTATATGCTTCGTAAGTATTGTTTATAAAAGTATCTATTACACTTTTATTTGTACTATCTACACAGTTGAATCTGGCTGGATAAATTTCTTTATCTAATTTTGTATAATACTCTGTTAAAATAACATCTTTATTATGCGTATATCCACTATAAATTCTCTCTTTATCAAGGAAAGTTGCAATAACATCATCTGCAGAAACATATCTCTCATTAGGTTTAAGATTTATATTTCGTTGACAAATTACCGTTTCTATAGCTTTGGGATTTTCTGCAAGAGTTTTTCCCGCTGCACCTCCTGATGGATATCCGCCTTCGTCATACAGCCATACTTCCATCCCGGCCTTTTTACCTTTATCAACGGCATATTTTACGAGTTCAAAAAATTCCTTGCTAAGATAGTCAAATTCTGAATCAGGAATAAACTGAAGAGGTCGAAAATTCTTTGGATATGGCAGAATATAAAAGCCTTCAATCCCTACTCTTTTAAATTCTTCAAGCTTATTATCTATTGTTTTAAAATCTATGGGTGCATTCCATATCCATGTGTATATAAGCGCATTTTCGCTTGCGGGATTATAAAACTCTGCTTGCGAAAATTCTCTGCCTTTTAAATTATTCATATTTTTGTGTCCTTTACTGTGCCATTACTCCGGTTTTGTTTCGAGTTTAAGCGGATAATCTCCCAATTTATTTACTTTAAAATTATTATGTTTATACACCTCATAATTAAAGGCTTCAAGTTCGTCTATCGCAAGCTTATGGAACTCATAAAAGTTTTTCCACCACTCGTATCCGCTACCAAGTTCAGCATTCAAGTATGCATCTGCAATATCGCACCCCATCGCCGGAGCCACATAAAAAGCTCCCATTGCAAGAACATTTACGCCATTCCCCGTAATTGCACGCAGTGCCGCCGGCACACTCTCAACAACACCTGCATGAACATGAGGACATTTACTTGCAGCAATATGAATCCCCATACCTGTTCCGCAGAAAAGCAATGCTCTTTCGAACTCACCTTCTGAAATCATTGCTCCCACTCTTAACCCTACTCTGTGGAACATCAAATCGGTATCATCAGGATCAGAACCTGCTTTAACGCCAACATCAGTAATTGTCCATCCTTTTTTGCGAAGATGCTCACAAACTGCCTCTTTAAGCGGATAACCCGCAAAATCCGCACCAACTAAAATTTGTTTTTCTTTTATTGTTTTCATTACTTATACATCCTTTCTTTTATATAATTATTTTATTAACCAAGTTTTAAGACAAATTCATAGTCCATCACTTTATCATTGACCCAAAACTCTTTATTAAGTGTAGGCCCTGAAACATTGAATCCAACACCTCTGTTTTTATAGCAAATCAAAACTTCCGTTGAATCATCTTCTTTTAACTCATAAGAATGCATTGTCTTGAAAAGATTTTCTATTGAATAATGAAGTGCGGAAAACTCAAAATGCTTGTCTGTTTCAAATGTGACAGGCATATTATCCGAGAATCTTAACCAGTTGCTATTTAAATGATTTCCGCATTCCATCGGGACAATATATGGTTCATATTCTTTTGTAACATTGCTGTTCCAGAGTCCCATTTTAGAATGTTCTTTAAAATCAGAATAACATTCTCTGTCACCCATACCGCAATAAGAGAAATTTTCATAAGATTTTTTCAAATGAAATCTCATTGCAAATCGCGGAATTTCTTCCAAATATTTTTTCATATTAAGGTCATTTTTGCGAATATTCTCAGGTGTTTTCACATAATCGTTTATGTCTATCCGCTCGCCATGCAGAGATATTTTCAGTCCCTGTCTATTAAAAGTATATGTAATATCCGATACAAGAATAGGCAATCTGCCGTTAGGTCCGTATGTACCTGAAACAACCACTTTTACCTCATTTTCTTGCTTTTCTATATTCATAGATTTAAGCTTTAAAAATGCACTCTGATAAAAATCATCAAGCCAGTCTTTTCTTGTATCCTCGCCATGATATATAATTGCACGCCATGTTGTAATATCGCACGGTTTAGCTAAAATTTCCTCGCCATCTTTTTTTATAGAACAAATCATTCCTGAAATACGGTCTAATGTATATTCCTCGTTATCCATAGTAATGCTTATATATCTTTTTCCTTCATTTAAAGAAATTGACTTCAAAAGAGTTGCATCTTCTTTTTCAATAACAGTAGGAATATCTCCCTGAGTCCATGCAATCTCATGTCCTTTTTTACACCATAATGTATCTTCCTTTGATAGAACATAAATTTCGGCATAAGCACAATGTTTTGCTGTAATTGCTTTTTCGGGGGCTATTGTCACCATTGTTTTTTCGTGAGGTGCAAGATTTATATCTATTACCTCTCTTTTTATAATCTCACCGTCTTTTACTATGCGGTACTCAACTAAAAATTCATTAAGATTTGTAAAATCATGTCTGTTTTCAATTTCAAAAACTCCTTTTTCTGAATCAATACAGGTGATTTTCACAGGTTCTATAACCTTTTTAAATTCCAAAAGTCCTGTTTGGGGAGTTCTATCAGGAAAGACTATACCATCACAACAACGATAACCGTCATTCGGAAAATCACCGCTGTCACCTCCGTATATATATCCCTTTGTTCCATCCTCAAACTCTTTTAAATAAGCATGATCACACCATTCCCATATACATCCACCTATCAACTGGGGTGAACTGTATATTAAATCCCAATAAAGTTTTTGTTCTCCAGGCCCCAGTCCCAATGCGTGACAAAATTCGCACAAGAAATACGGTCTTGTATCCTTATCAAAATCTCTGAAATATTCAACATTATCAAGCCCTGCATACATTCTGCTTGTAATATCAACACAAGGATGAATCTCTATATCATTATCTTTAAAGGACAAATAAGGAAATACGGTTCTCTCATAATGAACAAGTCTTGAACTGTCGCGTTTTTTGGTCCACTCTGCCATCTTTATATGATTCTCGCCAAATTGAGCTTCATTCCCTAAAGACCAAGCGAATATACACGGAGAATTTTTATCTCTCTCCACCATTCTCTCCATTCTGTCCATAAGAGACGGGAGCCACATAGAATTGCTTGCAATTTCATATTCTGCTGCATATGCATTCCTACCAAGCGCATTTTCTACCCCATGAGTCTCGTTGTCACACTCATCCATAACATAGATACCGTACTTATCGCAAAGCTCCAGAAATTCGGGATGATTTGGATAATGAGATGTTCTGACACAATTTATATTATGTTGTTTCATAATGAGTATTTCTTTTTCCATAAACTCATATGAAGTACAATATCCATATTCAGGATGTGAATCGTGACGGTTTACACCCTTTAACTTTACCGATACTCCGTTAATTAAAAGTTCACCTACTGGTGAAGTTTTAACCGTTCTGAAGCCAACTTTCTTATAAATAAATTCACCGTTACATTCAATTAAAACACCATAAAGATTAGGCTTTTCTGCAGACCATAAAAGAGGATTTATAATCTCTTTCACTTCTTCTCCCGATGGTGAAAATACTGTTATTTTATAATCACAAGGCTCGCCTTTAAAATCCACACTAACGGAAATTCCTTTTTCAATATCCGCTTTTATCTCAATATCTCTTATGTGATTTTCGGGGCGGTCTAAAATATATACATCACGAAATATACCATGAAAGCGCAAAAAATCCTGGTCCTCCAAATAGCTTTCCGCATTCCATGTGTAAACTAAAACGGTTAAATCGTTTTCTCCGTCATATAAATACTTCGTCACATCAAATTCAGCCTGCATATGAGAGCCTCTGCTCATACCAACATATGCTCCATTTATGTATATTTCAAAATAACTGGAAACACCCTCAAAAACAAGATATTTTTTTTCTGATTTTTTGATATCTATTTTTCTATTATATACTCCCACAGGATTTTGAGTTACCGTGTATGGTGGATCATATTGGAACGGATAGTTTATATTTGTGTACCACACCTGACCATAACCGTAACACTCCCAACAAGAGGGCACAGGAATTTTCTCAGAATACGAAATATCCAAAATATTATCATCTAAATCAAGATGGGTTTCAAGATACTTAAAATTCCACTCCCCATTAAGATCCGTATATTTATCCGAATAAATGCCTCGTTTGTTAATTGCATTTACTCTGTTTCCAAACGGAATATAATATGCTCTTTGTTTTTCTCTGTTTTCTGAAACTATTGACAAATTATCAAACTTCTCCATATAGTTCTCCTTATGTAAATTTAATTATTGCTTAAGTTATTTTATATCATAAGTTCCGATAAGCGGAGCTAATGTATGTTTATTCATATAGAACACACGAATAGTGTCTGTTGTGTCCTCTATTGTTGTATTTAAAACAACCTCATCACCATAAGCCTGTGAATCCCTCGAAGCATCCGCAAGTGTTACATCTTCTAAAACACCATTGGAATACTGCGCCAACACAAGCATTCCTGTAAAATCTGTGTCAGGAACATCAAAACCGCTTAATACAACTTTAATATCCCCGCCGGAAGAAATATCACTCATAGTTTTTACTTTTTCTCCGCCGGATGTAACCGATATTTCGGGAATCATCTTTTTAAATATAAATTGCTTTTCCTGTAAATCATCCACAGAAGTTGAATTAAGATATAAGGTATATTCTCCCGAAAGCTTTTCAACAACAAATTCAAAGGAATATTCCCCTGCATCAGATGTTTTCGTCTGTAATACATGAACAATATTATCTTCATTATTTGACCCCTTTTCCATATTTGAATCGGGTTTCATAACAAGAAGAGATACTTTATCGCCTTTATAATCAGTGCTTCCAAACACCGCAAGCTCACCTGTATTGTAATTTGCCCTTAACGATAATAAATGTGTATCATCTTCACCTACGAGAGGAACATCCCAGACACCACTGATTGAATTAACTTTTTCTATTATCTGATTTGCAATTCTCCGGTCTTCAGCAATATCAGGATGTCCTACATTAGTACTGGTGAACTTGTCAAGCTCAAGCATATAAAACTTGTTTTTTTCTCCACGCTTTTCATCGTTTACCACTTCAGAAATCACATTATAATACCTTGAGCCCTCCAAAGCCATATTCAGAACCACAGCATTCGGATACTTATTCCTTACGTTGTCAACAAGTGCAGCATAAGCAGTTTTGAATGTTTCATTTTCAACACCTGCTGACGCATCATTTGTGCCGAGCCAGATTGTAACAAGCTGCGGCTGATACTTATAAAATTTGTGCGTTGCACGGCTTGACATATTTCGTTCAGGAACATCAACATAAATTTCTTCATATTCAAACTG
Organism: Clostridia bacterium; assembly: GCA_045646365.1. Taxonomy (GTDB): domain Bacteria; phylum Bacillota; class Clostridia; order Monoglobales; family Monoglobaceae; genus SIG454. The sequence continues at coordinate 6,726 of JAZRKP010000060.1, forward strand.
GTGTGACATCGTATCAGTCTGATTTTCTATGTTATAGTTTGCGAATACACCTTTTCCTTGATAAGCAATAACGTTGTTATCAGCATTATAGTGCCTTGCAACAAAACCTGTGTAGGAATTCCAGTTATCTGTGTTTTCCGCACAGTAGTTAGTTTCCGTTGAAAGTTCAGGGGAGTTACCGTAACCTGCAGTAAAGCTATCACCGATGAACTCGATAAGTTTCGCCCTAGGAGATGATGCCACCGGAGTCTTATCACATCTGATTTTGCTCATTCTGACAGTCCCTCGGATAGCCTCGGAAGAGCGAACAACCATAATTTTTTTAACGAATGGATCCCCATTTTGTTCTTCATAAATAGTGTTCCAACCAACATTAATCTTCATTCGTGTAACCCTTACTAACGTATCGTTATCATAAACGGCGACATTAAAGTAACTTCCGTTAGGTGCAACGGTAAAAAGAGCCTGGTCTGCATACACTTCAGCTTTAGTACCTGAAAATTCAAATTCAAAGCCTGCGTTTGGCCAGTTAAAGCATCTGCTATTTCCAATCAGCTCACCTCTACCCAAAAGACGGACATAGTTGCTGTTTAAAAGCGAATATTCAGTTTCAGCTGCAAATGTTACATTAACACATGAAATAAGTATTACAGAGCATAAAACAACTGACAAAATTTTTTTCATACTGTCCTCTCCTTTAAACTATTTAAACATTGTTTTTACTAATTCATACGCAAACATCCAATGCATCTCTTTCGTCGGGTGATTTAACTTATTCGAGAGAATTGAGGTTATATCAACACCACTATCATCTAACTTTTTCCACATACTGTAGCAATCACATACCGGAATATTTTCTTCCAGACAAATTCCCTTTGCTGCCTCAATATATCTATCAAGCCACCCCTCATTAACAGTTGTCATTACTCTTAGAGCAGCATCTTGAATTTCCTTTTCTTTTATAGAATAATCTATTCTGTCTGTGCTCATATTGGGTGTCATAAATATAACTTCGCTACCTGCATCTTTTAAATCTCTAAATATTTTTCGAAGAGATGATTTATACAATTCGAGCCCCTCTGCTTTATCATTTGCATCATTTAATCCGTAGCAAACCACAGTTAAGTCAGGATGATGTTTTATCACATCTTCTTTAAGTCTCTTGCTTCCTGTAGATGCATGGTTTCCGCTAATCCCTGCATTAACAATCGTAATGTTTGATTCCGGGAACAAATACGCTAAAATTTTCTTTACTTTTTCTGCGTAGCATTCAGCAGAATTAAATACGGGTTTAGCCACGCCTTTCTCTTTAACATATAGTTCAAAACAACCTTGAGTAACACTATCCCCCGTAAAAGCTATAACCGGTTGTGCGTGTTCATACAAGCCATTAGCCTTATTTTTAATTTTTTCTATTATCTTCATTTAAAAATTTCTCCAATTTTAAGCAACTCCCTGCACTAAGAACTTACCATAGTGCCGGGAGTTTTCTTATGATTTTTAGTTTCCGTAAACAGGAAGTTCCATATAAAGCGATGTATCTTTCGGACTCGCAATACCGCCGTCAGTATATTCCATCCATCCTCTGGCATCTCCGTCGTGATCATTTAAACAAACTGCAAAAACTATACTCTTTAAGGTTTTCACATCAGGCACGATATCAAAAATATCAGACAACTTTATTTTAAGCTCATAAACAGTTTCCTTCTTTTCCTCATTCCGTTTTACAGCATACGCTGTCTGCTCATCAAACTTAACTTCAACAACGCCGTTATTTATCGCCTGGGATGTATATCTCTGGAGGGTTGCCTCTCCATTTGAAAATCCGAAACCAAATTCACTGTTTCTCGCCCCCGCCCTTCTTTCTGTTGCAACAGCAAACTGAATTGAGTCATTATTCCATACACGCGCAGGTGTGTCCTTGTCATACAAAATATCATCTTTTACAATCGCACCAAAATACATAAATTCATCATCTATCATAGTATAAACTTCTGCACTTAAATCGGAAAGCCCACTCCATTCCATATTCTTGGCGTGTTCTCCATTGTTTATCCTTATCGGAAGATATGTATCCCATTCACCGCTATCTATTTTACCGTCGATTGAGGGTGATTTCTCTGTATACTTAATACAACCGACAAATTCCGTTATATTTACAGGAATGGTCTGACTGCCGTCTTTTGATACAACATTAATTGTTCCGGACAAGGAAAGCTTTTCAGTACTAATATCCTTTTTCGGAATATTTACTCTGATTTTTCTTGTATGTCCGCCGACAATCTTATTTATATTATAGATTTTTCCTGCTAAACTTTCCGGTTCATTGATAGTAAAGCTTACGGAAATATCACTTTTCCTTGCATTTGAAATAGCGATTTCCCACATATAACGTTCTGTATTATATGCCTTTAATATCCCCTTATATAATATAGGTTCAACGTAGTTCATTACTATATCATATTGATAAAGTATCATGCCTTGTTTTTTAATTCTAACCTTTACTGAAGAATTCTTTGGCTTATCAAAACCAACGGTAAATTCCAGTTTTTCAAAGTCAGCTTTTGTTATATTTAAATTATCATCTGCTATAACCTCAACCTCTGCTCCTTGAATAATTGGTAAATCCAAAGGAATTGAATAAGTTTCACCCATGCAAACCTCAAATTCGGTATATGGTTGTTTGAAGTTTGAAGAGGTTAACTCTATATTATCAAAGTTACCCTTTAGATAGGTAAGCTCGCCCGATATAGCAATATTAAAAATTCCGTTTTCATCAGCAACAATATCCGTTTTATTACCGTACATATCATAAAGCTCTGCAGTAGTAGTTCCGAGGTTTAGTCCTACTGTTTCTATTTCGTCCAGCCAGTTCCATACCGCAATTACATCTTCGTTATTTCTTGTTTTGAACTTGTAGATATATACATCCTCATCTTCCGTTTCCACTCTGCCTAAATTCTCACCCTGTGCAAGCAAATCATTGTATGCACCAAAAGCCAAAGCAACAGGCTTTGCCTGATAAGGTACATCGCCATCATTTGCGGAGGCTTTCAGGAGGCCGAAATTTTGCTCAGTTACAGACTGTGCAGAGCCATAGTCCTTTTTATTTATGGCGTTATACCATATATATTCTTCTACCAACGGAGCCGTCATAATATACTGTCTCAACCCATATTTCGCCTGATCCACTTCCGTTTCACACATCGCCGCAGCAGTATATGAAAGCTCGGATAAAATGATTTCCTTATCCTGGTACCCATGTTTATCAAGCATTTCTCTTCCTGCCAAAGTCTGCTGCGCAGAAGTGCCATTTGTATATGTCAAATCCTCCGGTTTTGCCTCAATGCTATATGGATGTCCTGAAAAAGCATCAATATAGTCTCCGAAACCTTCCTTTAATACGCTATCCATCCACTCAAGAGGAAATCTTCCAGTAGCACCACCACATACAATTACATCAGGATCTGCAGCATGCGCCGCTTCATATCCTACCTTTTGCATTGCAACAGCAAGCTTTGGATTATTGGCATATCTTTCCTGATAATGATACTCATTGAATAATTCCACATAATTAGACTCCGGACTTATTTCCTGCACAGCTTTAACCATCTCATACACGAAATTGTAGAAGTTATCAAGTTCCTCCTTGCTCTCGGGTATAAAGTTAACTGAATGTTCGCCCTGCGAGCCACTGATGATTGTAAAAAGACGTATATTATTTTCCTTTGCTGCTTCTATAACCGATTTCTGTCTCTCTGTCAATACCATAGGGTCTCCGGTCTTTACCTGAAAATCAATCCAATCCAGATTTTCCCTTGCAATAGAAAATCCTAACTTTGAAAGAATACCATTCCAACGATGCACCTCAGCTATCCCCTGACCTCGAGTTGTATGAGCTGAATAGCCAAGCATTAAATTCGGAACAGAGCTTTCCTTTGCCCGAACTATTGTATATTCTGCTACGCCCGGCTGATATCCTTGAGCTGTATATTCGGGATTTTCAAAAGACGCCAACACATCATAATATCCAAACTTAGAAAGCTTTAACACAAATTCTTCCTGTTTGCTTTCACTTTTATTTATGGACACATCTCTAATTTCATCGCACACTATTTCACCGACATCATTTGTAACCTTAAACTTAAGCTTTCCAGCCATAGTATCTTTCATCAAATTAGTAACGGAAACTGATACCTTTGCTTCATCATCAAAGAATGTTCCGCCCAGAGCCTCTGTTGAAATTTTAACTCTTGAATTTGATTTCCAATGGTCAGGAACCGACATTGCCTCTTCAATGACCGTTTTTGGATTATGATCTTTGATATGCATAATCTCAAGGTTGTCTATATATTCCACTCCGTCTTTTTCCGTTGTCGACCTTGTTGACCTGCCCCAACCGACAAAACAAGGCAATACATCTCCTATATCTGTTGAGGTAACCAGATTACCATCTAAATAGAAATAGGCTACCCGTGCATCAAAGTCAAGCCAACTGTCTACTCTATGCCACTCTTCTAATTTTGCCTCAAGTCCGCCTGTAAAACCATTCCAGTTTAATCTGTCAAGAGCCGGATATATCCTTAATTTTCCATTATCAAAAAACAACCCCATTGAGTCTCCGAAGGTCTCATCATTTTCCGGCGAAGCAATGTAAAAATCTTGAGCATCTCCTGTTTTCTCACCAAAATAATCATAGCCTATATATACAGTTCCGTCTGAAATCGGTGCATTTAACACAAATTTCATGGCTTTCCCTTCAGAACCTATAAGATTTATTTTCGCAGCCATTCCGTCACTGTCTGGTGTTCCTGAATAGCTTATGGCATTAAGAGAAAGAGTTCCGTATGGGCTTTCTCCCGATGTACCGTCAAATTTTTCACTAAGTAAAATAGTACAATCCGATTTTTCGTCAGTTTGTGCATATACGCACGGGAGGATGCTTAAAATTAAGACCTGAGCCAATATAACTGATAAAATTCTTTTAAAATTTTTCATCATTATCCTCCTGTCTTATTTATACACAAACATTCCTCTGCTGACACCATTATAGGTATGATAGAACAGTTTAGACGGCTTCTTTACTCCATTGTCATACGCCATTACATCAGCAATAGTTCCAATATAAACCTCGTCAATTTCAGCATCATAAACAGCTACAGATGCAGGGAAAATCATTCTCTCTGTTTCGTTTCCGCCAAGATATCTTGACATCGAAACTATGCTTTCGTCAAAAACTTTCTTGGCATATCCGAACGAAACTTGAGTATCATGTCTGTAATTTGCGTGCTGACCACCCTGAGAAAGAAGCAGAAAATCGCCATATCCCTGGAATGTGGCATTGATGAAGCCGATAGGCTCACCGCCTTCACTTGCATCATAAACTAATTTCGCTCCTGAAGTTTCCCCTGTCATATATGTTGAAACAACGACAAGATCTCCTTTATCAATTCCTGCATCACAATTTTCGAGTGGGGCTTGCAATGTTACATTGCTACCTCTGCTGTCAATACCCATAATAAGTGCAACGAGGTCATCTTCCTCATTTAATGTTTCACCTATTTCTGTTACCATAACAACACTCTTTTCCGTCTGTTCAACTGTTGTGGAAGTTGACTTCACAATAACATCAACATATGCACTGTCTTCGCTTTTCCAGTACATATCAATAGGTTCCCACCATTCGTTGGATGTAGCACCTGTTGCTTCCTGCCAGGATTTAGCTATTCTGTAATATTTATCATCCTCACTAGCATCCTCAGGAATCATAATGGTTACGGTCTGTGTTCTGAGCAAAGCTCTGAACATATATCGTCCGCTCTGTCCCCATCCGTTAGTTCCCTTCAGTTCATCAGGGAATACATTATGTAACGAATAATTTGGATCTTCGTTATCGTTTTTAACCGATACAGTATCCATATTCTTAATCATACCGTCAGCATTTACTTCAAATTCAACAAGCTGAGGCTTAACCTCTCCCGTTTTCGGGTCTATAAGAGCAGTTTTGATTTCACTTATGCTCTTTTTCTTATTTCCATCAATGATAGCGCTTTTTGCAAAGTCAAGAAATACCATTTCCCCATCTTCTGTAAAGAGCTTTACACGATAGCTTGGGTCAAAAACATCATCTCCATCTGTTCCTGCTATGAGATAAGCAAACTTCATTCTTCTGTCATCAGTTGCCGATACATAAGCAATCTTTCCGAAGCTGTCAAGGTGGAATACATAAGACATCCCCATATCCACAGAGATAATATCCTTATAAGTTTTTTCAATCTCATATTTTGTTCCGTCAACAGTTACAGAATCTTTCCCCTTCGCCTCAACAGTTCCTTTGATGAGGCTACCGCTTGCAATCATTGTAACAACTTCACCTTTTTGTGACTCAGCAACAGATAAAACAAGGTCTGTGATAAGTGACTCAGGCTTCATTTCCCCTTCGTCAGAAATAATCTTTACAAAATTTTTATCCTCAAGCTCAAGCTTATTTCCGATATTAACCTTATCATACACAATTTCTGCAGTTGCATCATACATTCTGACAACAAAGTTCTTGTAATCCATAATCATAACCAAGTCATATTTGCCGTCATCATTTGAATCCTTCAAGGTTATCGTCCCCTTGTTTAAAGACGCCAATGTTCCACTCACATTTGTTAAAAGTGGCATTCCGTTGTATAAAAGTGTATGATTTTCCGACAATGTGATTTTTTTCGCTTGTCCTGAATTTTTTCCTGCATAATAGGAAATTGCATTATCGCCGTATGAATCAAAGTTCTCAATATCAATAATGATATTTTCCTTTGTCCCTTTTGCTCTGTGCATATACACAATTTCTTTTCTGCCTGACTTATCATTATAAAAATATTCCACATAATCGCCGAAGTATTCACATACATCAAGACCTTCTTTAACCTCGTAGGTTTCTCCTGAGATTTTTACCAAATTCTCTTCTGTCAAATCTGATGATTCGATTGCTCCACCGGCAAATGCCTCAAAGCTACCTTCATTAAATTCTATTTTAAAAACCATAGAAAGAAGTGTTTCATCGGACTCTACATACACAGCATCATTTTCAGAAATTAAACCTATATCATATAAAGGACTCTTTATGGCTTCATAAATAAGTTTTGCTACTTCTTCAAGTGTCAAGGCTTTCCCTGTGTCAATTATTGACATATCAAGCATTCTTGCAACTTTTATATAACCTAAAGGCCACGCCCCGTTATTCTTAGCATATTCCTTATATCCCATTGCATTAAGCATAATCGTGCACGCTTCACCAAAGGTTATAAAGTCGCTTGGTCTGAATCTTCCATCTGCACTTTCCGATATTATTCCTGCATCAGCAAGACTGTTTATCGCAGAAAAAGCATAGCTATACGTTGGAACGTCAACATATCTTCTTGATGAATCATTGCCAGTTGTTTGAACCCCGACGGCCTTTGCCGCATAATATGCAAAGTTTTCTCTGGTAACCTCGGCAGTATAGCTCGCAGGGTCTACACTCTCCATTATTTCGAGAGCTTCAAGAAACTTTATCTGTCTTGCATCAGCTTCCGATATCTCCGCCGAAACGCTCTGCACGGCAAACATACCCATAAGCATTATTATACTTAAAAGTAAACTCAATAATTTCTTCATGCTCCATCCTCCTATAATTCAAGCAAGCCATAAATCATTTTTGCCGCTTGTGCCCTTGTTGCACATTCAAGAGGTGCAAATTCAGAGTCGCTCACTCCGTTGATTATTCCTGCCTCACGAAGTGCATAAATTGCATTCTTCGCATAATCCGAAATCACAGAATCATCAGAAAATGCCGTATAATCTTCCGAAACTGCAATATTTAGCTTAATATACTTACTTGTACGATAAAGCATTACAGCCATATCTTGTCTTGTTATATTCTGTCCTGTTCCAAAAAGGCTCTCGCTCGTACCATTTACGACTCCTGCACTATACGCTTTTGCAACGCTCTCATAATACCACTCACCTTTTTTCGTGTCAGAAAAACTTATTTCCGCAATTTCTGCATCAGGTAAAAACGCTCTTACAAGCATTGCAGAAAATTCTTCCCTTGTTATAGTGGCATTTGGTGCAAACATATCATTTCCTACGCCGTTGACAACACCCTTCTCTGTGAGAGCAATAATCTCATCCTCTGCCCATGCAACTGTTCCCAGATCATTAAATATAGTAAGAGGGTATTTTTTCACTTCGCTTTGCTCTTGCTTATCTTCGACCGGTTCTACCTCTATTGAAACACTCGGCATTTTCCCACCGGAGCTACCGCCTGAAGATGAGCCTCCGCCACCGCCACCGGAGCCGCCTGAACCACCGCCGGAGCTTGGCTCTTTATACTCGTCAAATGCTTTTTTTAAATCTTCGTAGGAAGCCCAGTTCTTATCAGAAACAGAGGCATATCTTTTATCCTTACCTGATGAACCTGTTCCTATATAATCCGAAAAAGCCTGCATTATCTCTCTTGTATTGCCAGCACCATCAGGTTTCTCAATTACAGACAAGACATAACTTTCAATCAAAGCTTCATCAAATTTTTCAAAAGAATCAAATGACTTATCGCATAATCTTTCAGACATTCTCTTTCCTGTAAATTCTGTCACATACTCTTTTTTATACCACTCGGAAAGTTCGCTGCTTGCAAGGTCAAAAAGCAAAGCATCTCCTATTATATTTTCCACCAAGCCATTTTCAAGTGAAACAATCGCAACTGCCTTGTTAAAGATTTTCGAAGCCTGCTCTGTGTCAACCTCTGTTATATTTTCTGATTTCATATACTTATACGAAAGAGTTGCCGTCTTTGTCCAATCAGTATCCTCAAACTCACTGACATAACCAGTCTTGTCAATGCCATATTCTGCAGGCTGTGCCATTATTGCGGTCTTTATTGCACCGATTTTGCTTTCGTCACTTTCATCGCTGATAAGTGCATTTTCGATAGCTTCCATCGCCATCCGTGAAAGCTCATCATTTAAAATAAATGCTTTTATTTCTTTCTTGTAGTCCATACCTGTTATGATAAAAGTATAATTTCCCGAAGGACTATTTGCTCTTAATTTAAAAGTTAACTCAAGAACGCCTTCCTCATCTGTTGTTGTTTGCTCGCTGTATTCAAGCATATCAAGATATTCGCTTTTGTCCGCCGTAAATAACTCATTATATGTATATCCCGGGAGGATAACATCAACAGCCATCATCGCATCGGCAATTTCAGTTTCTTCGCTGATATTTACCGTCATATCATTATTATCTGTCACCGCTGCATATGCACTGACCTGCAGAAGCAGCATCAGCATCGCAACAAACGCAGTAATTTTTTTCATCTTTTCTATCCTCATTTCTGTCATCTATATATAGTTACCGCTTCGCAATACGGTGTGTTATCCGTTTCCTTCCAATAAAAAGCCTTAACCATATCGGCATTTTCTGTGTTGATATATGGTGTTCTTGCCAAAGTTTTTCCAGCTTCAACAGGTAAAACCTCTACTAAATCAAGCACATTATTCTTATATGTTGCACAAATAATCATTCCGTTTTCCGTTGTTTCTGTTATAGAACTCATTTTCACACAAAGCTCTTTATTATCTCCTATTTTTGATACAACTTTACCATTTTTATCAACAATTTCAAGTTCTGTTACATCCATTTCTTCTACATAAACGGGTGATCCTGAAAGAGTGATTGAATAACTGCCATTACTGTTGTATTGCGTTTCAATAACATTTCCATACATATCATATATACATATTGCTTTATTTGGAACATTTATTGTTTTTGAGCGACTATAAGAACTTGTCGTCCACATCAAATGGGTTTTCTTTCCGTCCTTTTGGAAAACATAATCATAATTTGACATTGTCCAGAGTGACGGATAGTTTACTCCATCAACATTTTCCTCTATAAGCTCTGCATTTCCGAGCATTGCATTAAAGTTCGCCATCGCAACAAACACAGGTTTTGCTTCATAGGGAATTTCAGTCTCTGTATCTCTATAAAACTCCGTAAATCCAAAATTTTTCTCCATAGGGGTATTCGTATTGGTCTTGTTGTTAAGGGTATGAAAATAAATCTTATAAAGCTTGTCATAAAGGAGCGCTGATGCTCTCACACTATACTGTGCCTGCCCTATTTCGCTCAATGCTGTTGTTTTGTTTGCAAGACACTCTTCACAATTCGTTCTTGAGAATGCATCCTCATAAGAATACCAACCTATTTCCGTTGCAATAAACGGAATATCATCACAACCAACTTCTTTTAATCTGTTTGTCAGATTATCAATTCTCGCAACAATTGATGAATCACCCGGTATAGTCTCAGTTTCTTCACTATACTGATGTCCTATGTCGCGTGATTCCGTTCTGCCCGCACAGTCACAGGTTCTCGTCTTTTTCTCAGGTGCCTGATTAAGCGGTCTGTACGGATGAATTGAAATATAATCTATATAGTCATGAGGATCAAGTCCCCGTTCTTGTAATATTTTGATTATATCAACAATCCAGTTTGCTGCATAATGATTATTCGCACCGGCTGTCACAAAAGGAAGAATCTTGACATTTTCATCCACCGCTTGAATTGCCGGGGCAACACTTATTAAAAGGTTTGCATATTCTTCCGCTGTGTAGTCCCAATTCGGCTCATTCCATAATTCATACCAATATACTCCGTCCTCTACTAAGTTTGACACGGCAGCAACTGCATAATTGGTGAAATGTTCAATTTCAGCTTCAGTTTTCGGAAAACCTATATCCCCACTGCTTAAAATAATAATCTGTGAAAGATTATTTGCTTTAGCCTGATTAGTCCATTGATTGTATCGCCACGGTTCTCCCCATACACCATCCGCAAAGCATATATTATGTCTTAAATCATCACGAATCCCGTGATAGCCCGCATTCTTTAAAAGTTTTACATTTACCGCAGCATCGGATGCATTATTAGCAAATCCTGTATGCATACCTATTTTGTTATTTGGTTCGTCAGACTTTTTCGCAACAGAGAATCGTACACCATCTGTGAAATCATCATCTATCGGATTACTTCCCGTTGATACAAGCGCAAGCTTTAATACAAACATTCCATACTGCTTTTTAGCATTGGTCAAATCTATAGTCAATGTATCCGAAACTTTTTCATATGCTTTTATTTCACGCTTATACACCATGTCTTCAAAAACAAGTTCATTTTCATCCTCAGTATAAACTCTTGCTACGATTCCCGTCTGCATAGTCTCACCGTTCACAAAAGCTATATTCACCTTTATATCAGATGGGTCAAAAAAGATATGCCCTGCCTCTGAGATAGAAACCGAAAATTCTTCAGAAACTCTGTCTATATATAAATCAACCTCTTCTGCACTACCTGAAGCATCCCCATAACGCAAAGTATAGTTTCCATCACCAATTCTGTGCGACAAAGGAATTGTATATGTAAAGCTTCCATTTTCACCTGACACGCCCTGTTCTGCAATAACAACAGATTCCGCCGGGCTGTTTGCATCATACATATTATGAAGCATAAGGGAAAACCTCTCCCCTGCCACCTTTTGGGATGTCGTTCCGCTTACCACTATATTACTGCCGTCATAAACAGCCGATTCAACTCCGGCGAAAACTGTACTGCAACTTGCTGATATCATCACTCCTGCCGTAATAGCCGCAATAAATCTATTTTTCATTCCCTACTCCTTTTTTAATTCACGCGCTTCAATTAGAGGATATCCGTTTTCTCCGTCAAGAATTCTAATCTGAATTCTGTCATATTCCTTTTCAGAATCAAGAGATATCGTATTACTTACATTATCAATAATAACCTCTCCTCCTGCATCTATATTACACATTTTTAAATCCACGGATTCCATCATACCATCTTTATAGCCTGAAACAAAAACTAAAACCTTCATTGGATTTTCCGATAAATTAGAAAGTTTTGTCTTTACACATACATCAGACTGAACATTATAAATCATTGACCCTTCGGAATTTGACAAACCGAAATTTGTCATTTTCAAACCGTTCTCGAAGTTCCATATTCCCTCAAATGCATTGTCGCCCGTAAAATCTATTTTCCCCGGATAAACCTTGATATTATCGAGTAAAATTGCCAAACTATTTTCCGCAGTCACAGCACCTTCAGTATTAAATAAAATCTTATCAATTTCTCCCTTAGCTGTAGTTCCATCTGTGATTAGTCCCCAACCATTGGGATTTTGAAATGTAGCCGCCTGTCCGTTAATATAAACAGCAGTGATTGTCATTCCGTTATTGTCTACCACAATAGTCAATCTGTTCCACTGTGTGTTATCGGACTCATGAGATACCCAGCTATCACCAACATAAGAATACCAAGCCGCTCTGTTTGCTGCAGGTCGTGCAAATGCAGCTATACCACCTGCATTACGGATACCAATAGCCGGGTACTTTGTGCCATTATCAGAAAGGTCTGTTGCTGATTTACCTACAAAGAACATTCCTACATTCCCTGTTGATGTTCCAGTCACTTTATAATCAAAACTTATTGTATTTGCAGAATTATCTTTAAGCAGTGCCGACAATCCGTCAAGGGACGCAAGAACATCAATTGATTTACCTGATGAATCTACCTTATCGTTAAATGTAAGCTTCATTACATTTTTATCCTTGTCACTGTCATATACTTCGCTTTTTGTCATCCCTGTTGCGGTTACTCCGGATCTTGAGTTATTTGTAAACGTCAATGCGCTATCGGGAATTACCTCAATCTCTTCCTCCACATTTTTATATGTGTACGGAACAGTCGGCGTTGCCGCCAAAGCTACGCCTTGTCCGATTACGGACAAGGCAATAGTCATAGCGATTATTGCTGATGCTATTTTTTTCATATATTATCTCCATTCTTATTCTCGTGCTGTTTATTCTGCAGACTTCAATGCTGCAGTATCAAAATCGCAAACAGGTGCTAAAGAATCCCATGTGTTCCACAAAAATGCTCTTACTGTTGCCGCATCATTCGGAAGAGTCAAACCTAATGTTTCACCATCCACAGAGCCTAATGCCCCCGTCTGAATGTTTTTCAATTCATAGAGCTCAGCATCCACGCACGCACCAAATTCATCATATACACCAAGTATTACTAAGTAATCCTTAGCTACCTCCGTTTCGTTTTTCAATCCAGCTTTTACATAAACTGTATCCTCTGCATTAAACTCATCAATTGCAAATCCATCTGCATTAACAACTTCAAGATAGTTAGCATCTTTTACATTTACGGCTCCCGGATAAACTTCTATATTATCTAAAAGTATTGACAACGAACCATTTGCATCTGTTCCGCCTGCACCAACAAGGGGTTCAGTATTGAAGAAGATTGTGTCAAGATTTGCAGCTGATGTTGTTGCGCCTGAAATTGCACCATAATATTCTCTGTTAATATATCCTTTAACTTCACCTGTTACATTGTTAACCTCAAGAACCGCTCTGTTCCATTCACGGTTATTTGGTGTTGCCTGATAACGGTTAGTGTTTCCGCCGTAACTATACCAGTCACTTCCATTAGAGCTTGGTCTGTTTCTGAGCTGAATCCCCTGACTGTTACCAAGTATCATTGATGCATAAGTCTTGCTCCAATATTCTGCACCGGCAGTATCATTTAAGAAGAAACCAACATGATTTGTAGAACTTCCGCTTAATTTATAATCAAAACAAATTGTGTTTACCTTCTCATCTGTCATATACTTGATCAATCCTGAAAGACCTGCTCTTACATTTGTTTCTGCAGCTTTTGCGTCAAATGTAAGCTTTCTTACTACACCTTTAACAGGGTCCATAGCATAGCCATCTGTCATATGAGCAAATCCCGTATTAGACATATCATTTATAAGTTCCAACTCGGATGTTAATTCCGTTGTATCTGCAATTTTGGGCGCACCTTCATAAACCTTAATATTATCAAGCAGTATAGCCAAACCATTTTCCGCTGTTACAGCACCTTCTGTATTGAATAAAATTTTATCAATTTCACCTTTATTGGTAACTCCATCAGTAATCAGCCCGTAACCATTAGGATTTTGGAATGTTGTCGCCTGTCCGTTAATATAAATAGCAGTAATTTTTGTTCCGTTTTCATCTACTGCAATAGTTAATCTGTTCCACTGTTTGTTATCCGAATCCTGTGATATCCATTTATCTCCAACATAATCATACCACTTTGCTCTATTTGCGTTAGGTCTTGCAAAAGCAGCAATACCGCCCTTGTTACGAAGACCAATAGCCGGGTACTTTGTGCCATTATCAGAAAGATCTGTTGCCGATGCACCCACGAAGAACATAGCTATATTACCCACTAAGGTTCCTGTTACTTTATAGTCAAAGCTTATTGTGTTTTCAGAGCCGTCTTTCATAAGTGCCGCCAAACCGTCCAGTGATGCAAGAACATCTGTTGCTACTCCGGATGTATTAGCTTTCTCGTTGAAAGTAAGCTTCATTACATTTTTATTTTTTTCACTGTCATATACTTCGCTTTTTGTCATCCCTGTTGCGGTTACCCCGGATCTTGAGTTATTTGTAAACGTCAGCGCATTGTCTGCAATAACAGGTACTGAAGCTTCAGGATCAGCTACCTCATAGTTTTCTGAAAGACCTGTCGTTGTGTTTGCAGATACTCCTGTTACCATACACGACATAACCATTGCTAAAACAACCATCATTGCCAAAAATCTTTTTGTTTTCATTTTTACATTCTCCTTTATATATAAAATTTTATTTTTTCTATTATCCATTTTACATCAAATTTATTATACCATCCTTAATTATTTTGACAAAAAATATGTTCCATCTTGATTTTTTTGATATAACTTTTATATAATGAAAGCCCATAATATAAAATAAATTACAAAACCCCCTGTTCAGTATTGAACAGGGGGTAAATCTATTGAGGTATTAGTCGTTTCCTTGTGCATGACATATAATCTGCACAGGTGAATAATAATTAAATCATAAAGTTTTTTTGAATTCGCTTGGTGAAATTCCATATTTTTTCTTGAACATATATGAAAAATAATTACTGTCTTCAAATCCACATCTGTTAGCAGTTTCAATTATTGATAAATTACCATTCATCAATAAATTTTCAGCGTGCTTAAACCTAATACTCATTAAATATTCAGAAAAACAATATCCCGTTTCCTGCTTAAATGTTCTTGATAAATGCTCTTGACTTACAGAACACAATTTAGCTGCATCAGCCAATGAAACATTTGAACTAAAATTTGCTTTAATATATTCTATTGTCTTATATATATATTTGTTTTTTATAACTTTATTTACTTTTTGATTTGGATTTCTCGCTAACAATATAAACAGCATATAAACAAGACTTCTTAATGATTCCATTGAAAATTCATCTTGTTTTCCATAATCCTTTTTAATCTTTCTGAAAATATCGTCAATCTCCAATTTTATATTTTCATTGCGGTAAATATACTTAAAATTCGGAATTAACTCAACCACAGATTTTGGAATAAAATATTTTGAGCAATTAATCAAACTCCTTGAATAATTATTATCGGAATACTTTGTATTATGTATTATGCCATTCGGTATTAAAACAATATCTCCTCTTTCCACCAAGTATGAACAGTTATCAATAAAATATTGGCAAGAACCATTTTCCATATAATAAATTTCAAAAAGCCCGTGATAATGCTGTGGATACTCCAAAACATCTTTTGCTATATTGTCCACAAATAAAAATCCATTATCTTTATCAACTTTTATAGCACTCATAATATCACTTCCTATATCTGTACTTCACAAACATTATACACCTCTTCTCACTTTTTGTCTATATGTAATTTCTGTATTTTCGACTTTTATATGAGTATAACACCCATTTAAAGCTTTGTTAATGGATTCCACTCTCGCATATTTTTCGTTATACGACAAAGCCGCTGATTAACTCATAATCAGCGACCTAAAAACACTTTATTTAGCTATATCATAAATTTCGCACAATATTCCTTTAATGTTGGAATATCTCCAATTGCAGTTTCCCACAAAAGATCAATATCAATTTCCCCGTAGTTATGCGCAGCAATATTTCTCATTGCTTTAATATCTCTCCATGGCATAGCGTTGTTTTCCTTTTTAAATTCATCAGATAGCTTTCCAACCAGTTCTCCTATCTGCAAAATACACATTGCTATTGCATGCCTTACTACGAAATCTATTTCGAATGTTTTCCGCGTAAGTTCAAAACGGATTATAATTGTCTCAATTTCATTAGCATACTGTATAATCTTCTTAAGCACAATCATATCTCTACTGCTCATATAAAACAACCTCATTTTTAACCGACTCTTTAATCAATGAACGCTCAAGAGACTGGTATGTTACTACATCTATATCCTTATCGAGTCTTTCCTTAAGTGTATTTACAAATCCATTAAACATAAACAACCCTTTCATTTCACCTTTATCAATGAGCAGGTCAATATCACTGTCATTTGTTTGAAGTCCGGTAGAATATGAGCCAAAAAGAGCAACCTTTTTCACCCCATAATCTTTTGCGATATTTCCAACGATATTTTTCAATTCATCAACCGTATATATTCCCATACACTCACATCCAATTAATAATCTTATTTATGTTTAGTATACATCATATTCTTCAAAAATTCAATACTTTCTATAAAATTCACTGGTGGCAAATTTTGAACGCCTGTATGTATTTGAAAAACTAGTGTTCGAAAAGATACAGGTGTTTTTCATAATTTCGCTTAAATAAAGGCTTGTGCAATATATTTTTCAAACTACTTATGCTACAACAATCAAATCCATAACAAAAATAAACCTTTTGGCAAAAAGAATTGCTATTTCGCCGAAAGGTTTAAAATGTTAAATTGTATTATTTTAGCGGTGCAAAGACAGCAGGGCAGATGGGATTCGCCCCCCGATTAAATTACATACATTACACCTTTTTATCATTACCCAATCACCGTCTGAGGGAGCGGAATGGATGCGTAGAGTTTTACAGTGCAATTATATCTCAAAAGTCTCGCTCTGCCAACTGCCTGAATCAACTCTGATTTGATGAAGTATATCTGTACTCTACTGCCTAGACGAATGACCTCTCTATACTCTCGAACATTTACTATTCTACATATTTATGCAATTTTCATCAAGGAGAATTCTCTCGATGCCCACATAATAAATGCCATCTTCATCGTGCCAGGGAATGAATTCTAAAATAGTTCATTATTCTATAAAAATCATCTTGAGCAGAAAGACAAGTGTCCCGAAGATAACCTTTTTCGTTCTCCCATTCTTTAAGTCCACGATAATAATACAGCTTGTGTTCTTCATCTATTATAAATGGTATAATATTGTTTTTCAAGCATTCTTTGAACATTATAAGTCTGCCTACACGACCATTACCGTCCTGGAAAGGATGAATACGCGCAAATTTAACATGAAAATCAATTATATCATCAATAGTAATTTCTTTTTTTGCATGATATGCGTCTAATAATTTTCTGATTTCCTCATGAACTTTTTCAGGAAGAACTGTATCCATTCCACCAACTTCATTCGGCAATTTTTTATACTCTCCAACAGCAAACCAGTCCTTTCGGCTATCACTGGTGCCGGCTTTTAAAATATAATGTAATTCTTTTATATATTTTTCCGACAATTGGTATTTAGCATTATCAATAATAGAATCTATACATTTAAAGTGATTAGCAGTTTCTATTATATCGTCAACCTTTACACTTTGATCCGTTATGCCAATTGTATTGGTTTCAAAAATGTATCGTGTTTGATCATGAGTAAGGCGACTGCCTTCAATATGATTCGAGTTATATGTCAGATCTATCTGTATTCGATGATAAATACCTCCCGAAAGTCTGCATTCCTTCTGTTCCTTTAATATATCAAGCAACGATTTAGGTTTATTTGATTTTCTCTTTATGCGAAAAGGTTTCTCACTATCCTCAGGTATATTCCATGTTTTACCCGTTAAAAAAGCCCCGGGAATTTTACCATCCGCACAATACTTTCTTACGCTACGATCAGTTAAATTCCACCTTTTAGCAAAATCAGATACCGATAAATATTTCATATATATGACTCCTTTTGTTATTACTCATATATTATATCACATTATAGGAAATTTATCAATAAATTTTACATATAAAAAATCAAGTTATTTTTCCTATATAGGAATAAGTGTTTTACACAAATACTTTAAATGCAGAATTAAAAACAAATAAGCGAATGACCTCTTGCGGACTCGCAAGAGGTCATTTTTCGTAAATTCTTTCGTAAATCGTATTTTTTTGTAGTCTTAATGCCGTAAAAACCGCACTGTTAAGCCAAATTATTTATCAAGTGGCTTCATTGTCGGGAACAGGAGTACATCGCGAATTGCGGCAGAATCTGTAAGAAGCATACACATTCTGTCTATACCAAACCCGATACCACCCGTTGGAGGCATACCGATTTCAAGTGCTCTCATGAAGTCTTCATCTGTGGTGTTTGCCTCCTCATCACCAAGTGCCAAAAGAGCCTCCTGTGCTTTAAAGCGCTCTCTCTGGTCGATTGGGTCATTTAGCTCAGAATAAGCATTCGCCATTTCCCAACCGTTCATAAAGAACTCAAAACGCTCAACATGTCCAGGACATCCTGGCTTTTTCTTGGTAAGAGGTGAAATCTCAATCGGATGATCCATAACAAATGTCGGCTGAAGAAGGTGTTCTTCAACAAAATCCTCAAAGAAGAGGTTAAGGATATCACCTTTTTGATGATGTTCTTCATATTCAACATGATGCTCTTTCGCAACTGCCCGTGCCTCTTCAACAGAATTGATTTCGTTAAAGTCAACACCTGAATATTTTTTAACAGCATCAACCATTGTAATTCTTTCAAATGGCTTTCCGAGATCCATCTCAATACCGTTGTATACAATTTTAGTTGTGCCAAGGACTTCCATAGCAACATGGCGATAAAGCTTTTCTGTAAGATCCATCATACCGTGGTAATCAGTATATGCCTGATATAATTCCATAAGAGTAAATTCCGGGTTATGTCTTGTGTCAAGGCCTTCATTACGGAACACTCTTCCGATTTCATAAACCTTTTCGAGTCCACCAACGATAAGTCTTTTTAAGTACAACTCAAGAGAAATACGAAGTTTGAAATCTTCGTCAAGAGCATTAAAATGAGTTTCAAATGGTCTTGCAGCTGCACCACCTGCGTTTGAAACGAGCATAGGTGTTTCAACTTCAAGGAATCCCTGCCCGTCAAGATATCTTCTGATAGCAGAAATAATCTTGGAACGCTTAATGAATGTATCCTTTACATCTGCATTCATAATAAGGTCAACATATCTCTGACGATAACGAAGGTCGGTATTTGTCATACCGTGGAACTTTTCAGGCAACGGCTGGAGTGATTTTGAAAGAAGAGTAACTTTATTTACTCTAATAGAAATTTCACCTGTCTGAGTTGTGAAAACTTCGCCCTCAGCACCAACAATATCACCAATATCAAGCTTCTTGAAACGATTATATTCATCTTCACCGAGAATATCCTTTTTAACAAAGAGCTGAATCTGGCCTGTCACATCAGCAATATGGAGAAAACCAACTTTACCCATACCGCGTTTTGACATAATTCTACCAGCGACAATAACATTCTGACCATTCAAATCAGATATTTTTGCCTGTATAATTTCCACCTCATCGGAACCCCGTTTCGTAAGCTCGTGTTCCTCTTCGGTATAGTTATCTTTAATCTGCGCTGCAGTATGAGTTCTTTCGAATTTAGTAATTTCGAAAGGATCCATCCCTGCTTCCTGAAGTTCGGAAAGCTTATCTCTTCTGATTTTAAGAATTTCTTTTAAGTCCTGAACCTGCTGTTTTTCCTGTGTATTATTTTCGTTCAAAGCAATCTCTCCTTACTTACTTATTTATCTCAAGAATTTTAAGGACAAAGCTTGCTCCTGTCGGAGTGCTTACCTCAACCTCATCCCCTGCTTTTTTACCGAGAATAGCCTTCCCGACAGGAGATTCATCTGAAATTTTATTTTTATCAGGGTCAGCCTCGGTTGAGCCAACGATGCTATATTCGATTTCCTCATCAAATTCAACATCATAAACCTTAACTCTTGTTCCGATACCAACCTTATCAATTTCAACTTCATCCTGGTCGATAACAACCGCATTTTTGAGCATATTTTCAAGGTCAATTATACGGCTTTCAACCTGATTCTGTTCATTCTTTGCCTCATCATATTCGGCATTTTCAGACAAATCACCGAATCCACGGGCTTCCTTAATTTTTTCCGCAACCTCTTTGCGTTTTATTGTTTTTAAATATTCAAGCTCTTCTTCAAGCTTCTGCAAGCCTTCAACTGTAAGCATAACCTGTTTAGCCATTTTACTTCCCCCTATAATTAACTAACTTGGACATTTCCAAATTATATATGCACATTTTACACACATACCATTATATTATATATCATTTTCGCTCTAATGTCAACTTATTTTTTCCGCATTGGCAATCTTTAATCACAATCTTATCAAAATCGTTATTCCTTGCCTGATACAGTTCAATACTATCCACACCATAGCCGTAAGTTTCAATTTCCGCCGTAAAATTTTCCAGTTTCCATTTACCCAAAACCATAATTTCTCCCGAATCAGGAAAAACTGTTATTCCATCGCTGGGATTAGTTTCATACCCGTAAATTTCAGTATATGCTCCAAATTCAGCCATTATTCTCTCTGCAATTTCCCGCGATACTGCAAAATTATCGCTTACAATTCCTATCCCCGCCGTATCATAGATCATCTTTCTTATGATAAATTCCGTGCGTTTATCGGGAGTCTTTTGTTTAATATAGAGATTGACGGGAAAGTCAACCTTAAACCTTTCCGCCACCAATCTTACAACACATGGTGCAAACCGAAAGAACACATCTGCTATTCCAAACGGACAATCTTTAAGTTCATTCGCTATCAAAATTTTCTCTGTTTCATTTCTTCTTAAAATTTTTTCTGCCTTTTGAATAAGCTTTTTTCTCTTTTCACTGTTGATTTCCGCCAGTTTATCAGAAGAATACGGAAGTTCTGCTACTATGAGTCCTTCCTCAATTTCGCACACACTTATTCGTTTAAAAAATCGTCTCTTCTTTTCTCTTAAGCACCCTGAAACTATGCCGACTTTCAAAACCTACTTCAATTCCTTTATTGCGGTTTCAAGTTGAGCATCTTTGCCGTCCTTTGTATTCTCCACAATAATATCAGGTTTAATTCCCTCTTTATCAATGGAAATTCCATCCGGAGTATAATATCTTGTATCTGTTATTTTGAACATACTTCCGTCATAATAAGGCACCATACTCTGCGTTACGCCCTTGCCGTATGTTTTTGTTCCAACCACTTTTGCCTTACCGTTATCACGAAGTGCCGCAATCAGGACCTCGGATGCACTCGCCGTATTTTCGTTACACAAGATAACAATTTCAGTGTCCACTCCGTCTGCAGAGGCTCTGAACTCAGTCATATGCCCCTTACTGTCCTTTGTACTTATTATCAAATCATCTTCCTCAAGGAAAATTTCCGCAATAAGGGTTGCAGTGTTAAAATATCCGCCCGGATTATCACGAAGGTCAAGGATAAGCTTTTCCATACCCTTCTCATTAAGACGATTAAACTCACTTATAAACGAATTATATGTTTCGAGTCCAAACTTTGTAACTTTTATATACCCGATATTATCCTTGATAATTTTCGCCGTAACAACATCCTGTTTTATCTCTGCTCTGACGATTTTTATTTCTCTTGGATTTTCTTCGTAAACACCCTCGCCAATAGCTTTTATAACCGTAACGACAACCTCTGTACCCTCTTCGCCCATAAGAAGCGATGAAGCTTTATCGACATCTGCTCCCACATCTTCTCCGTCAACTGCTTTTATTATATCCAGATAGTTAAGACCAGCCTTTTCCGCAGGGGAGTCTGGGAGGGTTGACAAAACAAGCACTCTGTCGTTTATCGTGTCGCTGTATATATGCATACCAACTCCGCAATAGTTTTCCGCATTGACCGATTCCATAAACTCCTCAGCACTGTCAGAGGGCATATACATAGAATATTCGTCAAGTGCCACAGAAATACCCATTAACGCACCGTCAACAATATCATCTTCGTCAATATCTTCATAGTACATTTCCTTAACCGAAGAAATACCCCATTTAAGTTTATCCCAGTTTTCATAGCTCAAACCAAGGGTGTTAAACCCCAGTCTGGTCATAATAAATATTGTTCCAACAACCGAAACCGTCAAGGTCACAAGGATTGCCAGCGCGACAACAAAAACCGCCGTAGATGTTTTTATTTTTCCTTTTTCTTCTTCGGGAATTTCTGTGATTTCCGCCTCATCACTCAAAGAAATTTCCGTTATTTCTTCTTCCGACTCATTTTTTATATCCTGATTTTCTTCAAAATCCATATTGTTCACCTCGTCTTATCAAAAGCAAATAGAGCGGGTGTGGAGCATTCCCCCAACACGCTCTATTTAAGTATATGCTTTTTAATTTTAAAAATACTGCATAGGGTTAACAGCCGTTCCATTTATCAAAATTTCAAAATGGAGATGCGGTCCTGTCGAATTCCCCGTTGAGCCAACTTTTCCTACTGCTCCGCCTGCCGAAATATACTGACCTGCTGAAACACTTATTGAACTCATATGTGCATAAAGGGTTGAAACACCGCCACCGTGGTCAATAATTGCACAGTTACCATAACCGCCGTTCCAGCCTGCAAATTTAACTGTTCCGCCTGCCGCCGCAATAATTTGTGCACCATACTGAGCACCTATATCAGTTCCTGTGTGCGGTCTCAATTTTCCCGTCACAGGATTAACTCTTTGCGGAGCAAAGTGTGATGTTATATATGTGCAGCTTGGTGTTGGCCAGATAAACGCTCCGGAAAAATTCGTTCCGTCGCCCGACTTACTGAGCTGACCTGACATCTGCGCTTTTAACGCCGCTTGTTTTCTGTATTCTTCGTCAATAATTCTCTGTGCCGCCGCCACATCGGACTGCAAGGCTTTTTTAGCCCTTTCAAGTTCATTTTGTTTAGCAGAGAGCTGACTCTTCTGTTTATCAAGAACCGCTTTTTCGTCTTCCTGTTTCTTCTTTGTCGCTTCGATTTCTGTTTTGAGTTCAGTAATCTTCCGCTCAGATTCCTTCATTTCATCATAGATTTGCTTATCATAATCCGAGATTTCTTTTGCAATCTCGATATTATTCAGAAAATCCATAAGGCTATCCGAGGCGAAAATCATTGCAACATAAGAAACTGTCCCCTCTTCGCACATTATACGAAACCGCTCTTTATAAGCAGAATACTGCTCATCCGACTTCCTTTTTGCGTTATCAAGGTCAGCCTGGGCTTTTCTGAGTTTTTCAGCAGTTTTTGAAATTTCCGCATTTTTAGCATCAATCTGCGCCTGAATCCCAACAGTTTCTTTTTTCAGTGCTTCCATATTTTCCGCTGTCAATTCCTGCTTTTTATTGATGTCTTTAATTTTATCATTTTGCTGTTTAATCTTCTCGTTCGAAGCATCAATCTGAGCTTGCTCATTTGCCGCAAATACATAACCTACGCCAAGAGCAATTATACTGAAAAACAATGCAGCTGCAATGAATAGTGCAACCACCCGAACAACAGTTCTGTTCATTAAAACACCATCCTATTTTTAAACTTTGAGGTATTTCCTGATTGAAGTATAACTTCCAACCATCCCAATAAGAACACCAATCCCCATAAACCACCATACGATGTAGTTATACACTCCGGAAACGGGAACAACTCTTATAGAGCCAAAAAATCCTGACATTCCCGGATAAATTGCTTCATAGACCATAATTATAAGCGTTGCTGAGAACAAAGAGCCAATGAATCCCAAAAGCATTCCCTCAACTATGAATGGCCATCTGATAAACCAGTTTGTTGCGCCAACATATTTCATAATATTTATTTCTTTTCGTCTTGCAAACAAGCCGATTTTTATGGTGTTTGAAATAATAAATACTGCAATTATCAAAAGCAACACAACGAGCCATATTGTTGCAGTTTTAACGACGCTGGTTATTGACATAACCTTATTGATAAGGTCAAGACTGTTCTTAACCTCCTCAACTCCCTCAACTTTTTCAGCCGCTTTTATAACCGCCGCCGCATTTTCGGGATTTTCCAAGGTCAGAACACAGGCGTCTCTCAGCGGATTATCGTTTTCAAATGCCGCAATAGCCTCGTCATCATCTTTATATCGCGCTTCCTTAAAATCGCTGTATCGTTCTTCCTTTGTGTAATATTTCACACTTTTAACATATTCAATTTTACCGAGCTTTTCGCCCACAGCCTTAAATTCCGCATCGGTTGCATTTCTTGGAACAAAAACATTGATTTGACACTGCTCTTCAATCTGTTCGCTCACCGCTGTCAGATTCACGCCGAGAATTATAAAAATCCCAAGAATGAACAAGGATGCAACAACTATTGACACAGACGCAAGGCTCATAAGCCAGTTGGACATTATGCCCGAAATTCCGCTTTTGAAAAAATACTTAAAATCCCTAGGCTTCATATCCGTACGCTCCTTTTTCCTCGTCACGGACAAGCTGACCGTGTTCTATTGCAAGAACACGCTTCTGCATATCATCAACAAAATTTTTCGCATGGGTTGCAACAATCATTGTTGTCCCCTTTTTATTTATATCATCAAGCAAGTTCATAATCTCCTGTGCATTATCCGGGTCAAGATTTCCCGTTGGCTCGTCCGCAATTATAATTGGCGGATGATTAACCATTGCTCTTGCCAGAGAAACTCTTTGCTGTTCTCCACCCGATAACTGGTCAGGAGTCATATTCGCCTTATGCGAAAGCCCAACCATATTCAAAACACCAGGAACATTACGCTTTATAGCTCTTCCCGACGCCCCCGTTACCTGCATTGCAAAAGCAACATTTTCATAAACCGTTCTGCCTGGGAGAAGTCTGAAATCCTGAAAAACCATACCGATATTACGGCGAAGATAAGGAATTTTCTTATTCGGAAGCTTTGAAAGTTCCTGACCGTTAATAATAATTTCACCGCTTGTCATAAGTTCTTCTTTAATTATCAGCTCTGTTATGGTTGATTTTCCCGCCCCTGACGGACCAACCAGAAACACAAACTCACCCTTTTCAACTTTAAAAGATACATTATCAAGAGCCTTGACTTCGCTCTCGTCGTATATCTTCGTAACATTTTTAAATTCAATCATATATCTGCTCCGGATTATAATTCGTTATTCTGAGATTTGAGATATTTATTAACCATCATAGCAACTTTAAAGGTTATTGCATCATCAAATTCACGGAGGTCAATCCCCGTCAGCTTTTTAATTTTATCAAGTCTGTATACCAGAGTGTTTCTATGCACGAAAAGTTTTCTTGAAGTTTCTGAAACATTGAGGTTATTTTCAAAGAACTTCTGAATAGTGTAGATTGTCTCGCTGTCCATAACATCTATGGATTCCTTCTTCAAAACTTCATTTAAGAAAAGCTCACAAAGAGTTGTCGGAAGCTGATAAATAAGTCTGCCTATTCCAAGGTTATCATAGCTAATAACATTCTTTTCTGTGTCAAAAACCTTACCAACTTCAAGAGCGATTCTTGCCTCTCTGTATGCCTTTGAGAGTTCCTGAATATTTTCCGCAAGAGTTGAAACACCAACAGAAACCTTAACCATACCCTCAACACCGATGGTATCCCTTATTTCATTAGCGATTTGCATAACATCAATATTTTCGTCTTCTCTTTCCTCTCTGACAACCGCCACATCTCTGTCATCAATTCTGATTATAAAGTCTCTGATTTTGTCAGGGAACATTCCCAGAAGAATATCAACGATTGAAACATCAGAATTTTTATGGCATCTGACAAGGAACACATGACGCTTTGCATCAAGGCTCAAACGAAGCTCACGGCTTCTGTATAAAATATCACCGGGAAGAATATTATCAAGAATTATATTCTTCACAAAGCTGTTTTTATCGTACTTCTCGTCATAATACTGTTTAAGAGTTGTAAAATGAGTTCCCAAAATAGCGCAATAGCATCTTGCAAGCTCGTCCTCACCCTCACAGAAAACAAAATACTCGATTTTGTTATAGGTTTCAATCTTTTTATATGTATAGCCATAAGAAGCTTTAGGCTCACTTCCTAAGCATATACTCGAAACCTGGTCATTAACCTGTCCGATTTTCATCTCATCACTGCAGGCGATAACCGCTCCGTTTTCATCCATAATACCAATACGGCGGTCTATCTCCTTTCTGAGCTGATTACAGGTATTTTGAAAAATTCTATTTTGCATATTTTTAACCTCCCGGGCATAATTACACTAATATACACTATCATTATAACACTTAATTGTTTAAAATGCAACATTTTTATTCAAATTTTCTGTCTATTTTTATAGGATAAATTTTTCAAAAAAATTGACAAATCTGCAGGATTCCATTATAATATTTTATATAATTCATTTGTTATTATTTTGTATAAAAATATATCCCGCAAAGCATTATTATAATCGGGATATTTGAAAGGCTGGATTTTTATGAAATACATAGTTGTTTTATGTGATGGTGCCGCAGATACACCTGTTCCTGAACTTTCAGGAAAAACACCTCTTGAAGCGGCAAACAAACCAAATATTGACCGACTCGCTTCTATGGGTGAGCTTGGAATGGCTAAAACTGTTCCTGAAAATCTTCCTCCCGGAAGTGATGTTGCTAACCTTGCAGTTTTCGGCTATGACCCGCAGATTTACTATACAGGTCGCTCTCCGCTTGAGGCGATGAGTATGAATGTTGAATTGGAGCTCACTGACACCACATTCAGAACAAACCTCGTTACTCTCTCCGACGAAGAGAATTACGAGGATAAGACTATGGTTGATTACAGTTCTGACGAAATTTCAACCGAGGAAGCAAAAATTCTTATCGAGGCCGTTAACGAGGCTCTTAAAACCGAGGAATACGAATTTTTCAGCGGTATAAGCTACCGTCACCTTCTCGTTTGGCACAACAGAGAAAATAAATTCTCTCTCACTCCGCCTCACGATATATCTGACAGAAAAATCCGTGAATATCTTCCTGAAAATGAGATTATACTTAATCTTATGAAGAAGAGCCACGAAATCCTTAAAAACCACCCTGTCAACCTCAAGAGAATTGAAAGAGGACTGCATCCTGCAAACTCTATCTGGATTTGGGGGAACGGAACAAAGCCTGACCTCGATTTATACAAGGATAAATTCGGTCTTTCAGGAGCTGTTATCTCCGCCGTTGACCTTATAAAAGGAATCGGCAAATGTGCAGGACTTGATGTTATTGATGTTGAGGGTGCAACAGGAACAGTTCACACAAACTTTGACGGTAAAGCAGACGCCGCAATTAACGCTTTAAGAAATGGTGCTGACTTTGTTTATGTTCACCTTGAGGGTGCTGACGAGGCAGGACATCGTCGTGAAATCGAAAACAAGGTTAAGTCAATCGAGCTTATAGACGAAAAAATTGTTGGACCAATTATTAACGCTCTTGAAGAGGATAAAGAAGAATATTCAATCCTTGTTATGCCTGACCACCCGACACCTCTTGCAATCAAGACTCATACTCGGGACGCTGTGCCTTACCTTATTTTCAAAAGCACAGATGTAAAGCCTGCAAAAGATATCAGATACACAGAAGCAGACGCCGAAAAGACAGGAATATATGTTCCTGACGGCTATGAAATTATAAAGAAATTACTGGCGTAATTATCATTTGAAAGGGGAAATTTGTATGCAACCTGACAGATACACCAAATATATAAAATATGCGTACATAACTGCGTGCATAGCAGTTGTTGTATACTTTCTCCCTGCCCTTTTGACTTTGTTTATGCCTTTTATCCTTGCATTTGCAATAGCCGCACCATTTCACAAAATCGTTGAATTTCTGTCTGCAAAGCTCCATATAAATCGTGGGGTCAGCTCCATAGCGATTTTCACTCTTATCCTTTTGGCTATCGGTGCTGTTATTGGCTTTTCAGTATACTATCTTTATACGCAGATACGGAGTTTTATCGGCATTTTACCTGAAACACTGGAGCAGTTTAAAGAGACACTTTTAATTCTTTATGACAAGCTTGAAAATATAGCTCCGTCTCTTACAAATGCTATGGGCGATTTCATAAACAATTCCGACTTCTCTATAAACTCATACACTCCAAAGCTTACAGACAGCGCAATCAACTATGCAACCAATTTCGCAGCATCAGTTCCGTCTGTTCTGTTTTTTATCCTTATTTTGTTTCTGTCGGTTTTCTTTTTCATAAAGGACTACGATTCGGTTATGAATTTTTTCAGGGAAGCAATTCCCGAAAAAACACTATCCGCCTTCAGATACCTTAAGGATACTGCATGGAGTGGATTTGTCGGATATATAAAATCTCAGGTTATCCTGTCGTCCATAACCGCACTTTTGGTCGCCGTGACCTTTTGGATAATTGACATTGAATATGCCATTGTCTGGGCAATTATAATAGGCATTGTTGATTCTCTGCCTATCCTCGGCTCGGGAATTATCCTTATTCCTTTCGCAATAATAACCCTGATTACTCAGGAAAACATAGTTTTTGCAATAGTTATCCTTATATTACAAACTATTGTGTTCGTTGTGAGACAGGTTTTAAGTCCCCGTGTTATGAGTTCTCAGCTTGGACTTCACCCGATTATAACTCTCGTAAGCATCTATGTTGGAAACGAAATTATGGGACTTATCGGAATGATTTTCTTCCCAATCCTGGCACTTCTCATTGTCAGCATTTACAAGGCATATAAAAGTGCAGGAAGCTGGGAAAACATAGCTAATAAATAATTAAAATAAAACAGATGTGTATTTTTTACACATCTGTTTTTATTTTGCCTGCCACACGGCTTATAGTAATACTGTATCCGTCAGGCTCATATTCAAATCCCATTTTCACTGCATAACCGCTCTCTTCAGACTCCATTGCTATCTCACACTCGCCCTCTTTTCCCTCGTTTAATGCAACCGTAACAACTCCTCCGCAGTTATCAATTAAATAGGACATATATTCATAAATATCCATATACCCCTCTTCGTCAGTCTTATATGTATATTTCATTACCCCCTCTTTTTCTTCAAATCCCGTCTGTTCCCTGTCGCCCAAAACAAAGGATACAGACGGAATTCTGTCAGGTCCTATTTCATAGTTATCGCTTTTCGTCCCATCCGCTTTCTTACAACCGCTCATAACAGTTACAACTGCAATACAAATCGCAAGTATCCATCCAATTTTCTTCAAAATATATTCCTCCTTGAAAATCATATACTAAATTATATGAAAAATTTATGTAAAAGAGAATATTGACATCAAAAAAAGATAATGATATAATTTAAAAAGGTAGTTTTACCCCAAATTTATATAAAACGGAGGAATTTATTATGTCAAAATACGCTGGAACACAGACAGAAAAAAATCTTGAAATCGCATTTGCAGGCGAATCTCAGGCAAGAAACAAATACACATATTTCGCATCTGTTGCAAAAAAGGAAGGCTACGAACAGATTGCCGCTTTATTTTTAAAGACTGCTGATAACGAAAAGGAACACGCAAAGCTTTGGTTCAAAGAGTTAAACGGTCTTGGCGACACTGCACAGAATTTAGGTGTTGCTGCTGACGGAGAGAATTACGAATGGACAGATATGTATGCAGGATTTGCTGAAACTGCAGAAAAAGAAGGGTTCCCTGAACTGGCTGCAAAATTCCGTCTCGTTGCTGCTATTGAAAAGCACCACGAAGAGCGTTACAGAGCGCTCCTTAAGAATGTTGAAACTGCTCAGGTATTTGAAAAGAGCGAAGTTAAGGTTTGGGAATGCCGTAACTGCGGTCATATCATTGTTGGAACAAAGGCTCCTGAAATCTGCCCGACTTGTGCTCATCCAAAGAGCTACTTTGAAATCCACGCTGAAAATTACTAATACTTTAAATTTCAAAACCCTGTTTTGCACTATGCAAAACAGGGTTTTCTATTTATTAACTCTTATTTTGAAGCATCATTATCTCTGATTTCACTTCTTCTGATTTTACCGTTAAAGGTTTTAGGAAGTGCTTCAACATATTCAACAACTCTCGGATATTTATACGGAGCCGTGTTATCCTTAACATATTTCTGAAGCTCTTTTGTAAGCTCGTCTGTTCCCTCAAAGCCATCATTTAACACGATTGTCGCTTTAACCGCAAATCCTCTTATCGGGTCAGGAACACCTGTTACTGCAACCTCTTTAACTGCAGCGTGTTCTAAAAGCACGCTCTCAATTTCAAACGGTCCGATTCTGTAACCTGACGATTTGATAACATCGTCGTTTCTGCCCACATAGCAGAATGTTCCCTTTTCATCACGATAAGCCGTGTCACCTGTGTGATAAAAACCGTCGTGAAGAGCTTTTTTAGTATCTTCCTCACTGAAATTATATGTGTCAAGAAGACCGCAGGTTTTACGCATCTCACTCAAAACTCTGATACAGATTTCACCTGTCGCACCTCTTGGACAAGACTCTCCGTCATCGCCTAAGATATGCACATCATACCCCGGAACTGGGAATCCGATTGCCCCCGGATTCGGCTCTGACCACGGATAGATAGTTGCGATACAGAGAGTTGTTTCTGTCTGTCCAAATCCCTCATAAATTTTAAGACCTGTTGCATCAAGCCACTTATTATAGATTTCAGGATTAAGAGCTTCCCCTGCTGTGCAACAATGGGTAAGACTCGATAAGTCATACTTTTTAACATCGTTTTCAAGCATCATTCTATACATAGTTGGCGGAACACAGAATGTTGTAACCTTATATTTTTCAAGCTTACTCAAAATGTCTGCACCGTCAAACTTCTCAAAGTCGTAAACGAAAACAGCACTTTCCCCGAACCACTGACCGTAAATTTTACCCCAGAGGGATTTAAGCCAGCCTGTGTCCGAAATTGTAAAATGCAGACCACCGTCAACAACTCTGTGCCAGAAAACACCTGTCATAATATGTCCAAGCGGATATTTAAAGTTATGAGTTATAATTTTCGGATAGCCGGAAGTTCCTGACGAAAACGCCATAAGCATCATATCATCAGCCTTAACCGCCGCATCCCCCGTTGGTCTCTGCCAGTCTGAGTTTGCAAGTTCAAAGCCCTGCTCAAAATCAATCCAGTCCGGTCCTGCATTCTTATGACCGAGAACGAACTTCTTCTCGATTGTCTCGTACTGGTCACCGCCCTCGTCAAAGTATTCTGTTTCCATACCGTCGCCTGTTACAACAACCGCTTTGATTTTACCAACATTACAGCGATAAACATAGTCCTTTGCCTTAAGCATATTAGTTGCCTGAACAACAACCGCGCCAATTTTATGAAGTCCTAAGATACAGAACCAGAAGTAATAACTTCTTTTAAGAACGAGCATAACCTTGTCGCCCTTTTTGATTCCCATATAATTGAAATAGTTTGCCGCTTTATTGGAATAAAGCATCATATCACGGAAAGTAAATCTTCTTTCATCTCCGTTTTTTGAAACCCAAACCATTGCAAGCTTATCAGGCTTTGTTGTTCCAAGCTCGTCGATTACATCATAAGCGAAGTTAAAGTCATCGCTGTATGATAGTTTATAATTTTTCTGCGCATCTTTTAAAGAGATAAAGTCATCTCTTGAAGCGCCGACAAATTTTTCATATATTGCCATTTATTTCACCTCAAAATTTCGTGTCATTTCACCACAACGGCGATAAACTGTGCTTCTTTATCTCCAAGAGCAACCTCTGCATGAGGAACACTTGAATCGAAATAAACACTGTCGCCTTCTGATAATTCATAGGAAATATCCCCAATATAGAGCATCATTTTCCCTGATATGACATAATTAAACTCCTGTCCTTCGTGTCCGTGCATAACCGGTGTTTTATCATCAGGTTTGATGGTTACTAAAAACGGCTCTGACTTTTTGTTTCTGAATGTGTACGCAAGATGCTTATAATCATATTCATCGTCACGCTTTACGCTGTAGCCCTTACCTTTTTTAACCATACAGCACATTGAAATAGTCGGTGCACTCCCCGAAATCAAGTCCAGAACATCAACACCCAAAATTTCTGCCGCTTTATAAATTACGCTGAAAGAGAAGTCCATATCTCCTTTTTCATAAGCACAGTAAGTTTCTATGTCAACGCCCAGCTTTTCTGCCATTTCCTGCTGTGAAATTTCCATATCATCACGGAGAGACGCCAAACGCATCCCAATATCCTTAATCTGATCGTTCATAAAAGTTCCTCCTTCTTTTAAGTATAATAATTAAATCTAAAATTACGCCTCGTAGTTATATCCTAAAGCAACCGCTTTCATATTAAGGTCAAAAAGCTTTTCCTTTTTAGCGGATACAACTTTTCTCATTGCCTTTTCAATATTTTCGTATGGCATAATGTCTGATTTCTTAATGAAAAGACCTAAAATAATCATATTTGCAAGACCTGTTAAGCCTTCCTCTGCCGCAAGTTTTGTTGCAGGGATATAGTAAGCCTCAATATCATCTCTGTCAGTTTTTGCATCAATAAGCGAACTATCAACGAAAACCTGTCCGCCAGCCTTAACCTCAGAGATATATTTATCGAAAGACGGTGCATTCATAGCGATTAAAACATCAGGCTTATCAACTATTGGTGAGCCGATTTTGTTATCACTTATAATAATACTGCAGTTCGCAGTACCGCCTCTCATTTCGGGACCATATGACGGGAGCCATGAAACTTCTTTGCCATCTATCAAGCCTTCATAAGCCAGGAATTTACCTGAAAACAAAATTCCCTGACCGCCGAAACCTGCTATAAGTATTTCTTTATTCATTTTATTTTTCCTCCCCAGCTGCTGTTTTATCCTTATATACTCCAAGCGGATAATAAGGCATCATATTCTCTTCAAGCCACTTGATTGAGTTTTCAGGAGTCATACCCCAGTTTGTCGGACAAGTTGACAATACTTCGATTAAAGAGAAGCCCTTGCCTTCAATCTGATTCTGGAACGCCTTTTTGATTGCAGCTTTAGCAGCCTTAACATTCTTAACATTGTTAACTGCAACTCTTTCAAGATATGTTGCACCGTCAACCTGAGAAAGCATTTCACAAACCTTAACAGGGAATCCAACCTTTTCAGTATCTCTTCCGTAAGGAGATGTCTGAGTAACCTGTCCAGGAAGAGTTGTTGGAGCCATCTGTCCGCCTGTCATACCGTAAATTGCATTGTTTACGAAGATAACAGTAATATTTTCGCCTCTTGCAGCACTGTGAACAGTTTCAGCTGTTCCGATTGCGGCAAGGTCGCCGTCACCCTGATATGTGAATACGATATTATTCGGGTCAGAACGCTTAACACCTGTTGCAACAGCCGGAGCACGGCCGTGAGCCGCCTGAACCATATCACAATTAAAATAATTATATGCAAAAACTGAACATCCAACAGGAGCAACACCGATTGCTCTGCCCGTAACACCGAGTTCGTCCAAAGCTTCTGCAACTAATCTGTGGATTATACCATGTGTACAGCCCGGACAATAATGGAGCGGTACATCAGTTAAACCCTTCGGTTTTTCAAATACGATAGCCATTATTTATTACCTCCTATTGCTTCATCAATTTTGTCGAGAACATTCTCAACTGTCGGAATCATTCCGCCTGTTCTGTTACAGAGAAGAACATCCTTCTTGCAACGGATTGCAAGTTCAATATCATCCTTCATCTGTCCCATATTAAGCTCAACAGAAATGAACTTATTAACCTTATCAGCAGCCTTTAAAAGCACTTCTTTCGGGAATGGCCAGAGTGTAATCGGTCTTATCATACCAACCTTTATACCCTTCGCTCTTGCAGCATCTATGGCATTCTTGGAAACTCTCGCAGCAACACCAAATGCAACGATACAAACCTGTGCATCATCCATTAAGTATTCTTCCCAGAGAGCCTCTTCCTTTTCGATTGTTGCATATCTTTCGTATCTTTCAAAGTTCACCTTTTCAAGCTCGTCCGCCTTTAAGTAAAGTGAATTTACGATATTAGGCTTTCTTTCACCTTTTGTTCCTGTGAGTGCCCACGGCTTGTCATACTTTTTAACTTCTTCTGCTTCAAGAGAAACAGGTTCCATCATCTGACCCATTGTTCCGTCAGATAAAAGCATTACAGGCATCTGATACTTATCAGCAAGCTCAAATCCCTTAAATGTCATATCAACCATTTCCTGAACAGATGCAGGTGCTAAAACAATAAGTCTGAAATCGCCGTGTCCCGGACCTTTTGTTGCCTGAGTATAGTCAGACTGGCTGGGCTGAATACCACCAAGACCAGGGCCACCACGCTGAACATTAACGATTAACGCAGGAAGGTCACAACCTGCTATGTATGAAATACCTTCGCCCTTTAAAGAAATACCGGGGCTTGAAGATGATGTCATAACTCTTTTACCTGTTGCCGCAACACCCATAACCATATTGATTGCCGCAACTTCACTCTCTGCCTGTAAAAATACGCCACCCTCAATTTTAGGAAGTCTTTTTGACATATATGCCGCAACTTCTGTCTGAGGGGTGATAGGATAACCAAAGTAATGATGGCAACCTGCCATTATGGCAGCTTCTGCCAAAGCTTCATTACCTTTCATTAAAACTTTTTCACTCATTTTATTATTCTCCTTATAAAATTTGTTTTGAGGATTTCTTCCGACATATTTTGGAAGAAATAGTGGGAAATTTTTTCCGAGCGGTCGGGGAAAATCTCGCCACACTTTAGAAATAGCGGGAAATTTGATGAGAAACCGACAGGCAAATGCGAAGGCGTATTCCGAATACGCCGAGTCGTGAAGCCTGCTCGTGTTTATCACAAATTTCACCTATTTCTCGACTGTTATAACGCAGTCGGGACACATAGTCGCACAAAATGCACAACCTATACAATCGTCAGGGTTTGTTACACCCGCCGGGCTGTAGCCCTTGGCGTTTAATGTATCTTTGAGCACAACTATCTTTTTAGGACACGCTGTTACGCAAAGTCCGCAACCCTTACACAAATTTTCATTGAATGTAACCTTTGCCATTATTTCTCCTCCTTAAGCCACGACTGCCTTACATAAAGGTCGAGTGGCACAATATTATTTATTTTGTCTTTAAGTTCATCTTCAAGTGAGTTTTTTACTGTTGTCATTTTCACGGGAAGGTTTGTCAGTTTTGAAACCTCTTCGGCGTATGCAACAGAGTTTAAAACGGTTTCAACTGTTGTTTCCTCGCCGAGGTTTGAGTTATTGACAATCCCCGTAAATTTAATACCTGCCGCGGTTTCAATTTCGCGCATAACCTCAACGGTTGACACGGCATCCTTTGTTAAAAATCTGCATTTATTTATAACAAAGAGCATTTCATAATCATTTTCTTCTATCAGATACGGAGCGTATCTGCCCAGAGCCAAAGCTCCGCGGTCATCACCACCCACATCAATAACTGCAGAAATTGTTTTATCCCCGAAAATGGAATATACTTCAGCAGGAAGGGCGGGAGTGTCAACATTTGTGTTGGCGTATTTTGAAGAAATGAGTCTTATTCCCGCTTTTTCGAGGGCTTTCTGGGAATCTTTTGTTCTGAAATACGGATTAACTATATCCAAATCGGCGATTGAAACCTTTTCGCAAACTTTTGACAGCATCAGTGCATAATTGATTGCGATATTGGTTTTTCCACTTCCGTAATGCCCTGCGAAAACTGTTACTCTTTTACGGCTTAAACCTGCAGTGTCCATTTGTTTTCGTCCTCGATTTTGCCCCACTGGATACCTGTTATTGTATCATAGAGCTTCTGGCTGATTTCGCCGATTTCATTATTATTGATAAGCATAACATCATCCTTATAGCGAAGCTTACCAACAGGGGAGATAACTGCGGCTGTTCCTGTTCCGAAACATTCCTCAAGTCTGCCCTCTTTCTGAGCTGTGATAAGTTCGTCAACGCTTATCTTTCTTTCTTCAACCTCTAATCCCCAGTTTCTGCAAAGCTGAAGAACAGAGTCTCTTGTTATACCAGGAAGGATACTTCCGCTGAGCATTGGTGTTACGATTTTTCCGTCAATCTTGAAGAAAATGTTCATAGCACCAACTTCTTCGATATATTTTCTCTCAACGCCATCAAGCCAGAGAACCTGTGAATAGCCGTCGTCGTGAGCCTTAACCTGAGCCGCAAGGGATGCCGCATAGTTTCCGCCTGTTTTAGCGAAACCGATACCGCCTTTAACCGCTCTTACATAATCATCTTCAATCCAGATTCCAACAGGAGCAAGACCGCTTTCGTAGTAAGCACCGCTTGGAGAAAGAATTATAATAAAGAGGTATGTTTTAGATGGAGCAACCCCTAAAAATTCGTCTGTTGCGATAATGAATGGTCTGATATAAAGTGATGTTCCGTCTTCTGTCGGAATCCAGTCCTTATCAACCTCAACAACTGCTCTTACCGCTTCAACAAAATCTTCTTCAGGAAGCTGAGGGATGCATAAACGTTTATTTGTAGCGTTTGTTCTTTTAGCGTTCATATCAGGGCGGAAAAGACGAGCTTTGCCATCAGCACCCATATATGCTTTTAAACCTTCAAACATTTCCTGACCGTAATGGAAAACCATTGCGGAGGGGTCAAGAGAAATTTTATTATAAGGTACAATTCTTGCA